>CAZOBJ010000001.1:0-75876 GCA_964577825.1 uncultured Planctomycetales bacterium
TCGTCCCCTCCCCCTGGCGTCGGAGAACACGCTATGAAACTGGGGACGAGCCAGCCGTGACGGGGCTTGACCGGCGCGCCCCTTGCCTGTAACCTGCCCCCACCGGGAGGACAGGGCCATGGCGCTTTTCGAAGAACAGGGCGAGTCGGGGCCTCAGCCGCCGCCGGAGGACGCGCCGCTCGCGATCAGGATGCGCCCGCGCGACCTGGAGGAGTTCGTCGGCCAGGGGCACTTCCTGGGCGAGGGCCGCCTGCTGTGGCGCATGATACGCGCGGACCGGCTGGCCTCGCTGATCTTCTACGGCCCGCCCGGCACGGGCAAGACGGCGCTGGCGCACGTCATCGCCGGGCGCACCCGCGCTTACTTTGAGCCCCTCAACGCCACCACGTCCAACGTGGCCGAGATGCGCGAGGTAATCGCCCGCGCCGCCGAACGCAGGCGGCGCGGCGGCCGCCGCACCGTCCTGTTCATCGACGAGCTGCACCGGTTCAACCGCGCCCAGCAGGACGTGCTCCTGCCGGACGTCGAGGCGGGCACGGTCATTCTCATCGGCGCGACCACGCACAACCCGTTCCACTCCATCAACTCGCCGCTGCTGTCGCGCTCCCAGATATTCCAGTTCAAGCCGCTGGACCCGGAGCAGATACGAGCCATCCTGCTCCGGGCGCTCAAGGACGAGGAGAGGGGGCTGGGCGGCCGCGCCGTGGCGGCGGACGACGAGGCGCTCGACCACCTGGCCGTCACGTCCGATGGCGACGCGCGCCGCGCCCTGAACGCCCTGGAGGTCGGCGTCCTGAGCGCCGAGCCGGGGCCGGACGGCGCCGTCCACTTCGACCTGGCCCTGGCCGAGGACTCGATCCAGCGCAAGGCGCTCGTCTACGACCGCGACGAGGACGAGCACTACGACACGGCGAGCGCGTTCATCAAGAGCATGCGCGGCAGCGACCCCGACGCCGCCCTCTACTGGATGGCGAAGATGCTGGAGGCGGGGGAGGACCCGCGGTTCGTCGCGCGGCGGATCGTCATCTGCGCGGCAGAGGACGTGGGCAACGCCGCGCCGAACGCGCTCGTGCTGGCGACCGCCGCCCAGCAGGCCGTCGAGTTCGTCGGGATGCCCGAGGCGAGGATCCCCCTGGCCCAGGCCGTAACCTACATCGCCTGTGCCCCGAAGAGCAACGCCTCATACGCCGCCGTGGACGCCGCCGCGCAGGACGTCCGGGAGGGGCGCACGCTGCCCGTGCCGGACTACCTCAGGGACGCCAGCTACCCCGGCGCGGAGCGCCTCGGCCACGGCAAGGGCTACAAGTACGCCCACGCCTTCGAGGGGCACTGGGTTGACCAGGACTACATCCCGACGACGCGCATCTACTACCGGCCGACCGAGCAGGGGCACGAGAAGGAGTTGAAGGCGCGCCTCGACGCCATCCGCCGGGCGCGCGGCATCGCCGACGAACAGCAGTCCAACCACGACGACACCACGAGCACGACGAACACGGGAAAGGAAGAGGAGTAACGGAGGGAAAGTAAGGCCGGCTGTGGCGCTTTCGTGGGTCGCACCGGTGGGTGGGCGCGCGGAGAGCGGCCGTTGGTTCCTGTTGCGCCGCTCTGTCTTCGTCGTAAGGCGGCGTCCGTTTGTCGTTGTTCTTCTCCTGCCGTTACGTTGTGCTCGCCGTGTCGTTGTGGTTTATTGACGGTCTGTGTCTCTGACTGGAAGGGGAAATGAGATGCCGCGAGTTGCCCGCGATGCCGCATCGCCTGTTCAGTTGCTGCGTCGGATCGTCCTTTCTGGCTGCCTGGCGTTCTGCGTCCTGGCCGGGTGTGCCGCGCCCTCAACCGGAGGCCAATCGAGCGAGATGGCAAAGAACGTGAACGTCGTGCTGCCGGCGTCCGACGGCGGGCAAGTCCACTTCGACGGCGTCTTCTACGACTACCGCGACGCCGGGGGGGCCAAGGGGATCAAGCTCTGGACGCCCCCGGGCCGGCCGATCCGCGGCATCCTGTTCCACGGCAATCCCGGCGGCGGGACCGGCGGCGACACGCGCAGCAAGGCCCGCGACGGCAACCTCCAGGTGTTCGCTGCGCGCCACGGCCTGGGCATCATCGGCGTGACGGCCTTCCCCGGGCGCGACATCTACGCGCGGACGGGGCGGACAATCCTGGGAGCGCTGGACGACTGGGCGAGCATGGGCATCCACCCGGAGCTGGCCCACGTCCCCCTGATCGCGCGCGGCAGCTCGAACGCCGGTATCACCGCCTACAGCCTGTTGTGCGTCGCGCCGGAGCGCATGCTCTGCATCGCGCCGAACGTCGGGCCGAGGTACACGCCGGCGGTCCCCCCGGACGCCGCGCTGAAGGTCCCCGCCCTGATGCACGTCGGGCCGGAGGACCCCCTCCTGCGCGGGGGCGTCGAGCTGACCGAGGAACTCTTCGCGAACGCCGCCCCGCGCGGCGCGCTCTGGGCGTGGGACGCCGAGCAGGGCAAGGGCCACGCCATCGGCCACATCGACGACGTGGACATGAAGTTCTTCGAGCGGTGCATCGCCCTGCGCCTGCCCGGGGACGCGGACGGCCGGCAGGGCCCCGTCGTGATGCCCGAACTGAAGCGCGAGGACGGCTGGCTGGTGGATATGGAGTCCTGGCGGTCCGACCTGACGCGCGTCGCGCCGTACGACGCCTACAAGGGCGACAGGTCAAAGGCCGGCTGGGTGCCTGACGCGCACGTCGCGTTCCTTTACCGCGCCCTGGCGACGTACGACAACCCGCTCAAGCTCCAGGTGCGGCACCTGGGGGCCGTCGAGAACCCGAACGAGCGGGGCACATTCCTGTCCTCCGTCGGGGGCAACGTGCTGATGGCCGGCGCGCGCGTCGTGCTGGACTGCGACGCGAGCGGCCTGCCGGGCTGGGAGAGGATCGAGTTCTACCACGGAGCCGAACTGCTCAAGACCGTCCGGCAGGGCGAGGACACGACCTGCGAGGTCACCGTGGACCCGCGCCACACCGTCTATGCGTTCTCGGCCCTCGGCTACGACGCCGGGGGGAGCGTGCGGACGAGCTATCCGACGCACTTCATGGTGAACACGCCCGAGACGGCGGAGGCCCTGCGCCGGCACAACGCGGCGGCGATGGACATTGCCGCTCCCGCCGACCCGCGCCCGGCCTGGGGCGCGTCCGTCTGCGACCTGCCCGAGCCCGTGGCGAGGCCGGCCGCCGACGCGGACGACGCCGTGCTGGTGGCCTACGGCCTGGACGCCGGGCAGGAGAAGCAGTTCGGGCAGGGCGACGGCGTTGCGCCGTTCTGGGGCCTCTACGGCGAGGGCCACGACGTGGCCCACATGACGCCGGCCGCCCACTGGACCGGGCGCGAACAGGAGGGAGCGGATCCGGCGAAGGTGGCAGAGGGGCTGGACATCACCGTTAAGGCGGCCTACAGCCGCGCGGGGCTCTACCTGCTCTACGAGGTGCGGGACGACGCCTGGGCCGAGGCAGGCAGCCTCCGGGACGCCGTGGACATGCACGTCGGCCGCGACGCGTCCGCCGACCTCTGGTCGGAGGGCCCGCCGACGCGCTGGTTCAGCAAGCCCGTGGACCTCTGCCTGATGCTGCGCGGCATCCAGTACCAGGGCCACTTCGGCCCGGCCGACGGCCCCGCCGACGATGTCGCCATGAACGTTCCCAGCCCGTGGGAGCAGCGGCGGGTGGCGCTGTCCGGCGACGAGGCGGCGGAGCGGTATGGCATCGTGGTCCGGCGCTCCTCGGTCGGCGAAGGCCGGCGCGGCATGGAGTGGTTCCTGCCCTGGTCGGCCGTGGGGGCCGGCGGCGAATGGTGGGAGCAGCCGGTCGGGGCGCGTCTGGCGACCGTGCTCGGCTACAACGATTCCGACAGGGCTGCCGGGGGCCGGGACTCCCAGGCCGACCTGCGCTGGCCGCGCGGCGTGGACCCGTGGCGCCTGCCGGCGGCGGACGGACCGAACCCGAACCCTTACGGCGACATCGAGTTGGGACCGCCGCTGACGCGGTGACGGCCGGCTATTCCGACGCTGGGGCCGGCTCCGCCAGGTCGGCCCTCGCCTTTCTCACCATCGCCGCGCATTCCGTGGGCGTGACGAAGACGGCGTCCTGGGCGATGAGGAAGTCAACGATCCTGACGAACTCCTCGAACCGCCCGGGATGCCCCCACATCATGGGATGCCCCTGAAGGACGAAGTAGTCGCGGTCGGCGTTGGCGGCGTAACCCCGGACGAACCGGGCGTAGTCGGGCATGCCCACGCTGCCCTCGATGTTCACGGCCCACACGCGATCCAGGATCACGACCTTGCCCGCCGCCTCCAGCGCCTTGCCGGCCGCGTCGATGGGTTGCGGATAGAGCCAGACCTCCATGTGGGGGTCGTCCGCCATCACGCGGATGGTATCGGCGTTGAAGCCCTGCGCCGGCACGCCGCCGGGCGGGCCGAAGGTGCGGAACGGGAAGCCCAGCTTCTCCAGGGCGAGCGCCTGCGCATCGTCGAAGCGCCGCTTCTGCTCCGCGTAGGGCCGGCCGGCGAACTCGTTGTGCGACTTGCCGTCGGCCTCGTGCACGGCGTGGTCCCAGCCGTGGAACCAGAACTCCCACCGCCCCGACGCACGGCGGTCCTTGATCCACTGCGCATACTGCGGCGTGGCCTCCTGCAGCGTCTGGCAGATGACGCCGGCGCTCGCCTTGATGCGGCGCGACTCGACCAGCTCGGCCACGCGCAGCCAGAGGCCGTGGACCTTCCCGTCAATCTGCCTGAGGTCGTCCAGCTTGATGACGATGACGGGCGAGCCCTTGCGCGGCGGGAGTTCGACGGGAACGTCCCCGGGCGCGGGCAGGGGCTCGGCGTCCGGCGGGAGGCCGCCGAGGGCGAAGTCGTCGAGGTCCGCCGCGCCGGTCGATCCGGAGTAGGAGTGGACCCAGACCGCCACGGCCGCCACGCCCGGCGGGACCCTGGCCCGCAGGCTGTGGCGGCGCCATTCGCCGGCGGTGTCCTTCACGCCGCAGATGGGCAGGCCCCCGCCGACGCGTTGCGCGGGGTCCTGGACGAGCCGTCCCTCGGACCCGTAGAGCCAGAGATACACGCCGAGGAAATCGGCGCGGGCCCTGGCCCAGAAGGTGAGCGTGAGTTCCTGCCCGGGCGCGACGGCGAACCTGGCGCTGGTGGCGGAGGAGCCGCCGGCGGCATCACCGTCCTCGACCCGCAGGCCCATCTCCCCGCTGTGCGCTGCCTCCGGCACGACGCGGGACATGGCGTCCCTGATCGTCCAGTGCTGGAGGCCGTCCTCGAAACCCGGGTTCGGCAGCGGGTTGGCGGGCGGCCCCGCCGCCAGCACGATCAGAACGAGCGTGAACGGGAATCTCATCATTGCCTCGTCAGGGAGTTCCGGGGGAACTTCTTCCCGCACATACCAGGATAAGGCACTCGTCGCTGATCGCAAGGACAACCGTTGCCGCGCGCCCGCTTCCTTGAAAGGCGGCCGCCGGCGGCCCATAATGGCGCTTCGCTGGCCCGCGAAGGAGACAAGGGATGCCCCGGCCGAACTTCATCTTCATCCTGCTGGACGACATGGGTTGGAAGGACCTCGCCTGCTACGGCAGCGGGTTCTACGAGACGCCGAACCTGGACCGGCTCGCGCGGGAGGGCGTGCGCTTCACGGACGCCTACGCCGCCTGCCCCGTCTGCTCGCCCACGCGGGCCAGCATCATGACGGGCCGCTATCCGGCGCGGGTCGGCGTGACCAACTACATCCGGGGAGAAGCCAGGGGCAGGCTGCTCAGCGCCCCCTATGTAGATCACCTGCCCCTGGAGGAGCGCACCGTCGCCCGCGCCTTGAAGGGGGCGGGTTACAGCACCTGGCACGTGGGCAAGTGGCACCTGGGCGGCGAGGACTACTGGCCGGACAGGCACGGCTTCGACGTCAACGTCGCCGGCTGC
The DNA here is from genome assembly GCA_964577825.1 of uncultured Planctomycetales bacterium. GTDB lineage: Bacteria > Planctomycetota > SZUA-567 > SZUA-567 > JAFGNG01 > CAZOBJ01. Next base: position 5,949 of record CAZOBJ010000001.1, read on the forward strand.
CATATGGGGATGCCGACCTCCGGCTACTTCAGCCCCTACAACATTCCCACGCTGCCCGACGGGCCGGACGGCGAGTACCTGACCGACCGCCTCACCGACGAGGCCATCCGGCTCATCCACGCGGGCGGCGACCGGCCGTTCTTCCTCTACCTCGCCTACTACGCCGTGCACATCCCGATCCAGGGCAAGCCGGATTACGTCAGGGAGTTCCAGGCCAAGGCCGAGCGGCTGGGGCTGGACAGGGTGAAGACGTTCGAGGTCGGCGAGCCGTTCCCGTGCGAGCACAAGAACGACCAGCGCGTCACGCGCCGGCTGGTGCAGTCCGACCCCGGGTACGCCAGCATGGTCCGCAGCGTGGACGAGAACGTCGGGCGGCTCCTGAAGACCGTTGAGGAGATCGGCCAGGCGCAGAACACCGTCGTCTTCTTCACCTCGGACAACGGCGGCCTGGCTACTTCGGAGGGCTCGCCCACGTGTAACGCCCCCCTGGCCGAGGGCAAGGGCTGGATGTACGAGGGCGGCACGCGCGAGCCCCTGCTGGTCAGGTGGCCTGGCGTCGTCGAGCCCGGCGCCACCTGCTCCGTGCCCGTCACCAGTCCCGACTTCTATCCGACCATGCTCGAGATGGCCGCGCTGGAACCGATGCCGGAGCAGCACTGCGACGGCGTCAGCCTTGTGCCGCTCCTGAAAGGGGAGGGCGCGCTGGACCGGGAGGCGATCTACTGGCACTACCCGCACTACGGCAACCAGGGCGGCACGCCGGGCTGCTCCCTGCGGGCAGGGGACTACAAGCTGATCGAGTTCTTCGAGGACGGCCGGCTCGAGCTCTACAACCTGCGCGAGGACGTGAGCGAGGAGCGCAACCTCGCGCCCGACGAGCCGGAGCGCGCCCGCGAGCTGCACGACATGCTGGTCCGGTGGCGCGAGAGCGTCCAGGCCAGGATCCCGGAGCCCAACCCGGACTGGGAAAGACAAGTATGAAGCTTGCCCGCCGTACGGCGGGGCAGAAGGCAGAAGTAAGAAGTAACGGCGACGGCGACCCTTCGACAGGCTCAAGGCAGGCTGCAACGACAGCCCCGAGCCCTGGACCTCGACCCCCGCCCCCCGGACCCTGAACACTGTCGCCCGTCCGTTGTGTCCGTCGTGTCGTCGTGGTAAACTCGCGTCTTCCGTCGCCCTCGCTCGCGTTCGACTCCCTGTGGTGAAATCGCCATGAACATCTCGCTTACCTTGCCCGACGGCAGCGTCCTGAAGAAGCCGGCCGGCATCACACCGGCCGAGGTGGCCGAGTCCATCGGCAAGTCGCTCGCCCGCGACGCCGTCGCCGCGCGCGTGGACGGCGTCCCGGTGGACCTGAACGTCCCGCTGGAGCACGACGCCGACCTGATTATCGTCACCGTGGACATGCTGGAAGGGCTGGACATCATGCGCCATAGCGTGGGCCACGTCATGGCCTGCGCCGTGGGCAACCTGTTCGACGAAGTCAAGTTCGGCATCGGCCCGGCCATCCGAGACGGGTTCTACTATGACTTCGACCTGCCCGACGCCATCAGCGCCGACGACCTGGAGCGCATCGAGGACGAGATGGCGCGCATCATCGCTGAGGACGCGCCGTTCGAGCGGACGGAGATGCCGACCGAGGACGCACGCCGGCTGATGGAAGAGGCCGGGCAGCCCTACAAGGTCGAACTCATAGACGGGATCGAGGACGCCGTCGTGTCGCTCTACCGGACGGGGGGGTTCGTGGACCTGTGCCGGGGCCCGCACGTGCCGCACGCGGGCAAGGCGGGCGCGTTCAAGCTGCTCAGCATCGCTGGCGCCTACTGGCGCGGCGACTCGTCGCGGCCGCAGATGCAGAGGATCTACGGCACCGCCTTTGCCACCGAGGGGGAGCTGGAAGAACACCTCGAACGGCTGCGCGAGGCCGAAAAGCGCGATCACCGGCGCCTCGGCAAGGAGCTGGGCCTGTTCAGCTTCGACGACGAGATAGGCCAGGGGCTGGTGCTCTGGCACCCCCGGGGGGCTGAACTGCGCGGCGTGATCGAGGACTACTGGAAGGACCTCCACCGGCGTCGCGGCTACCAGTTAGTCTACACCCCGCACATCGCCTCCGAGAGGGTCTACCTGCGCAGCGGGCACATTCCGAAGTACGAGGAGATGATGTACGCCCCGCTGGTGATCGACGAGGAGCGCTACCGCCTCAAGCCGATGAACTGTCCGGCGCACATCAAGATCTTCCAGACGCAGATCCGCTCCTACAGGGACCTGCCGATCCTGTACGCCGAGCTGGGCACCGTCTATCGCTACGAGATGAGCGGCGCTCTGCACGGGATGATGCGCGTGCGCGGCTTCACCCAGGACGACGCGCACATCTTCTGCACCCCGGAGCAACTTGTGGGCGAGGTGGGGAAGGTGCTGGACCTGGTGCAGGAGATACTCGGCGTTTTCGGGCTGAGCTATAAGTTCTACCTGTCCACGCGGCCCGAGGTATCCCTTGAGGAGGCGAGCGACGAGGAGTGGGACCGCGCCACCGAATCGCTGCGGCGGGCCTTGGAGGAGAAGGGGCTCGACTTTGAGGTGGACGAAGGCGCCGGCGCGTTCTATGCCCCGAAGATAGACGTTGTCCCGCTCGATTCGCTGGGGCGCGAGTGGGAGCAGGGACCCACCATCCAGGTGGACCTGAACCTGCCGAAGCGTTTCGAGGTCACTTACGTCGGCGAGGACGGCAGGGAGCACGAGTGCATCATCGTCCATCGGGCCATCCTCGGGTCGCTTGAGCGCTTCACGGGGGAGATCATCGAGCACTTCGCCGGCTGGTTCCCGGTCTGGCTCGCGCCGGAGCAGGTGCGCCTGCTGCCCATCACCGACCGGCACGTCGAATACGCGCGCGGCGTTCTAGCGCGGCTGAAGGCCGTCGACGTGCGCGCCTCCTGCGACGAGCGCAACGAGACCATGGGCTACAAGGTCCGCTCCGGCACCGTGGAGAAGGTCCCTTACCTGCTGGTCGTCGGGGACCGGGAGGCCGAGGGCGGCACCGTCAGCGTTCGCAGCCACGACCGGGGCGACGAGGGGGCTGTGCCGGTGGAGGAGTTCCTGGAGCGGCTCCGGAGGGAGATCGAGGCCAAGCAACTGCCCGCCGACTTCTGAGTTCAGGGCGCTGTGGAAAGCTCCTCCCCGGTAGCCCCCGGCGCCTCGCCGGGGGCTGGCGCTGCGTACACACCGGGCGAGACGCCCGGCGCTACCCGAGGAGAAGGCGGGAAGGGCATGCTTTCCGTCGCCCCTGAACTCTGGATCCTGAACTCCGTCCCGCAGGGACGGACGGATCAGCCATGCGCCCGATAGAACGCTCGAACGTACTGAAATGCACCGCCGGGGAGGGTGTGTTCGGGATCGGCATGGGGCTGGTGGCGGCGATGACGGCCCTGCCCCTTTTGCTGACGCAACTCGGCGCGGGGAAGGTGCTGCTGGGCCTGGGGTTCAGCATCTGCACGGCGGGCTGGTACGTGGGGCAGCCGGTCGGGCTGGTGCTGTTCGGCCGGCGGCGCAGGACCAAGAGGTTCCTGGTCCCGTGGAGCTTCTGCTGCTCGGTGCCCACGTACCTGGCGATGGGGCTGGCAGTCTACTTCCTGGGGCCGCGCGAGCCTCGCCTCTGCGCCGCGGCGGTTCTGGGCCTGCTGGCGGTTCGCTTCGTGGGGGGCGGGTCGGCTACGCCCCTGTGGTTCGACTGGCAGGCACTGGTGTTCCGCCGGGAGATCCGCGGTCGGGCCATCGGCATGATGGCCGGCGCGTCGGCCCTGGGGGTGAGCATAGCGGCGTTGGCCGCCGGCGCCGCGCTGCGCTTCCTGGACTTCCCCGTGGACTATGGCCTGCTCTTCGCGTTCAGCGCGTTCATCTGCGCCGTCGCGCTCGGCTTCTTCTTGGCCGTGCGCGAGCCGGCGTCGGTGACGGCGCCTGCCACGACAATGAAGCTGGCGGAGACGGCCGGCCGGCTCCTGCGGTCTTTGCGGGAGAAGAACTTCCGCAGGTACCTGGTGGCCAGGATCGTGCTCACTCTGGGCGCCGGTGCGACGGGCTTCTATGCGATTCACTTCAAGAGCCCGGAGGGCGGCGGGCTGGCCGACAGCACGGTCATCGCGCTCGGCGCCTTCCTGACGCTGCCGCAGGCCCTCGCCAGTTACGTCCTTGGCCGGCTGGGTGACCGTGCCGGTCACAAGGTGGGCATCCTGCTCGGCGCCCTGGCGCAGGTGGCCTCATTGGCCGTGGCGTTCCTGGGACGCGGCGGCCTGGCCTGCATCGCCAGCTTCGCGCTGGTGGGCGTCGCGTGGTCCTCGGCCTGGGTCAGCCACGTCAACATGCTCTTCGAGACGTGCCCGCACGACAGCCGCGTGGCCCACATCACGCTGGGCAACATGTTCCTGAGCCCGTTCCTGCTGCTGGTGCCGCTCGGCACGGGCTGGTTCATGGAGCACCTGGTGGGCGTTCGGGCCGGGATCGGGTGGGCGCTTGTTCCCACGCTGCTGGGGGTCCTGTGGCTCGTCTTCATGGTCAGGGAACCGCGCACGCTGGAAGTAACGGGGCCGGACACGGGCGAAGGCGCTTCCGGCTGAACGCCGCCCTCATTCGGGCCCGACCGCCTCGTAGAACGTCTCGTAGACGCGCTGCCGCCTCTGGATCGCCCCCTCGGACAGCAGCGCCTGGACGTACTTGATCGCCTCGTTCGGGTGGATGCCCAGCCCGCCGGCGATGTCCTCGAGCGTGGCGGGCCTGCGCCGCAGCAGGTCGAGCACCTCCTCCTTCTGCGCCGTGGCGGCGACGTCCATCTCGAAGACGGTCGTCGGGACGATGATCTCGGCGCGCGGCCCGAGCAGCCGGCGGACCTCCTCCAGCCTCTCCGCAGGTGCGGCATGGACGCCCGGTTCGGCGGCCGGCCGGACTGCCGTGTTGATCTGCACGCGGTGGGGCCGGATGCGCTCGATCATCGCGGCCATGCTGCGGGCCTGGGCGTCGGATGAGTTCAGGCCCTCCACGATGAATACTTCGAGCCATATCTCGCCCGCGAACTCCTCCCGCAGCGCGACGAGGCCCGTCACTATCCCCTCCAGGGTCAGTCCGGGGTGGGGCCGGTTGACTCGCCGGAACGTCTCCTCGTCCCCAGCGTCCAGCGAGGGGAGGATAAGGTCCATCTCCTCGCACGCCGCGCGCACCTCGGGCAGGAAGAAGAGCGAGCCGTTGGTCAGCAGGGCGACGGGCACGTCGGTCAGGCGTCGGACGCCCGCCGCCACTTCTCCGAATGAGCTGTGCAGCGTCGGCTCGCCGGAGCCGCCCAGGGTGACGTAGTCCGGGCGCGGGCATTCCTTCAGCCGCGCGGCCAGGTCGTCCAGCACCTCGCCGACCGGCGCGTATTCGGCCCGCTCGAGCGTCGTCCGGGCCGTCGGGCCGAGCTGGCAATAGACGCAGTTGAAGTCGCACGTCTTCGGCGGCACGAGGTCCACGCCCAGCGACCTGCCCAGCCGGCGCGACGGCACCGGCCCGTAAGTGTATCTTGCCATTGGCTGGCTCCTGCCGCCCCGGCAACCCGCCGTCACGGGGCGACTTTGATGTCAACGACCGGCGATCCGTCCAACGCGTCCAGGCCCGTCACGGTCAGCTCGTTGCCGTGCACCGCTACGACCTCGACCTCCGTGACGCCGATGGGGTTGGGCCGCATCGGGCTGCGGAGCGCGAAGACGCCGCGCTTCGGCCTCGACCGGTCGCCCCTCGGGTGGCATTGCAGTATCTCCCGGTCGGCCTCGCCGAGCCCGTGCATCCAGTAAAGGATCTGGAGGCGGCTTCCCGGCTCGATGCCCAGCAGGGCCGGCTCCAGTTCCGGCCTGACCCGGATGACGCACTCCGCGTTCGGCTGCTCCGCGTCGCGGCGGCGCACTGCGCCGACGGGGACTACACGGTAACTGCTCATGGCGCGATCTCGCCCGAGGTGTAGTTCAGGTGAACCCGGCATTATAGGCCATGTCCTGCGGGGCTGCAAAAGCGGGCGTGCCCGTTGCCGGCCCCGGCGAGGTCATGTAGATTGGTGGAGAGGGAACGGTGTTGGCTGGCCGAGCGTGGGGGACCGTCGCGTGTGCGCGGATGGCAGGCATGGGCGCCGCCTGGTCGTGCGGGAAGTGACGTGCAAGACCGTGCTGAACCGCAGCAGCATCGGGCACTACTCGATGAACTGCTACACGGGCTGCGAGCACGGGTGCGTTTACTGCTACGCGCGGTTCATGCAGCGGTTCCACCCGCACCCGGAGCCGTGGGGGGAGTTCGTGGACGTGAAGGTCAACGCCGCCGAGGCGCTCGCCCGGCAGCTCAAGCGGGCCGAGCCCGGCGACGTGTTCGTCAGCAGCGCTTGCGACGCCTGGCAGCCTCTGGAGCGCGAATGGGAGCTGACGCGGCAGTGCTGCGGGATGCTGGTCGAGCACGGCTTCAAGGTCAACGCGCTGACCAAGAGCGCGCTGGTGCTGAGGGACCTGGACATCTTCCGGCCCGGCCTGGCGCGGGTCGGCACGACCATAACGACGCTTGACCCCCGGCTGGCGCGGCTCTGGGAGCCGCGAGCGGCCGCAGTCGAGCAGCGGTGGCACGTCCTGGAAGCCGCCAGGGAGGCCGGGCTGGAGACGTCCGTCATGTTCGGCCCGCTGCTGCCGGAGCTTTCCGACACGCGGGATTCCCTCCGCGCGCTGTTCGAGCGGGCCGCCGAGGTCGGCGTGGACGTCATCTGGGTGGACGCGCTGAACCCCCGCCCGCGCGTCTGGCCCTCGGTCGGCAGGCTCGTGCGCCGGCACTTCCCCGAACTGCACGACACCTACAGCCGGATGCTCCACCATCGCCGGACACGGGACTCCTACCTGTCGGCGCTGCGGGAAAGGGTCAGGGCGGCCGCGCGGAGCGCCGGTCTCGCGGACCGCCTGGCCGGCTGCCCGTAGGTTGCGCCCGCGCGGCGGGGCGGTTAGAGTGGACGTTCCGCTCGGGCGCGGACTGAGCGGCAAGCCTGGAAGCCATGCTGGAGGACGCAGATGGGGAAACTGATGGTCGCCACCGGAAGGGGGGGCGTCGGCAAGAGCACGTTCGTCGCGCTTGCCGTGCGGCACCTGCCCTCGCCGCCCCTGCTCATCGACGCTGACCCGGACCAGAGCCTGGCCCAACTCCTGGGGGCGGACCTGGCCGGGGCGGGCGTGAACTCCATATCCGACGTCCTCTACAAGCTGCAGAAACCCGACGCCTACGGGGAACTCCGGTCCATGCCGCTGGCGCAGAAGATGGAGTACCTGCTGAACCTCTCGTGCCTTTACGAATCCGAACGGTTCGATCTCGTTACGCTCGGCGTCAAGTGGACGCGCGGGTGCTACTGCCAGCCCAACAACGTGCTCCAGAGCCTGCTGCCCGCGCTGGCGAAGAACTACGCCTACACGGTCCTGGACTCCCCCGCCGGGCTGGAGCACGTGAACCGGCGCATCGTGCGCGACGTGGACGACGTGTTCGCGCTGATTGACCCCTCCGCGAAAGCCCTGCGCAATGCCCGCCGGCTGGCCGAGATCGCCGAGGCCATCGGGGTCAGCTTCAGCAACCTCTACCTCGTCGGAAACTGCCGGTTCTCGCCAAAGGCAGAACGCGAGCTTGCGGAGCTGGACGGCGCGACCTACCTGGGGCGACTCGCGCCCGACGAAGACGTTGAGGAGTTCGACTGGGAGGGACGCTCGTTGCTGGAACTCCCCGGAGATTCGCCGGCCAGCCTGTCAGTGAGGACCATTCTGCAGAAAGCCGGCTACGAGACGGCCTGAGAGGCCGACGCGTTGCCGGGCGGTTCGGGCTTCTGCTATAATCGACTGCAGGCGAGAGGGGGGGAGGGACGGGGGGTGCATGAGGCGGGCGTCTGATCACCTGAGACGGCTGTACCGCAAGCTCATCCCACCGCGCGCCGAGACGTCCGCCGTGGGGATGACCGTGTTGCTTGCGGGCGTCGTCGGCATCGGCGCCGGCCTGCTGGCGCTGCTGCTCGGCTGGCTCATAACGTGGCTGAACCGCCACCTGTTCTTCGGTATCGGCCACGGCCTCGACGCGCTTCCCGGTCCGTGGAACTACTGCCTCATCCTGATCCCCGCGGCCGTCTTCCTGCTCGTGGCGTGGGTGCTGCGCCGCTGGGCGCCGGAGGCGTACGGGGCGGGCATCAGCCACGTGATGAGCGCCGTGGGGCGCGGCGGGTACATCCGCAGGCGCGTCATGTTCATCAAGCCCCTGGCGACTGCGCTCTGCATCGGCGCCGGCGCCCCGCTGGGGATGGAGGGGCCGGTTGTCCAGGCGGGCGCAGCCGTGGGGAGCGCGGTCGGCGGACGCTTCAAGATGGGCGTTGAGAACATCCGCATCCTCGTGGCTGCCGGGGCGGCCGCCGGGCTGGCGGCCAAGTACGGCGCCCCCATCGGCGGGGCGGTCTTCAGCGCCGAGCTGATACTGGGCAGCGCCAGCACGGCCGCGCTGCTCCCGCTGATCGTCGCCTCCTTCCTGGCCGTGCTGACGCGCCACGCCGTCATGGGCGGGACCCCGGAGTACCAGATCGCCGCCGAACACTTCCATTTCGCGGGCGCGGACTACCTGGCTTTCCTGGTGCTGGGCGTGGCCTGCGGGCTGGCGGCAGTCTATTTCATCAAGACGATCTTCGCCGCCGAAGCGACGATGGACCGGCTCTTCTCCCAGTGGTGGGCGAAGGCGCTGTTCGGCGGCCTCGTCGTGGGGCTGGTCGGTTTCCTGTGCCGGGACCTGCTGGGCACCGGGCGGCCTGTTATCCAAACCTTGCTGACGGAGCCCGAGTACTCCCTGAAGCTGCTGCTGTTGTTCGTGGTCCTCAAGCCCTTGCTCTGCAGCACTGCGCTGGCGTCCGGGACGAGCGGGGGCATATTCGCGCCTTCGCTCTTCGCGGGGGCCGCGCTGGGGGCGCTCTTCGTGCGGGTCCTCTCCGGCGGCCTCTCGCTCGAGACGGCGCCGACGGCCGCTTACGTGATGGTGGGCATGGCCGCCGTGATGGGAGCCGTCATGCGCGCGCCGCTCCAGGCGATACTGGTCACCTTCGAGCTGGCGCACAACTACTCGCTGGTGCCGCCGCTGATGATCGCCTGCGTCGTCAGCCTGAAGGTCTCGGAGCTGTTCGAGCCCGAGTCGGCCTTCACGCGCTGGCTGGTGCGCAAGGGAGAGCGAATCAGGCGCGGGATGGACTTCGCCCTTCTCGACGGGATTCGAGTTCGGGACATCATGGACGAGCAGTACGTCGCGCTGCCGGCGGACGCTTCAATCGGCGAGATCGCGCCCCTTGTCCGGGCCTCCGAGAACCGGACCTTTCCGGTCGTTGGCGATGACGGTAAGCTCGCGGGAATCGTCATGCTGGCCGGCCTGATGGCGGCGGCCGTGCGTTCGGCTGCGGGGGCGCCCCAGCCCGCCGTGCGCGAATTGCTGGAGCCCGAACCCGTTTACCTCGGGCCGGACGATTCGCTGGCCAGGGCCTGGCGGGTCATGGGGAACTACGACTACGACTGCCTGCCGGTTTGCCTGTGGACCCCCGAGGGCCTCAACATCCTGGGCATCTGCGAGAAAGAGGCGATCGTCGAGATGCACGACCGGCAGGCGTTCGTTACTCTGAGCCGCCGGTCCCGGTAGCTTTCGCACAGCCTGACAGTGGGAGCGCGCATGAAGGCGCACCGTGCCATCGTCGCAGCCCTGGCGTTCTGTGCGGTTGCCCCGGCGAGTGCGGCCGTCCGGTTGGCGCCCCCGCGCGGCCGGATCGCTCGGGAGGTGTTGCTGTACTGGGCCGTTTCGCAGCGCGCCGAACGGATCGCCGAGCCGGGCCACCACGAGTTCGAGTTCGCCCTCGCCGCCGAGGGCGAGGGGACCGTCAAGGTCCAAGTGGTGGTGACCCGTGAGCCCGTCCCCGGGCGCGAGCGGGACGCCGCGTATCCCGAGCGCACGACTGCGCAGGTCCTTGAGATCGCCTCGGAGGGCAAGGCGGCCCAGGTACGCTTCAGTGACGCCTTTCGGGAGGGGGACGTCGGAGCACGGGACCAGCCCGTGCCCGTGCAGCTCCCGGACGGTCAGAGGATTCCCATCTGTCACAGTTTCGTGACCGAGGCGGGGATCACCTGCCTGGTGCCGGAGGGCGCCGCCGACCTGCAACTCGTCCGGGCCGCCATGGCCGGCGACGTGCTGACGATGCGGGGCCAGGTCTTCGGCGTGCAGGATCTGGGGCCGTGCGTCGTGATTGACGGGGTGAAGTTCGCAGGTGACGAGCACGCCGCGGACGAGCCGCCCTGGGCCGTCCGCGTGCTGGGGGGCGGGCGCGACGTGAGCCTGGGCAGCGAACCGGGCGATTACACGGTCCGCATACCGCGCGGCGACGGTCAGGGGGAGGGAAACGCGCTCCTGGTCCGGCAGCGCCAGTTCAAGGTCGTGGACCTGGAGGCGAACGGCCACAAGATCGTGGCCGAGCTGGCGGCCAGCCCGCGCGAGACGAGCTACGGCCTCCAGGGCCGGCGCGGACTGGAGACCGACCACGGGATGCTCTTCTTCTTCGCCCGGCCGGGACACCCCGTTTTCGTCATGAAGACGGTCTCTTTCCCCATCTCCATCGCCTTCATCCGCGCCGACGGGATCGTTACGAACATCGGGCGGATGAACCCGGGAGACCAGAGAGGCGTGACGTCGGTCGTGCCGGTCAACTACGTCCTGGAGATGGAGCAGGACTGGTTCGAGGAGCACGAGGTGAAGCCCGGGGACCGCCTGACTATGCCCTGACGCCGCCCCTGCGTCACGTGCAGGGCTCCTCCAGGATGCGGACGCCGAAGGGCTCCAGTTCGAGCCCGCCCGTGCGCGGTTCCCCGGTCAGCATGTCGCGGTACTCGCCGTCGCCCAGCTCGATGCGTGCCGCCTCCCGGTTGTGGTTGAGCACGAAGAGGAAGCTGCGGTCCTTCTGGCTGCGGCGGCGCACCTCCACGCCCTCCGGGCTCTCCAGGACGCCTGAGATGCCGCAGTCCGCGCAGAGCCGCGCGTAGAAGTTGGACAGGAAGTCCTCCCCGACGTCGGCCCCAACGTAGTAGGCCAGACCGTCTCCGAGGCGGTTCTCGGTCACAACGGGCCGGCCCGCGTAGAAGTCGTCGCCGTAAGCGGCGAGCACGCGGGCGGTCTCGGCGTGGGCGAGTTCGCAGAGCCGGCGGCACTCGTAGGCGCCCTCGCACGGCCCGAAATCGGCCTGCATGACGACCTGGTTGGTCCAGTCCTCGAAGAGGGCGTCAATTTCCTCGACCCAGACGCCGAGCGTCCGGCGGAGCGCGCCCGGATAGCCGCCCAGGTAGGCCAGGTCGTGCTCGTCCACCCAGCCGGTCAAGAAGGTGGCGACGAAGCGCCCGCCGGACTCGACGAATTGCTCGATCCGCTCCGCCCATTCGCGGCGGACCGAGTAGAGCATCGGCGCGATGACCAGGTCGTAACCGGACAGGTCCGCCCCGGCGTCGATCACGTGAACCGGCACGTTCCGCTCCCAGAGGGTGCGGTAGTGCTTGAAGGCGGTCTCGCGGTAGCGCTTCTCGCGGATCGGCCCGGCGGTGGCGTCGAGGGTCCACCAGTTCTCCCAGTCGAAGATGAGGGCGACGCGCGCCTCCACGCCGGAGCCGAGGACGCCGTCTTCCAGCCGCTCCAGCTCTGCGCCGAGCCGGGACACCTCGGCGAAAACGCGCGTGTTCTCGTGACCGGCGTGGGCGACGACGGCGCCGTGGAGCTTCTCGCACCCGCCCCGGCCGCGCCTCCACTGGAAATACATGACCGAGTCCGCGCCGTGCGCCACGGCCAGGTGGCTCCACAGCCGCATCTGGCCGGGCCTCTTCAGGGCGTTGACGGTCTGCCAGTTCTGGGAACTCGGCGTCTGCTCCATCAGCATGAACGGCTGCCCGCCGCCCTTCAGCCCGTACATCAGGTCGTGCTGGAAGGCCACGTCGGCGACGTCGCCCCGGATGCTGGGGTAGCAGTCCCACGAGACGACGTCCACGTGGGGCGCCCACTTGTGGTAGTCCAGGGTGTAGTGGAAGCCCATCATGTTGGTCGTCACGGGCACCTCGGGGGTGACCTCGCGCAACACGCCGGCCTCGTTCAGGAAGCATTCGAGCAGGGCGTCGCTGCTGAAGCGCCGGTAGTCCACGTTCACGGCGGGGATGCTCCCCTCGCCGTTTTCGCGGGGGGGCTCCACCTGCGACCAGTCGGTGTAGGTGTGGCTCCAAAACGGCGTGTACCAGTTGCGGTTGAGTTCGTCGAGCGAGCCGTGCCGGCGCTTGAGCCACTGGCGGAAGGCTTCGGCGCAGTTCTCGCAGTAACAGGCCCCCGAGTACTCGTTCGAGACGTGCCAGAGCACCAGCGCGGGATGGTCCCTGTATCGCTCCGCCAGCTTGCGGGCGATCGTCGCACATGCCCCGCGGTAGGCCGTGGAGTTCGGGCAGAAGTTGACCCTGTGACCGTGGCCTTTGCGGCGCCCGGACGCGTCCGAGCGCAGGACCTCCGGGTGCTGCTGCGAGAGCCACGCGGGGTGCGCGGCGCTCGGCGTGGCGAGGACGGCGTAGAGCCCGTTGTCGGCCAGCTTGTCCATGATGGTGTCGAGCCAGCCGAACTCGAACGTGTCCGGCGCCGGCTGGAGGCTGACCCAACTGAACACGCCCACGGTGGCGACGTTGACGTTGGCCAGCTTCATGAGGCGCACGTCCTCGTCCCACACGTCGTCCGGCCACTGTTCGGGGTTGTAGTCACCCCCGTGGAAGAAGCGCGGCAGCCTCGTGCTGATGAGCGGGTGCATTCTCTCCATCGCATTTCTCCGGTCTTGAGTGTGAAGGGGGGAAGTATAACGCTCGCGCGGCCTGCCGGCAAAGGGACTTCCTTGCGCGGCCACAGGCGGTTTGTTATAGTGCAGCGGCGATGTTTCTGGACGGTCCTGCGCGAGGGGGCTTCTGTCCATGTCCGAAGAGGCGGAACTGGCCTACGCGCTTGTAACGCCCTACACCCTGCACAAGAGCCGTACGGGCGGCATACTGGCTCGCCTGCTCTGGGCGAACGTCCGTCTGGTCGCCGCCAGGATGTACGCTCCCCGGCCCGGAAGCGGGTTCATCGAGGAATACTGCGACGCCATCTACGACCCGGACGAGCGGGACATCCCCCTCCGTTACCAGAAGCTGCTGATCGAATACGTCCTGGAGAACTTTGGCAAGCCCAACGCGCGGGGCATATCCAACCGCCTGGCCGTCCTGATCTTCCGCGGGCCGAATGCCCTGCACGACATCGTGGAAGCCGTCGGCCACGTCAGTCAGCGCGTCAAGGGGGACACCGTCCGCGGCACGTACGGCGACTACTTCCGGGCGAAGCGTGAGGACGTTGCGGATGACCCGGGTTATCGGGCGCGCAAGGGCCTGCTGGACCGGTACGCGAGGCTGCGGGACGTTGACCCGGACGAGCCGACCGACGATTTCTTCGAGCCAGCCGTGCTGACCGGCGTCACGCCGAAGATGAACGAAGCCCACCTTAAGGTGTTCCGCAAGTACGCGTACAGCGACGGGGGTTTTGTGCTGGACGCGCTGGACGGAGGGGCCGCGCAGGACGTGGAGCACTCCCTCGTGGTGCTCAAACCGGAGATATTCCGCAATCGCAACCCCTTGCCCGGGAACCTGGTGGACTTCTTTGCCCGGTCCGGGATGTTCATTACCGCAACGAAGGTTCTCGAACTGAGCGTGGCGGAGGCCAAGCAGTTCTACAGCCTGAAACTGGACCAGTTCCGCGAGCAACTCAAGGGGATGGTCGCGGACAGGGCGCGCCAGATCGTCGCCAGGGCGCGGCTGCTGGCCCGGCAGGGAGTCGAGCGCATGGGGGCCGGCACCGAGGCCGCCTTCGCGCCGCAGAACGCCCTGACCGCGGCGCAGGAGGCCGAAGGCATCTTCTGCGGCGAGGCCGGCCCCGGCGACGTGAAGCCAGCCGTCGTCGCGCGTATCTATGATGAGCTGCGCGCCAGACTGACGGACCTGGACCCGCCCGACTCTCTCTACGACGAGTTGGCCGAAGAGCTGAAGGACCTCAACGGACGCGCTGAGTTCGACGAGTTGATCCGTTACATGACCGGCAAAGACCCCCACAGCGGCAAGCCCATCGAAGCCGGCCGAGAAACGCATTGCATGGCCCTGCTGTACTCGGGGCGGAATGCACTATCCGCCACCCGCAAGCGGCTCAAGGAGCTGCGGGAGGTTTACGGGCAGAACCTGTTGCAGAATCGGGCGCACGCGAGCGACCCGGAGGAGAACCCGCTGAAGGAGATGGAGGTGCTCGGCATGCCCACCTCGCCGCACGGGGAGGGCAGGCCCTGTGACCTGGAACAGGTGGTCAACGAGTTCTACCCCCCGGAGTAAGGGCCGTGCTTGTCATCCGCCTGGTGCTGGGGCCTCTGGAGACGAACGTGTACCTGCTCAGGGACCCTGGCAGCGGGGCGGGAGCCGTCGTGGACCCGGCCGGCGAGGCCGGCCGCATCGTCGAGAGATGCCGCGAGGAGCGCCTGACGCCGGAGTACATCGTCAATACGCACGCACACGTGGATCACGTCGGCGCGAACGCCGGCCTGAAGGAGGCGTTCCCGGCGGCTGTGCTCTGCATGGGTGAAGAGGAGGCCGGCACACTCGCCGACCCGGTGGCGAACCTTTCCGCCGCTTTCGGGCTGGCGGCGGGCGGGCCGGAGCCCGATCTCTGGCTCAGGGAGGGCGACGAGCTTCGTTTCGGCACGGTCGTGATGGAGGTTCTGGAGACGCCGGGGCACACCCCCGGCGGGATAAGCCTGCTGGCGCGGGGCGGGGGCATCCCGCAGCTCTTCTGCGGCGATGTCCTGTTCCGCCGCGGCGTCGGCAGGACGGACCTGCCGGGCGGCGATTGGGCGGCCGTGGTCGATTCGATCCGTCGGAAGCTCTTCACGCTGCCCGATGGCACGGTCGTCTGGCCGGGACACGGTGAGAGGACGACAATCGGCGAAGAGAAACGGGAGAACCCGTTTGTGGCGGCGCTTTGACGCAGCTTCAGGCAGCGACCAGGAGGACGGCAGTGGCGAGGATCCAGACAGCTCTGATAACAGTCGCGGATAAGACCGGGGTCGCGCAGTTTGCGCAGCGACTCGTCGGGCTCGGAGTTGAACTCCTTGCCACGGGAGGGACGGCTCGCTTGCTGCGTGAGAGAGAGCTCGAGGTGACCGACGTCAGCGAGTACACGGGCTTCCCGGAGATACTGGACGGCGGCCTGCGCGTGCTTCACCCCAAGGTGACCGGCGGCGTTCTGGCCCGGCGCGATCAGCGGCACCTGCGCGAGTTGGAGAAGCTTGGCATCCGCACGATCGACATGGTGGTCGTGAACCTCTATCCGCACGTCAGCCTGATATCGCAGCCCGGCGTCCGGCAGATGCAGGCGATTGAGGACATCGACATCGCCGGGCCGACCGTCGTCCGGGCGGCCGCCAAGAACTACACCCACGTGGCAGTCGTCACCAACCCGGCCACGTACGACAGCGTGGCGGAGGAACTTGAGAGCAACGACGTGCACCTCTCCGAGGAGACGCACTTCAAGCTCGCCCTGGACGCGTTCCGCCACACTGCTCACTATGACGCGGCCATCGCGAGGTACTTCGCCAGCATCCACGGCGAGGTGGGGACCGCCCTGGAGCAGATCACGCTGGAATACGACAAGAGGCAGGACCTGCGCTACGGCGAGAACCCGCACCAGCGGGCCGCCTTCTACGTCGAGCAGGACGTCAAGGAGCCCTCGGTGAGCGGCGCCAGGCAGGTCGCCGGCCCCGTGCTCTCCTTCAGCAACGCCCTGGACCTCGATGCCGGGATCGAGCTAGCCAAGGAGTTCGAGCGCCCGGTCGCAGTGATCGTCAAGCTGGCGAATCCGTGCGGCGTTGCAGTCGCGAAGTCGCTCACCCGGGCCTACGAGAAGGCCTATCTGGCGGACCCGCGGGCCGCGTTTGGCAGCGCCGTTGTGCTCAATCGCCCTCTTGACGCGGACACGGCCCGGGCCGTCGCCGGCCCCGTAGTTGAGGTGGATGGCAAACCCGTGCCCCGTTTGGTGGAGTGCCTGGCTGCTCCGGGCTTCGAGGACGGGGCGCTGGACGCCCTCCGCGAGAAGGCTGACTGGGCAGCCCGTACGCGCCTGCTCGAGGTCGGGCCTCTGGGGCCGCGCGCCCGCGACGAGGCCAGCAAGGACTTCAAGCGCGTCACTGGCGGCGTGCTGCTGCAGGATCGCGACCTGATTGGGCTCGATCCCGGGGGGCTGAAGGTTGTTACGGGAACCGCCCCCAGCGCGCAGCAGATGCGGAATCTGAAGTTCGCCTGGCTCTGCTGCAAGCACGTCACGTCCAACGCCATCGTCGTGGCCAAGGGCAAGACGCTGGTGGGCGTCGGCGCGGGGCAGATGAGTCGCCTCGACGCAACCGTCCTGGCCCTGACCAAGGCCGGCGCAAGGGCGCGCGGAGCCGTGCTGGCCAGCGACGGCTTCTTCCGGTTCCCCGACGCCGTCCAGCGTGCGGCCGAAGCGGGCGTGGCGGCGATCATCCAGTCCGGGGGGGCGGAGCACGACCAGGCAGTCATTGAAGCCGCCGAACAGGCCGGGATCGCCATGGTCTTCACCGGCATCCGGCACTTCCGCCATTGAGAGGTCGCCTGCCATGGCTCAGCCGGCGGAAGAGCCGCAGGTGCTGCACCTTGACGAACAGCGGGGCTGGCGCGGCGGCGAGCAGCAGATGCTGTACCTGGCCAAAGGGCTGCGGGCCCGCGCCGTTCGCACCGCCGCTCTCGTGCAGCCGGGCTGCGCCGCTGCGGAGCGCGTCCGCGCCAGCGGCGTTGACGTTCTCCGAACCCGCATGGCAGGGGAGGTGGACCTGCCGGCGGCCTGGCACATCGCCCGGCTGGCGCGGTCCAGTGGGTTCAACATCCTGCATTCCCACACGGCTCACACGCACATGCTGGCGCTGCTCGCGGCCCGCATGAACGGCGGCCGGTGCAAGGTCGTCTCGCACCGCCGCATCGAGTACCCCGTCGGGCGGGCCTTCCTGGGCCTGGGCAGGGTCAAGTACCTCTTCGGCGTGGACGCCTACGTCGCCATCAGCAACCGCGTCAAGGAGACCCTTCTGGAAGCCGGCGTGCCCGAGTGGCGGGTCTTCGTCGTGCGCAGCGCCACGGACCCGGAACGGTTCCTGCACGTCCGGCCGCGGGCCGGCCTGCGCGCCAGCCTGGGGGTCCCGGACGACGCCTTCGTCGTCGGCAACATCGCTGCGCTGGTGGGGCACAAGGACCACCGCACGTTGCTGGAAGCCTGCCGCGTCGTGCGGGACAACATGCCCCAGACGTGGGTGGTCATTGTGGGCGACGGGCCGCTGCGCGAGGAAGTGCGTGCCAAGGCGCGCAGCATGCACATGGACGACCGCCTCGTGATGACCGGGTTTCGGGACGACGTGCCGGAGCTTATCCGCGCCTTCGACGTGTTCGCCCTGAGCAGCTCGGAAGAAGGCCTCTGCAGCACGCTGCTGGAGGTGGCTGCCAGCGGCTGTCCCATCGTGGCCACGGACGCGGGCGGCGTCCGGGAGGCCGTGCTTCCCGATCGGACCGGCGTCATCGTTCCCACGCGCAGTCCGCGCGCCCTGGCTCAGGGCGTGCTCCAGCTGGCAGCGCACCCGCAGCAGGCCCGGCAGATGGCGGCCCGCGGCAGGGAGCGGGTCCGAACGCACTTCAACACCGACGTCCTGGCCGAGCGAACGCTGGAGGTCTACCGGCGTGTGCTGGCCGGCCGGGTGGGGCCGCAGTGGGAGGCAGGGCTCTGCGAGGACTGAATGGGCCTCACTGGCCGTCGAACGTCCGCCCGGACGTGTGTGCCAGATACACTATGCAGCGCTCGCACCCGCGGCTTGTCCGGCAGCAATCACGGTAAATCTGGTGCAGTCCCTGCTGGCGCCGCGTGGAGCCGACCACCTTTCGCGCTTCCTCACGGCTGCCGAAGATCACCTGGTTCATGCGGCGCGTGACGGCGTTGCCCGGGCGGGGTGGCATACGCTGCCACACGAGCTGCATGCGCTCGGCAGTCTCGGTGTCGCCCTCCGCCCGCGCGTGGGCCAGCAGCATCGGCAGCAGCACGTCCACCAGGATGCTTGTGGCGCGCTGACGGCCAACGAGCGCTCGGGGGTTGCCGAACTTCTTCGCGCCGAAGCCGTAGCGATGCGACCAGTAGGGATGGTCGAGCTGGAGGAAGGTGTCCAGCAAGGCCCCCCGAAGCGCCGTGTCGAGACGCCCCCTTCCCGTGGGACGAGAGACGCCGGCGACGCGGCGCAGGAGGTGCGAGAAAAGCCCTCCGTGCAGGTGTCCGGCGTAGAGGCGCGCCAGGGCCGCGATCCGCCTCGTGGGATAGTTGGCGGGCCTGGTGCCGGCGAAGTGCCAGTGTTCCGGGCCGAGATTGACCTGGGTCGGCGGCGCGCCGAAGTCCCGCCACCTGCGCCGCAACTCACCCACATGGGCGACCGTCTCAGGGTCCGCGTCTTCCGGCTCCACTGCTGCCAGGAAGCCGGCCACGGAGAAGAGGGCCGCCTCCAGAATCAGGGACTTCTCCTCGAACGTGGCGTCGGCCGGCACGCGTTCTCGCAGCAGGTGCGCCGGCAGCAGGCCGGCGAGCTGCATGAAGGGCATCCGGTTGTTCTTGTAGCCCAGCGCCTCGGCTACTCGCTCGTAGAGCAGTTGCTCCCGGGGGTGGTTCTCGAACAGCCCTGCGCACGTCGCCGCCCGCGTGAAGAGACGATGGTCCCCCGCCGCGTCCAGCAGTCCGCCGAGCCACTCGGGGCCGATCTCACCGGACGCGTACGCGGGTCCGCAGTACCTGCCCTCGACGGCCGCGCGTGCGTAGAGGGGAGTCTCATCCTCCGGACCGATGACCTCGACCAGCTCTTCGAGGTCCTCCTCGATCACGTTGCTCAGGGTGAGCTGGGGTATCTGCTTGCCGTCCTGGGCGAGGACGCACGGCTCGTCCCGGTCGTTCCACATGACGACGTGGAGCGCCACGTCGTTGTATTCGGGCTGTCTGTCGTGGCCGTGCGCGTGCCAGGAGGAGGCGAGGGTGTGTACTTCGACGTCGCCGACGACCCTGCCGGTGCCCTCGAGGACGAACTCCGCCCGGATGAAATCCGGTCCGCCCTCGACGTTCCACCAGCCGGGGGAGAGCACCTCCATGCGCCGCCCGTCGTCGGTGGTCAGTCCCTCCGAGGGGAAGTGGCTGCCGAACCAGACGCACCGCACGATCTCTTCGCGCACGCTCCGGCCGGCCAGGCCGTAGGTGGACTGCTTCTCGCCGAGTTCGGCGGCGAACTGCTCCCGCAGTTGCCCGTACACGTCGCAGAAGTCGTTCCGCTTCTCAGGCATGCTTGCGCGCCCTGGAAGCCGTTGCGCCGGTCACGCCCGGCCGAGGAACTCGCCCGTGCGCGTGTCCACCTGCACCCTGTCGCCTGTCTTGATGTGCCCGGGGACCTTTACCGTCAGACCCGTCTCCAGTTCGGCGGGTTTGGTGACTGTGGTGGCCGTGTCGCCCCGGACGGCGGGGTCGGTCCGGGCCACCTCCAGCACCACGCTCGACGGCATCTCGATGGCGACGGGCTGCCCCTCGTGCAGGGCCAGCTCCGCACCCGCATTGTAGGTGAGGTAGGGCAGCGCGTCGGCCAGAAGGTCCTCGCCGACGTGAAGTTGCTCCCCGGACTGCGGGTCCATGAACACGTACGCCGTGCCGTCCTGGTAGAGATACTCCATGCGCCGCTTCTCCAGAAATGCCCTGTCCACCTCGTCGCTGGAGGAGAAGCGGTTCGTCTCGACGTGGCCGTCATCCAGGTTCTGAAGTTTCATCTGGATGTACGCGCCCCTCTTGCCGGTGAAGGTCTGCTGCGTGTCGGTGACGCGCCAGAGGGCCTCTCGCCATCGGATGACGTTGCCTCTTTTTATCTGCACAGCACGAACCATCGCCGCGATCCCTTTCACTGCATTCAGCGCGTGGTGGCGTTGCCCCTGCCGAAGACTCGACATGATAGCGCACAGCGCCCTGCCGCACAAGACGCGCAAGGCTGTCCTTGCCCTCCTCCGCGCGGAAGGTATAGAATCCATCGTCCCGCGAGTCCGCCCCGTGAGGCCGGTAAATGGCAAGTGCTGAAGAAGGATACTGGGTCAAGCCGCTCTCGCGGCCCGAGTCTGCTCATGCGGACCTCGCTTCGATCGTCTTCGTGGGCGACTTCTATCTCGAGCCGGCCCCGGAGACGCGGTCCGTCTCCGACCTGGCGGCAAGCCCCGTGATCGACGCCCTGCGAGGCGCCTCGGCGGCGATAGTGAACCTCGAAGGCCCCCTGGCCGGCAGTGGAGAGCCCATCCCCAAGGTCGGGTCGCACATGTCCCAGGACCGCACGGCGCCGGGACTGCTCGCCGCGATGGGGTTCGACGTGGCCTGCCTGGCGAACAACCACATCATGGACTACGGGTTGCCGGCCCTCGTGGACACCGTCCGGGCCTGCTCGCAGAGCGGCGTGCTGACCGTCGGGGCGGGCGTGGACGCGCGGCAGGCGGCGGCGCCCGTGAGGCTGGAGACTCCCGGGGGGCGCCCCGTTCGCGTACTGTCGTTCTGCGAGCGGGAGTTCAACGTCGGGGAGGACGGCGCGGGCGCCGCGTGGGTATCCAGCCCGGAGGCCGAGCGACTTGTCAGGTCTGCCGCGGCGGAGGGCGACCTTGTCGTCGTCTGCGCGCACGGCGGCCAGATGGACGTGCCCTTTCCGCCCGTGCAGCGTTGCCGCCAACTGCGCCGGTTCGTTGACGCCGGGGCGGACCTGGTCATCGGGCACCATCCTCACGTCCCCCAGGGGTGGGAATCGTGGCGCGGCCGGTTCATCTTCTACAGCCTGGGCGACTTCCTCTTCGGCAGCGCCGTCCGTGCCCAGAAGCCCAATCGTGATTGGGGCCTGCTGGTCAGGGCCCTGGCCGGTGACGGCGGCATTGAGGGCCTCCAGGTGCTCCCCGTGGAGCGCGCCGGGCGCGGGGTGGCGTTCATCTCCGACGAGGGCCGGCTGCGCGCCTGCACGGAGTATCTGCTGCGCCTCTCGGCAATCACGCCTGGCGACGCTCTGGTGCCCTACTGGCAGGAGGTCGCGGTGCGCCTCACGGAGGGGACGTATTGCCGCGTGTTGGAGGA
Organism: uncultured Planctomycetales bacterium; assembly: GCA_964577825.1. GTDB lineage: Bacteria > Planctomycetota > SZUA-567 > SZUA-567 > JAFGNG01 > CAZOBJ01. Next base: position 27,228 of record CAZOBJ010000001.1, read on the forward strand.
CGCGGTCATCGGGACGCCGGGCCGGCAGCCGCGCCGGGGCGTGCGCCTTCACAGGACCGTCTGGCTGCTCCGGCGGATCCTCGACCTCTGGTTCGCGAAGGGGCGCGGGCCGGAGCCTGCCCTCATCGGGCCCGCGTCAGAGCGCCAGTGGCCGCGCCTGCTGAACGCCCTGCGTTGCGAATCGCACCGCTGGGCAATGGAGACGGCGCTCGAGGTCCTCGGGGGGCAGTGCGAGGACCGACGCTCGCCCGACGTGGCCGCCGACGTCGCCGACCTGCTCGCCTGGCGACGGCCCGGTCCGTGAAACTACGCGCTCACATCCAGACCAGCCACAGGAACGCCGCGCCGGCCCCCACCGCCGCCAGCGTGAAAGGCAGTCCGATCTTTACGAACCCGAGGAAGTCCAGGGATTCGTCCTCGGTCCTGTTGATGAGCCCGTAGGCCACGATGTTGGCCGATGCGCCGATGGGGGTGACGTTGCCGCCCAGGCAGGCGCCGATCAGGAGCCCGAAGGGCAGGATGAGGTTTGTCGGGGCGAGCCCCATGCCGGTCCCCACGGTCTCCACCAGGGGGAGCATGGCCGCCAGGTAGGGCACGTTGTCCACGAACGCGCTGATCAGCACGCTGAAACCCACGACCAGCAGGAACGCGCCCAGCACGCTCTGGCCGGTCAGAGCGGTGATCCCGCGGGCCGCGCCGGCCACGACGCCGGCTTTGTCCAGCGCATAGACCAGGGTGAAGACGCCCGCCAGGAAGAAGGTCGTGCTCCAATCGTAGGACGTGAGCACCCTGGCCGCCGTCTGGCGGTCACGCGCGTAGAGCCACGCGCAGGCGACGGCCGCGGCCGTCATGCAGACGGCCGCGCCGAACCACACGAAGCCGGGATCCACCCACGAAGCCCCCGCCAGACCGACGATCATGAGGCCCAGCAGGGCCGTGGGGAACCAGCTGCGCGGCTGCTCGCGCTCCATGCGCACGATCGGCTGCTTGTGGCGCCGGAACATCAGCCAGAGCACGGTGAACCCCGCGACGGCCCCGACCTGGATGGCGAAGAATATGCCCGGTTTGCCATGGAGCCAGAAGAAATCGTTGAAGTTCAGGCTGAACCGGGCGGCCAGAATCATGCTCGGCGGGTCCCCGATCAGCGTGGCCGTGCCCTGAAGGTTCGAGGAGATGGCGATTCCGACGATGAAAGGCACGCTGGAGACCTTCAGCTTGCGGGCGAGGGCCATCGCGACCGGCGCCACGATGAGCACGGTTGCCACGTTCTCGGCGACGGCGCTGATGACGCTCGCCAGGGCGCAGACCGCCAGGATGGCCCAGCCGACGTTCGGGCTCCTGTCAATCAAGATGTCCGCGCAGTAAGCCGGCACGCCGCTGTAGATGAACGCCTCCGCCACGACCAGCGTGCCGCAGAAGATGCCCATGACATTCCAGTTGATCGATGCCCAGCGGCCGGCCTCGCGCCGGAAGAGGTCTGCCAGACCAACGACGGACTCCCCGCCGAAGAGGCGGGGCAGCAGAAAGAGCACCCCTATGCCGATCCAGATCGCCTTCGCTCGGTGCCGGCGGCTGACGATCAACCATAGGTAAACGAGGATGAAAACGGCGACTGTGAGGGTGGTTTCATTCATGAGGGTTGCAGTCTAATGCGCCGGCGCGGGGGCGGTCAACCGTCGGTCTCACGACGCGCGGCCGCGGCGGGGCGTCGTTCCTGCGCGGCCCCACACCGGGCGGGCGGGGCTCGTCTGACCCCAAAAGGCAGACCTGCCGGGCCGCACAGGGCGCGAGAGTTGCAGTTGACAGGAAAGGCCCAATGTAATACACTCACAGACCGCACTGTGTATGTTGAGAGTCCCGGTGTCACTCCCGCCGGTTACTATGTGCCCACCCACGCCGGAAACAGCGCCCATGGGGCTGGACGAACTGCGCAAGAGAATTGACGAATTGGACGGGAAGATCGTTCGTCTCATCAACGAGCGGGCGGGGGTGGCGCGGCAGATCGGCAAGCTTAAGAGCGACGACGGGGCGGCCGCGTATGTTCCGGCCAGGCACGAGATGGTCTATGGGAATGTGGCCGCTGCCAATGAAGGCCCATTGCCGGACGCCGTTTTCCGGGCCATCTATCGGGAGATAATGAGCGGCTGCCTCGCACTTGAGATGCAGCTCCGCGTCGCCTACCTGGGCCCGGAAGGGACGTTCACGCACGTGGCCGCGAGGGCGAACTTCGGCGATTCCGTTCAGTACGTGCCGGTCGCGACCATCGACGACGTGTTCGGCGAGGTCGAGCGCGGTCGGTCGGATTACGGAGTCGTGCCCGTGGAGAACTCGACGGGCGGAGGCATTCACGAAACGCTCACCCGTTTCTTGAACAGCTCCGTGAAAGTATGCGCCGAGATCACCCAGGAGATCCACCACGCCCTGCTGGCACGCTGCCCGGCAGTGGAAGTGAAGAAGATATACAGCCGGGGTCAGGTCTTCGCGCAGACGCGGCGTTGGCTTCAGTCGCACATGCGGGATGCCGAACTCAGGGAGGTCAGCAGCACGAGCGTCGCCGCCGAGACGGCTGCCCGGGAACAGGGCGCGGCCGCAATCGCCAATGCCAGCATGGCCGCGGTGCACGGTCTCAATGTGCTGTATGACCACATCGAGGACTATTCGCACAACGTGACGCGGTTCTTCGTGCTGGGCGACCATGCCAGCGGTCCCACCGGGGACGACAAGACGGCGATCCTCTGCAGCGTTCGGGACAAGGTCGGCGCGCTGTACGACCTGCTGACGCCGTTCAAGGAACACGGCATCAACATGACGAAGATCGAGTCCTTCCCCTCGCCAGACGCGCCCTGGCAGTACTACTTCTTTGTTGACTTCCTGGGGCACCCCGACCAGGAAGAGATCCGGCTCGCCCTGGAGCAGATGGAGCAGGAGTGTGTGACGTTCAAAGTCCTGGGGGCTTTCCCCCACGGCCAGGGCTGAGGTCTTCGATGGCTCAGGTTTTTCGGGATTTAAACGCCATGAGAGAGTTTTTCGTCGCCGGCAACTGGAAGATGAACATGGACGGCCAGAGCAGCAGAGATCTGGCCGAAGCCCTGCGCAAGCAACTGGCCGACGTTGACAACGTGCGCATGGCGGTCTGTCCCCCCTTTGTGTACCTGGCGAGCGTCGCCGGGGTCTTGAGAGAGAGCAATATCGCCGTCGGCGCGCAGAACATGTACGTGGAGGCCAAGGGCGCCTTCACGGGCGAGACCGCCGGGCCCATGCTCACCGACGTGGGCTGTCGCTACGTCATCCTCGGTCACTCCGAGAGGCGCCACGTCATGGGCGAGAGCGACGAGTTCATCAACCGGAAGGTCCACAAGGCCCTTGAGTGCGGGTTGGAGCCCATCGTCTGCTTGGGCGAAAAGCTTGAGCAGAGGGAAGCCGGACAGACCGAAAGCGTCGTGTCCGCGCAGCTTACGGCGGCTCTGGCTGGCGTGGCTGCCGAGCAGATGGCGAAGATAACCGTCGCCTATGAGCCCGTTTGGGCCATCGGCACGGGGGTTACCGCCACTCCGGACCAGGCCGAGGAGGTCCACGCCTACCTGCGCAGCCTGCTCAGCGAACTCTACGACGGCGAGGTGGCGGAGAACACCATCCTCCAGTACGGCGGCAGCGTCAAGCCGGACAACGCGGCCGACCTGATGGGCATGGCCAACGTGGACGGCGCCCTCGTGGGAGGTGCGAGCCTGAGCGCGGAAGCGTTCGTCCCCATCGTTCGGGCGGCGACAGAACTTGGATAGGGACTCAGGAAGCAGACATCATGGACCCTGAAGAATTCAGAGCGCTGGCCAAGAAGGGCCTCGTCATCGGAGCGTTCTTTGGGCTTGCGCTGTTGTTCTACGCAATGGGCTGGCGTTCCGCGCTGGTGGCCTACGTGATCGCGCTGGCAATCATCGCGATTCTGGCCATACTGATACAGAGCGGCCGCGGCGGGGGGCTGGCCGCGTCCTTGGGCGGGTTGGGCGGCGACTCCCTGCTCGGCGTCCATTCCGCGACACCTATTGCTAAGGCCACGTACGTGATGCTGGCGCTCTTCATCTTCATCCTGCTGCTCACCGCCCGGCTCCGTCCGCCGGCCGATGAAGGTCAGGACCTGCTGGGACCTGTTTCTCCGGTGGCGCCTGTGACACGGGAGGAACTCCCCGAGGTCCCCGCCCCGGCGCCGCCCCTCGCGGAAGGCGAGACCTCCGCCCCCACGGAGACAGAGTGAGATGATCAGCAGTATGACCGGCTTCGGCCGAGGTCAGAGGGAGCGCGACCAGTGGGCGACCCGCGCCGAGGTCCGGTCGGTCAACCGCAAGGAATTGCAGCTTTCGTTGCGACTCCCGGAGGCTTTCAACCTGAAGGAGGGGGACCTCCGCAAACTGGTGGCCGAGAGAATCCATCGCGGTCACGTCCACCTGTCAGTCAGCTGCGAACCGTCCTCCGAGGCCCAGTCGGTGGTCGTTGACGAGCGGCGCGTAGGGCAGTACCTGCGCGCCCTGAGACAGGTGGCGGAAAAGCAGGACCTCCCGGTCCAGGTGGACCTCGGATCGCTTCTTCGCCTGCCCGGGGCGTTGAAGGACCTGGCGGCCGACGAGGAGCTGCGCGATTCCCTCTGGGACGACGTGGTCGGGGCCGTGTGCGAGGCCCTGGACGGGCTGGTGCAGATGCGCCGCACCGAGGGCGAGAACCTGGCCGAGCAGCTTGAGGGGCTTTGCGAGGACCTCTCCCGGCTGACCGACGAGATCGAGCGGGCGCAGGAGGAGTTCGTCGTCGCCTACCGCGACAGGCTCCGGCAGAGGATTGACCGCCTGCTGGAGGGCACGGGCGTCGAAGTGGAGGAGCAGGCGCTGGCGCGGGAGGTGGCGTTCCAGGCGGAGCGCAGCGACGTCAGCGAGGAGATCACGCGGCTTCGCAGCCACGTCGAACAGTTCAAAGAGGCCCTCGGGGGGCCGGCGGAGCCCGTGGGCCGCAAGATGGAGTTCATCGGTCAGGAGATGCTCCGGGAGGCCAGCACGATGGGCGCGAAGGTCCCGGCGGGTCCGCAGGTCGAACAGGTGCTGGAGTTGAAGACGGCTATCGAGCGGCTGCGAGAGCAGGTCCGCAACGTGGAATAGATGGGCCGGGCCCGCGAGCGGGCCCCTGGCGGCTGCAAATGAGCAATCGGCGCGCCGAGCACGAGTTGTCCGACCCCGCCCGGGTCTTCGTGATTTCCGGGCCCAGCGGGGTGGGCAAGAACACGGTCGCCGACGCCCTGTGCAGCGAGAAGCGCGCCGTGCGGGCCGTGACGGCCACGACCCGGCCGCCCCGGGCCGGCGAGAAGGACGGAAAGGACTATCACTTCGTCAGCGATGAGCAGTTCGGCAGGTGGATCGAGGAGGAACGCCTGCTTGAATACACGCGGTATGTGGGCAACTTCTACGGCACGCCGCTGGCGTCCGTGAACCGGGCCGCGGAGTCCGGCCTGCCGGTAATACTGACCATCGACGTGGACGGAGGCCTGCAGATAAAGCGCCGGTGGCCGGACGTGGCCCTGATCTTCCTGGTCCCTCCTTCGGAGGAGGAGCTGCGGCGCAGGCTGCTCGCCCGCGGGCGGGATGACGCGGGGAGCGTTCAGAAACGCCTCGAGCGGGCCCGGGAGGAGATGGAGTACGGCGACGATTACGATTTCTGTGTCGTGAACGACAACCTGAAGGAGGCGCTTGAAGAAATTGCTCGGATCATGGCAGGGAAGTGCGACCGGGACGGCAACCTTTCTCAGGCGGGAAGGTAGATATATGAGGCGCAGTGAGGAAGGACGGGTTGAAGAGCTCAGCAAACGCATAGGCGGCAGGTTCAAACTCACTACTCTCGTACAGAGGCAGGCACGCGACTACGTCCGCGGAGGCGGAGCTTTCATGCCGAAGGTGCGCAACCTGCACGAACTGTACCGCTACATCCTCGACGAAATCGACGCGGGCAAGATCGAGTTGCAGCTCCGCGGCGAAGTCGAGCAGGCTGAGGAAACCGAAGAGGAAGAAGGGGAGTAGAGGGCGGCTTTGCCGGCCTGAGCTTCAATCATGGGCAACTCGACGGGCAGAAACGTGATCCTGGGCGTGACCGGCAGCATCGCGGCCTATAAGGCCGCTTCGGTGCTGCGCGGGCTCATGACGCGCGGCCACAAGGTTCAGGTCGTCATGACCGACTCGGCCCAGAAGCTGGTCACTCCGACCACTTTCCGCGCGCTCTCTGGGCGGCCGGTTGTCACGCGCATGTTCATCCCGGAGGATCAGGCGGGCCTCCAGCACATCGAGTTGGCCGAGTGGGCCGACGTTCTGGCCGTGGTGCCCGCGACGGCGAACTTCATCGGCAAGGCCGCCAACGGCATCGCGGATGAGATCCTCAGTTGCACCTGGATGGCCTGCGACTGCCCGAAGCTCGTGGCGCCTGCGATGAACGACCGCATGTGGGCCAGCCCGCCCGTCCAGCGCAACTGCGAGTACCTGCGCTTCCTGCCCGGGGTGCACTTCGTCGGCCCGGTCGAGGGCCAGCTTGCCAGCGGCAAGGTTGCCATGGGCCACCTGGCGCAGGTGGACGAGATCGTCAACGTGATCCACACCATCGCCATCGGGGGTTGAGGGGGCGGACATGTGCGAGGGTGGGGGCCCGGAGTCACCCAGACTGCTGGTTCGGCGCAGGGAAGGCTGCGAGGACCTGCCGGTCCCGAAGTACATGAGCGCCGGCGCCAGCGGGATGGACCTTCACGCTGCGGTTGAAGGCGAGATGGTGATCCCCGCCGGGGGCGTCCGGCTCGTTCCCACGGGCATCCACATCGCCCTTCCCGTCGGATACGAAGCCCAGATCCGGCCGCGCAGCGGGCTGGCGCTGAAGAGCCGCGTGACCGTCCTGAACTCCCCCGGCACGGTGGACAGCGACTACCGCGCCGAGGTTGGCGTCATCCTGGCCAACTTCGGGGACGAGCCCTTCGCCGTCACGCGCGGGATGCGGATCGCCCAGATGGTGGTCTGCCGCACCTACCGCGCGGAGGTCGTCGAGGTCGAGGAGCTGGACGAGACGGACCGGCAGTTCGGGGGATTCGGCTCGACCGGATTGCATTGAAGGCGACGGCCGCGGGAAGTAAGCTGTCAGGTCCGGCCCCATCACGGAAAGGCGCCACCATGGCGGAGACCTTGACCCGCAAGATACTCAAGGCGCACCTCGTCGACGGCTCGCTCGAACCGGGCCGGCCCCTGGCCCTGCGCATGGACCAGACGCTCACCCAGGACGCGACCGGCACGGTGGCATACCTGCAGTTCGAGACCATGGGCGTGGACCGCGTGCGGACCGAACTGTCCGTCAGCTACGTGGACCACAACACGCTTCAGAGCGGCCCGCAGAACGCGGACGATCACCGCTACCTCCAGTCAGTCGCCGCCCGTTACGGGATCGTGTTCAGCCGGCCGGGCAACGGCATCTGCCACCAGGTTCATCTGGAGCGCTTCGGCGCGCCCGGCAAGACGCTGCTGGGCAGCGACAGCCACACGCCGACCTGCGGCGGGCTCGGGATGATGGCGATCGGCGCCGGGGGGCAGGACGTGGCCTGCGCCATGGCGGGACTGCCGTTCCGGCTGACCGCGCCTGCCGTGGTAAAGGTCCACCTGACGGGCCGGCTCGGCCCGTGGGCCAGCGCGAAGGACGTCATCCTGGAACTCCTGCGCCGACTGACCGTCAAGGGCGGCGTCGGGCGGGTCTTCGAGTACGCCGGGCCTGGCGTGGCGACGCTGGATGTTCCCGAGCGGGCGACGATAACGAACATGGGCACGGAGCTCGGCGCGACGACCAGCATATTCCCCGCCGACGAGGTCGTCGAGGCGTGGATGCGGGCCCAGGGGCGCGGCGAGGACTTCCGCCCGATCTGCGCCGGCCCCGGCGCCGACTACGACGAGGTCGTCGAGCTGGACCTGTCCTCCGTCGAGCCGCTCATCGCCCGGCCGCACAGCCCGGACAACGTGGTCCCCGTCCGGGAGGCGGCGGGCCAGCCCGTTGACCAGGTCTGCATCGGCAGTTGCACGAACTCGTCTTACAGGGACCTGGCGCTGACGGGAGCCCTGCTGGAGGGGCTGACGGTTCACCCGCGGGTCAGCCTGGCGGTCTCGCCGGGCTCGCGCCAGGCGTTCAGGATGATCGCGGACAGCGGGGTCCTGGGCGCCATGGTGGCCGCGGGTGCCCGAGTCCTGGAGGTGGCCTGCGGGCCGTGCATCGGAATGGGCCAATCGCCGCCCAGCGGCGGGGTCACGCTCCGCACGTTCAACCGGAACTTCGAGGGGCGCACGGGCACCGCCGACGCCCTCTGCTACCTGTGCAGCCCCGCCACGGCCGTGGCCTCGGCGCTGGCGGGATGCATCACCGACCCCCGCACGCTCGGCGACCCGCCCGCGGTCGAGGCGCCCGGGCGGTTCATCCTGGACGATTCCGGGTTCATCTTCCCGCCCGCGGACGGCGCCGGCGTGGAGGTCGTCAGGGGGCCGAGCATCAAGCCCATCCCGCGGCGCGGACCCCTGCCAGAGACGCTGGAGGGAGAGGTCCTGCTGAAGGTCGGGGACAACATCACGACCGATCACATCATGCCGGGCGGGAGCAGGATACTGCCGCATCGGTCCAACATACCGGCCCTGAGCGAGTTCGTGTTCGAGGGAGTGGACCCCGGGTTCGCGGGCCGGGCCAGGCAGAAGGGCGGTGGGCTCGTCGTGGCGGGGCAGAACTACGGGCAGGGCTCAAGCCGCGAGCACGCTGCACTGGCCCCCATGTACCTCGGGCTGAAGGCCGTCGTTGCGAAGAGCTTCGCCCGTATCCACCGGGCGAACCTGGTGAACTTCGGCATCATGCCGATCGTCTTCGAGGACGCGGCGGACTATGACAGGGTCGGCCAGGGAGACGAGCTGGTGATCGCCTCCGCGCGAGAGGGCCTGCCCGATGGGCGCCTCACCGTGCGGGACGAGACGGGCGGGTTCGAGTTCCCCGTCCGGGTCGAACTGAGCGAGACGGAACGGGAGATACTGCTGGCCGGCGGGCGGCTGAACCTGGTCAGCGGAAGCCAGTGACAGAGGAGCGATTTCGGACGAGAGCCATGAGCGAGAAGCCGAGCAAAGACCCGATGATCCCCGCCGAGGGCCAGGAAGTCGAGTTCGTCGGGGGTGAACTGCGCGTTCCCGACCGTCCCATCATCCCTTTCATCGAGGGGGACGGCATCGGCCCGGACATCTGGCGTGCGACGCGCCTGGTCGCCGACGCCGCCGTCGAGAAGGCATACGGCCCGGAGCGGCGCATCTGCTGGGTCCAGATCTACGCCGGCGACAGGTCCATCGAGCTGTTCGACGAGTGGATCCCCGAGGAGACCTTCGAGGCGATCCGGCGCTACCGCGTGGCCATCAAGGGCCCGCTGACGACGCCGGTCGGCGGCGGATTCCGCAGCGCCAACGTGACGCTGCGGCAGACGCTCGACCTCTACGCCTGCGTCCGGCCGGTCTTCTGGGTGCCGGGCGTGCCCTGTCCCGTCAAGGAGCCGCAGAAGCTCGACGTGGTCGTCTTCCGCGAGAACACCGAAGACGTTTACGCCGGCATAGAGTTCGAGAGCGGCGCGCCGGAGACGGAGAGGCTGGCGGCTTTCCTGGCCGAGGAGCTGGGCAAACCCGTGCGGGAGGGCTCGGGCATCGGCATCAAGCCCATCAGCCGATTCGGCACCCAGCGCCTGATGCGCATGGCCGTCCGATATGCCCTGGAGCACGGCCGCCGCAGCATCACGGTGATGCACAAGGGCAACATCATGAAGTTCACGGAGGGCGCCTTCAAGGAATGGGGATACGAACTGGCTGCGGGCGAGTTCGCGGACTCGACCGTCACCGAGGCGCAGCTCTGGGACGAGCACGATGGCCGGATGCCGGAAGGGAAGCTCCTGGTCAAGGACCGAATCGCCGACGCCATGTTCCAGCAGGTTCTGCTCAGGCCGGACGAATATGACGTCATCGTGACGCCGAACTTGAACGGCGACTACATTTCCGACGCGCTGGCGGCCCAGGTGGGCGGCATCGGCATCGCGCCCGGCGCCAACATCGGCGACGGCGTCGCGCTCTTTGAGGCCACGCACGGCACTGCCCCGAAATACACCGGCATGGATAAGGTCAACCCGAGCAGCCTCGTCCTGAGCGCGCGGATGATGCTCGATTACATGGGCTGGCAGGAGGCGGCGGACAGCATCCTGCGCGGCCTCAAGGGCGCTGTCGCCCGCAAGACCGTCACCTACGACCTGGAGCGGCAGATGGAAGGGGCGACGCTGGTCAAGTGCTCCGAGTTCGGCCAGGCCATCATTGACAACATGTGAGAGGCGCGAGGTGGAGATGGACACGGTCCGCATGGGCAACTCGCAGGTAAGCCGGTTCATCCTCGGGAGCAACCCGTTCAGCGGGTTCTCCCACCAGGGGCGAGAGATGGACGCTCAGATGATCCACTACTACACCTGCGCGCGCATCAAGGAGGTGCTGCGCCAGGCCGAGGACCTGGGCATCAACACAATCATCGCTCGCGCCGACCATCACATGCTGAGGGTCCTGATCGAGCACTGGGACGAGGGGGGCACGCTCCAGTGGTTCGCGCAGACCTGCCCCGAGATTGGCGCCCCGGAGCCGAGCATGGACCGCGCTGCGCGCGTCGGCGCCCCCGCCGCCCATATACACGGCGGCTATGCGGACCACCTGCTGGCCAACGGGCGCATCGAGGAACTGAGGCCCTCGGTCGAGCACGCCCGCAAGATGGGCCTGACGGTGGGCCTGGCCGGGCACAATCCGGACACGATCCGTTGGGCCGAGGAGAACCTGGACCTTGACTACTACATGTGCTCCTACTACAACCCCATCCCGCGACACAAAGAGGCCCAGCACCGACCCGGCACCGACGAGCGCTACCGCGCGGAGGACCGGGGAGCCATGACGGAGTTGATCCAGGGCCTGTCGCGCCCCGTTATCCACTACAAGGTGATGGCCGCCGGCCGGAACGACCCCGAAGAGGCCCTCGACTGCGTGGCGCGCACCATGCGGCCCGGGGACGCCGTCTGCGTGGGCATCTTCAACGGGGGCAACCCCGACGTGCTGCGCGAGGACGTGGAGATCTTCCAGCAGGCCACCGCCCGGTACGGGAAGTAGGGACGCGCCGCGCGCTCACCACTCGAAGACGACCGTCATGTGCCTGTCGGGGTTCTCGAGCAGTTCCCGAATCGCTTCTCCCGCGTCTTCCGGCCTCGCCCTGAGCGTGATAAGGTCGCCGACGCGCAGCGAACCGCAGCGGATCATCGCCGCGGCCCCGGCTAGGTCGCGCGAGACCGTGTCCCGGCTGTTCAGCAGCACGTACTCCTTCATGAACAGCTCTCTGCAGTCCACGCTGATGCGCCCGTGGATCGAACTCTGGACCAGCAGGACGGGCAGGGGGCCGTCCTCGTCCCACGGGCGTTCGTGAAGGAGGCGGGCGCAGAGGTCTATCCCCTCCTGGCGGGAGCTGGCCTCGACGGCGGCCTGGACGCCCTCGGGCCAGAGGTCCCGCACTGCCTCCTCGACATCCTCCTCCTCCGCGTTGATGACGTGGCGCACGGCACCGGCGGCGGAACGCTCCAGCCGCCACGGCAGGATGTCGGCCGCCGCGACCTGCCGGCCCATCGCGGCCTGGATGCGCGCGTGAAGCTGCCCTATGAGGCCCTGCCCGATGACGACGACGCGGTCGCCAGGCCCGGTGCAGGTGCGGCGCACGCCGTGCAGGGCGATGGCCGCGACTTTCGTGAAGACGTACTCCTCCTGCGGGCGGCCCTCGTCCAGCGGCAGGAGGGCGGCCGCGGGCTTGACGCAGTGCCGTGCCTGCGCGCCCCACTGGCGGCCGATGCCGACCAGCGCCTTCGGCGCCCCGGCGAACACCACGTCCCCTTCCTGCACGCCGCCGCAGTTGCCGACGAGTTCCTCCACGATTCCGACCGAGCTGTACCCGGGCACAAGGGGGAAGGGGCTCTGCGGGTCGCCCCCGCGCAGCACCCGCGTGTCGGTGCCGGTGCTCAGGACGGTCCGGGTGACGCGGACGACTGCGTCGCCGGGGGCCGGGTCGGCGACCTCGACCTCGCCGAACGTGATCTGATCGGGTTCCGGAAAGATGATTGCCTCCGTCTTCACAGCAGTGCCTCCTTTTCGTGGCGGTCTGGCTCAAGGGATTATACGGCGGGCGGCCGGGCTGTCAAAAGGCGCGTTTGACTTGCCCCGCCCGCCGGCTAAAATGGCGGTCCATGGCCTCCCATCACACCACGGCGCGGCTGCTGGCGACGCCTCTGAGCGAAGAGGACGTCCTGTCGGTGCGCTGCGGGGACAGCGTGCTGCTGAGCGGCGTGATCTACTCGGCGCGGGACGCTGCCCACCGCAGGATGGTCGAGGCGCTCGACGCGGGCGGCTCCCTGCCGTTCGATCCCGTCGGCCAGGTGATCTACTACGTGGGTCCCAGCCCCGCGCCGGCGGGGGTCGTCATAGGGGCGGCTGGGCCGACGACGAGCGGGCGGATGGACCCCTACGCGCCGCGTCTCTATGAGGCAGGCATCAAGGCGACCATCGGGAAAGGACAGCGCTCGCCGATCGTCCGGGAGGCCCTGATGCGGTTTGCCGCCCTCTACCTGGCGGCCATCGGGGGGGCCGGCGCGCTCCTGGCGCAGGCTGTCAAGGAAGTGGAGGTGGTCGCCTATCCGGAACTGGGCCCCGAGGCCGTGCGGCGAATGGTGGTCGAGCGACTGCCGGTCATCGTGGCCAACGACGCGTACGGGAGGGACCTCTACGAAGAGGCACGCCGGCGCAGTCATCCCGGACCCGAGCACGGGTGAACGCGCCATGCCTCCCCGCGACCAGGCTTGCCGTCTCGTCCCGGCCAGGAAGGTCCTCCCCGTCCTCCGCGCGCTGGACAAGCATTACGGGCGCAAGGAGCGGTCTGGCACGAGGGACCCGCTGGACGTCCTCGTGCATGGAGTCCTGTCGCAGAACACGTCAGACGTCAACAGCGGCAGGGCGTTCCGGTCGCTCATGGCCCGTTTCGGCACGTGGGCCGAACTGGCCAGGGCCGCCCCCCGGGAGATAGAGCGTGCCATCGAGAGCGGGGGCCTGGCTCCGCAGAAGACCGCGACCATCCGCGCCATCATGCGATGGCTGGGCGAGCGTGGGGCATATTCGCTTGATTTCCTGGCGAACCTGGACAACGAGGAGGTCGAGTCGTGCCTGACGCGCATCAAGGGCGTGGGCATCAAGACGGCTCGGCTGGTGCTGCTGTTCGGCCTGGGAAGGCCCGTGTTCGTGGTGGACACGCACGTGCACCGCGTGAGCCGGAGATTGGGCCTGATCCCGGACCGCGCGACCCGCCGCAAGGCGCACGAACTGCTTGATGAGGTCATACCGGACGCGCAAAAGTACAGCGGCCATCTGAACCTGATCGAGCACGGCCGCCGGACGTGCAGGTCGCAGTCCCCGCTGTGTGAGGGCTGCCCCGTGCGGCGGTGGTGCCTTTACGTGCGGGGCGAGGCGGCGTGAGCGTCACTCTGCGGGCAGTTGGCTCTCCAGGCGCCCCACTCTGTCCGCCAGGTGCGAGTGCGCGTTCCTCAGGTCCAGGAAGACGCGGCTCGTGATGTACAACCTGTGGCGATCCTCGAGCCGGTCAATGTCGTCCTCCAGGTCCTCGACTTTCTCATCCAGGTACTCCACCTTATCTTCCAGTCGGTCCAGCCTGTCGTCCAGCTTCTCGACTATGTCGCGGAGTTCCTGTATGAGGCGTTCGTGGCGGCGCACGGAGGCGAGTTCCTCCTCGGCGAGGTCTCTCTCGATGCGCGCCTTCTCCGCTTCCTGCTCGGCTTTCTTCACTTCCTCTTTTCTCAGGGCCTCCCGGTGCCACTCGTCGCGTTCTTCGGCAAGCGCTTCCAGCTTGGCCTCGATGCGGTCCCGGGCTTCCTGGCCGGTGACCTGTTGGAGGGCTTTCTCGTAGGCCCGCCGCGCCTTGACCACCATCGCCGGCCCGTCTTCGACTTCCCATATCCGATCGTTGTAGGCGTCTCCCACCTGCTCGTGGTACTCGTACAGGGGGATGCTGAACCGCTTCAAGTCCCTTATCGTGTCCTTCGGGTAGGCTACGGTTGCCTGAGCGGGCGGCTCGACGTGGATCATCGCTTCCGTCTCCATCACGAGCCTTCCGGTGAGCACACGGCTGCTGAGGGCGATCTCAACCATCTCCACGCTCGCGGGCGCCTCCGGGGCTTCCCCCTGTTCCCCGGCCAGAAGGATAGGTCCATAGACCGACGACAGGACGGAGCACAGCACGATCACGCGGCGGACGGATTTCATGGTCTCTCCCCCCGTTACCGGAATCTGCCATCTTGTATTATACGCTGCCCCGGCCGGCCGGGACAGCCGGTCATTCCATCCCGGGGTTTTGGCGCGGCTCAGGCACAAGCCGGCGGGACGGGTCGTCTCTGGCGGGAGAGACACAGAAATCGCCGGGCGTTGTGCCCGGCGCTACCCGCGAAAAGGGCCGGGAATTCAGCCTTTCTACAAGGCGGCCCCGCCTCAATGGTCCTTTCGGGCCTTCTTGAGCGCCGTTACGATCTTGCCGGCCAGGTCCTTGGCAAGCTGCGCGGTGTTCTCCCCGAAGGACATCTCGCGCAGCAGTTCCGTGCACGCCCCGGCGATCACCAGGTTGACGCCTCGGTCCTGGCTCTCGCGGTAGTCGGTGCGGACGCCGATGATCGGCACCTGCCTCTCGTATGCGATGCCCATCTCGAGGGCCGTCCCGCTGTCCACGTCCGGACCGTCCAGCACGGCGACCAGCACGTCGGCGTCCCGCAGTCTGCTGATGCACGTGCGGAAGATTTGAGGGAAATCCGCCGGGTCGTTGTAGGAGTGGTCGAACTTGAAGTCCTGTGGAAGGATGACCTCCGCGCCCTCGATGCGTTTCTCCAGCTCTTGCGCCAGTGCGCGGTTCCAGCGCCGCTGGGCCTCCGTGAAAAGCGGTCCGGACAGATAGACCTTCACCTCAGCTGCCCTCCGATTGCGCCTGCTCGAGCTGCTGCTGGATGACGCTGCGCGGGATGCTGATCTCGGCCACCTCCACGTCCCCCGTGAACCGGTGCGCCCCCGGCCGCGTGAATCCTGTCTTGTTGACCGCGAAAGTGACGGTGCGCTGGGCACGCACGGCGACGCCGAGCGGCTCGCCGGTGTCGCAGTCCAGGCCCGACGGCACGTCCACGGCCAGCACGGGCCGGCCGGACCGGTTTATCGCCGCGATGGCCGACCGGAACGGCTCGCGCACTTCACCCTTGACCCCCGTCCCCAGCAGCGCGTCGACGATCAGGTCGCACTCCGCACAGGCATCAAAGACGGCGGCGTCCTGCTGCGAGTTTGCCTCCCTCACCGCGATGCCCATGTTGAGCGCGATTCGCAGGTTCACGACGGCGTCGCCGGCTTGGTCGAGTGCCTGCTGAAGGCGGGCCAGCAGGGGCACGAACACGTTTGCACCCCAGTTCGTGAGGTGCCGCGCCGCGACGAAGCCATCCCCGCCGTTGTTGCCCCTGCCGCACAGTACGGCGACCCTCTTGCCCTCGACGCCGTCCAGCATCTCGCGCGCCGCCGCCGCGCAGGCCCGGCCGGCGTTCTCCATGAGGAGTATGCCCGGAATGCCGTACTGCTCAATGGCAATGCGGTCCAGTTGTCGGATTTGCTCCGCTGTGGCGGCGAGCGTGGGCATCATGTTCATGTTGCGACCGGGGCACGGGCCGGCACTGACGCAGCCCCGTCACCCGTCGGCGGGCGGGCCTGTTCTGCGCGCAACTGTTCGACGAACGCCGCCGCCTCAGCGACGATGCGGTCCACGCTCGCGGCCGTGACGGCGAAGTCAACGCGCGGCACTTCCTGAGCCGCGCCCTCCGCAGGGCCCTTCTCGGAGTCTCTCATCTCCTGATAGGCCTCCAGGAGTCCGTTGAGCTGGGTTTTCTTCTCCACAAGCCGGACCACCGCCCCCAGCAGTCGGTCCCTGCGTTGCGTGAACTCCGTGACTGTGATGTCCGCCCGGTTGTGTCGCTCGCAGAGGTCCGCCAGGAGCCCCACGACGGGCTGGACAGTGGCGTTCCAGCGGAGCTGGGCGTTGAAGATGAAGCCCTCCGACGGGCGGCTCCGACCGCGAGCATAGCCTATCGGCAGCTCGATGACGTACAGCATCGGTCGGTAATGAGGGATGAAGCTGCGGGCGGAGACGGGGTCGCGCCACTCGTGCCGGGCCAGGTCGTCGCTGACGCGCACGCGGACCTGGTTGCGGTGGCACGCTGTCAGAAGAGCGATGAGCACGAGGCCCGCACAACAGAGCAGTGGCGCACGACGACACGAGCGGACACGGGCATGAAAGACAGCGGACTCGCCGGGCATTCGCAGCAGCTTCCACTACATGACGACTTCCTCGGTCAGGTCGATCTTCGACAGGTCGAGGCTCTTCACGGCCCTCTCGTAGCCGTGTCGCCGCAGCCTGTTGAGCATGTCGGGCCGGAAGAACGACTGCTTGACCGCGTCGGCCGGGCTCAGTTGCTTGCTCTCGACCTGCGCGAGCAGGTAGTTGTTGACCCGGTCGTTCATGTCCTGCTTCTCGACCGATCTCGAGTAAGCCTCGTCCAGCGTGATGAATCCCTCCTCCACCAGGTTAAGCAGGGACTCGTTCATGGTCACCATGCCGTATTTCTTGCCGGTCTGGATGACTGAGGGGAGCTGGTAGGTCTTCTGCTCGCGGATCAGGTTGCTCACGGCACTGTGAACGACCAGTATCTCGAACGCGGCGATCCGGCCCTTCACCTTCCGCCGGCAGAGCGTCTGGGCGATGACGGCCTTGAGCGTTTCGGCAAGCATGGTCCGGATCTGCGCCTGCCTGTCCGGCGGGAACTGGTCGATGATCCGGTCCACCGTGCTGGTGGCGGTTGTGGTATGGACGGTGCCCAGCACGAGGTGTCCTGTCTCGGCGGCGGTGATGGCCAGTGCCATGGTCTCCAGGTCACGCATCTCGCCCACGAGAATAATGTCGGGGTCTTCGCGGAAGGCCGCCCTGAGCGCACGCTTGAAACTGTCCGTGTGCAGGCCCACCTGGCGGTGGCTGAATATGCAGTTGAGGTTGCTGTGCACGAACTCAACCGGGTCCTCGATGGTGATAACGTGGTCTGACCTTTGCTCGTTGGCGTGGTGCAGCAGCGCCGCCAGCGTTGTGCTCTTGCCGCAGCCCGTCGGCCCCGTGCACAGGATAATGCCCTTCGGCAGCATCACCAGGTCCACGACCGTCTTGGGCAGCCCCAGATCCTCGACCGTCATGATATCGAACGGAATGAGGCGCTGAGCCATGGCTGGCCCGTTGATGTCGCAGTAGATGTTGGTCCTGAATCGAGCGACGTTGGGGATCTCATAGGCGAAGTCGCTGTCGTGCGTCGCCTCGTACTCCCGCCGGTTCCTTTCGGGCACTATCTCGTAGACCAACGCTTTGACCTGCTCCGCCGTCAGGGACGGGAGCTTCATCTTCTGAAGGGCGCCGTCGATGCGTACTATGGGCGGCGAGCCGGTAGCCAGGTGCAGGTCAGAGCCGCTGTTCTTTATCAGGAAGTTCAGGAACTTGTCTACTTGAGCCATGGCTCACCCCTCCGCTCGGGTCCCACGAACGTTACATGCGGGGATTATGTTAGCACCGTCGGCCGTCAGCGTCAAGCTGGATGGACGCGGCCTTTCTCCCGGGACAGCTCAGCCTGGCGGAAGACTCCCTCCAGCTTCGTCAGCGTCCGCTCGGTAGCCCCCTGACTTTCCAGGATCACCGATCGGGCGGCGCGCCCGATCGTCCCGGCCTGATCGGGATTGCTGAGTAGGCGGTCCAACTCCCTGACCAGTTCGGCGCGATCCCGGACTGCCAGGACGGCGTCGTTCTCCCTGAGGAGTCTCATCTCCGGGCGGAAGTTCCCCGTGTGCGGGCCGACCAGCACCGGTTTGCCCAGCGCAGCGGGCTCCATCATGTTCTGGCCGCCCCCGGGCGGGTTAAGGCTGCGCCCAACGAAGGCACACGTGGCGAGCGCATAGCACTTGGTCAACTCGCCGATGGTGTCCAGCAGGATGACGGCGTCCTCCGGCGCGCTCCTTTGCTCCGCGTCAAGGACGGTTTTCTCGGCTATGCTGAAGCCACGTGAACGTAGAGCAGCCCTGATCTGCGCGGCGCGCTCGATGTGGCGGGGGGCGATGATGAGTCTGAGCCGGCGGTGCTTTATCTTCAGGTCTCTGTAGGCGCCGGCAAGCGCGGCCTCCTCGCCCCGATGCGTGCTGCCGGCGACCAGGACGGGATCCCCCGGCTCGATGGCGAAGGTGCGGGCCATCTGCTCCAGTTCCGCGGGCCTGAAGTCGGTCCTGAGCGCGTCGTACTTCAGGGAGCCGGACGTGCAAACGGCCTCCTCGCACATGCCGACCGCCCTGAATCCCGCCGCGTCCTCGCGGCTCCTGGCGCAGCAGATGCGCACGCCGTCCCACAGGTGCGGCCACAGCCGGTTGAGGACCCGGAGCAGGCGACGAGAGCCTCTCCCTATCCGGCCGCTGACGATTGCCACCGGCACGTGACGTGCGCGGCAGGCCTCCAGAAAGTTCGGCCAAATCTCCAGCTCAACCAGCAGAACCATGCTCGGCCTGACCCGCTCCAGAGCCCGCCCCACGCAGAAGGAGAAGTCCAGCGGCATGTAGAAGACCCTTGACTCGGGGTAGAGTTCTTCCAGCCGTCGCGCGCCGGTGTCGGTGTTCGTTGAGAAGACGATCTCCCAGCCCGGCCGCCGGCGTCTGATCTCCGCCACGAGGCGACGCGGTATGGCGGCCTCGCCGACGCTGGCGCAGTGTAACCACAGCCGCGGGGAGGTAGGCAGGTGAGGGACGAACCCCAGCCGCTGCAGGATGCCTGCCCGGTAGCGCCGGCCCTGAGGAAGCTTCCACAGCCAGTACGGCACCAGACATGCCGCAGCAGCGCCAAACACGCAGTTGAAGACCCAGCTCATTCCTTTCTCCAGGACAATCCCACAGCCAGTTAGGATACATGCTTTGCCACGCGGTATTCAATTGGGCACGCGGTGTGGTGGCTTCGGTCTTGACAGCCCGGCGGTCGCAACTTACACTGTTGTGGCGCCGAAAGGCGCGGTGGGGGTCGGAGGCGACTGTCTGAGAGGTTCCTCTGTCTCTGCCTCTACCGCCAAGAGTTGAAGGTCGTGCGCTTCGGTGTCCTGTTGTCCGGCGGGAGGGTGGGCATGTCAACGCCTCAGGAAAGGCGTTTTGTTCGGCTGGCCCTGGCGCGCAAGGCGTTGACTCGCGAGCAGATGGAGGCCTGCCAGCAGTTACAGGCGCAGAAGCAGAAGGAAGGCACCAAGGCGCCCCTGTGGGACTGCGCCGTGCTGCAGAACATGCTCTCCCAGGACGATGCGGAGAAGCTGGAGGATGATGCGGGCGATCTGACGGTCGATAAGCTGGGGGAATTCACGATCGTCCGCAAGCTCGGCGAGGGGGGCATGGGGGCCGTTTACCTCGGGATCGGCTCGGACAAGAACCGCTCCGCCATAAAGATCATGGCTCCCCACCTGTCCAAGCAGAGGCCCTTTCTGACCCGGTTCTTCCGGGAGGGACAGGCCTCTATGAAGCTCCAGCACCAGAACCTGGTCCGCGGCTACGACATTGGCGAGGACGCGGGTTACTACTTCTTCGCCCTGGAGTTCGTGGACGGCAAGAGCCTTAGCCAGATAATCCGGGACGGCGGGCCCCTTCCGCCCGAGAAGGCGACCGAGATCATACTGTCAGTGGCTGAGGCCTTGGCCTACGCTCACGAGAATCATGTCGTCCACCGCGACATAAAGCCCGAGAACATCATGCTCACCAGGGACGGCGTGGCCAAGTTGATGGACCTCGGCCTGGCGCGCCAGACGGACAGCGAGGTCACTGCCCTGACGCGCACGGGCACGGCCATGGGCACGCCTTATTACATGGCGCCCGAGCAGGCGCAGGACGCCAAGCGGGCCGACGAGCGCAGTGACATCTATTCCCTGGGCGCTTCGTGGTATCACATGGTGACTGGCAAGGTTCCCTTCGAGGGCGCCACCTCCTATGAGGTCTTCCAGAAGCACCTGAAGGAGCCGCTCAGGCCACCCCAGGCGCTGGAAAGCAAAGTGCCGCGCGCCGTGTCTCTCAGCATCGAACGCATGATGGCGAAAGAGCCTGACCGGCGGTTCCAGAGCGCCACGGAGGTCTGTGAGCATATCCGGGAGCACTGCCTCGGCAAGCGAGATATCAAGAAAGAGCTGGGCGTCGGCGCGGAAGCCAAGACAGAGGCCAAAGAGGACCTCTGGGACATGAAGGTCGCGGTCAAGGGCAGGGTCGAAAAGCGGCGTTTCTCCCTGGCCGAACTGCGCGCGAGGATACGCAAGGGGCAGATCGGCCGCGAAACACCGGCCAAACGCGTCGGGGAGTCGGGTCCATACCAGCCTGCCGGTTCCTACAGCGAACTGGAGAGGGAGTTTCCCCGCGACTATGCTATGGCCGCTGCCGGGCAGAAGGATGGCGATGCACCCTCCAGCAGGTCCGAACTGCGCAGCCTGCTGACCCACTACGATGAATCCGCCCGCTCATATCACCGCAAGCGCGGCCTGAAGAAGCTTGTGCCGCTGCTCATCAAGCTCGGGATTGCGGCGGTCGTGGCGCTGGTCATCTGGCTCTTCTGGGACAGCATCTCGGGCGTGCTCTCTGGCTTTATGGGCGACTGACCCCTTGCGCGCGCCATCTTGACGGCTGTCCGCTGCACGTCCCCGCTTCCCTGGCCTGATCTCTGACCCGGCGCAGCTTCGTGCCCCCCTCCAAGTTGCCGCCGATCATCCTGCGCCTGCCGTCCAGAACCGGCCGCAGGCTTCATGCCATCGGTGCCTCCCGCCGGCCTCTCCACTGGGGCGATCAACCGTGTTGGTGGTCGGCCGGCGTGCCGTGTCCGTGGGTGTGGTAGGGGCCGCTGCCGTGGTGGAGTTCATGGTCGGCCTCCACCAGGAGCCGTCCCTTCAGTTCCTGCTGCGCATCTTTGAACAACTTGACCATCCGTTTCCTGGCCTTCTCGTCGAACGCGGTGGCCATCGTATTCAGGTACTCCATGCCGCCTTCGACCAGCGCCAGCATGTGTTGGGCGGCCGGGCCGTTGAAGGCGCGCGCGTCGCCGCACTTCAGGTAAACGGGGGAGGTGTGGGCGGCGATGTACTCCGCTGGATGCTTCTCCCAGCCGGTGCAGCGGGCGGCGATCCATCCGCTGCCGGGCACCTTGACCCTTGCCCGCGCCTTGAGCGAGCGAGCGCCCCTCGACGCGCTGCGCGAGGCGACGACGTGGCCGTTGCGCACAATCTCTATCCTGCCCAGCGGCCAGACGCTCTCGGCCCGCGCCTCGACCTCGAGCGTGCCGCCCGACGGCGGAAGCTGGACTGTCTCCCCGATGGCCTTGCCCTCCACAGCCAGGTCGATCAACGGGCCGGTGCTGCTGAAGGTGCGCCCGGCCCGCACGGCCTCCGCCCAGCTCTCGTAGTCGAAGGGCCGCCGCGGGTCCAGCAGGGCGTATGTCCTCAGCCAGCCGATGGGGCAGTAGGCCCCCATCTTGTCGGTCCCGCCGACGACGGCGACCCGGTAGCCGCAGTTCAGGTACCTATACCATTCCTGGGTGGAGAAGTCGCCGCCGCGCAAGCCGCTGATCTCCAGGGCGTCCACCAGTTCGGTCAGGATGGGCACGGGGTCCTCAGTGTGGCCGCAGTACGGGTAGTGCGGCCGGATGACAACGCCGCCCTTGCGCTTGTTCTCGCGGGCCCACTCGGCCAGGGCGAGGAAGTCCGGGTCGCCCACGAACGATTCCGTCGGCCCGCCGCAGCACATCGGGAAGACAGGCAGGCCCTTCGTGCCGAGCATGGACATGTGGCCCAGCATGTGGTTGCGGTTCTCAGTGCCCACATAGACGATCGTATCGTCGCCGACGACGTTGGCGCCGCCGATGTAGTCGCCTACGTTCGTGAACAGGCGGCCCCACTGCGAGGCGAGCAGGTTGACGATGTTGACACCCTCGCACTGGGCCTCCAGGTGGGCCGTGTGGGGGCTGATGAAGTGCACGTGCGTGTCGGCCGTCACCCAACCCTTGCTTCGCCAGTCGAGTCGGCGGTTGACGGTCAGCTCCAGGACCTTCTGGCCGGGCGTGACCGTGGCCTCCATCCTCTCCGGCGCGTACTCGAAGCCCTTGAAAACCTCGACGTAGACGTCACCCACCGGCAGGTCCGTCGTGAACTCTCCGGGGACGTATGCGAAGTTCCGCCCTCCCGCGACCACGTCGGCCCCGTAGTCCATGAACCAGCCGGCGTTGATCTGCGCGTGGTGGCCGTACGGCGCGATGTACTCGCCGCGGGGGCCCTGCATGTGGACGCGCGCGGGCGTCGGCCTGCCCGTGGACGAATCGCGCACCACGACCTTCATCCACTGCCGCGTCTTGCCCAGCACGCGCAGTTCGGCCTGTCCCTTCTGCTCCGCGCTTCGCCCTTTGTGGAATGCCTGGCCCAGCGAGAACCTGCGCCGCTTCCGCTCGCCTTCCAGCCGCACGGACAGCGTGGCGTCTTCCGCGCCGAACGCCTCGACGAGCGTCTCCACGCCGTCGTCGGGGTCCCCTGCCCGCGTCAGGCCGGCGTGTCGCGCGTTGAGCCAGCGTTTGCCGCTGGGGCCTTTCGTCTGTTCCAGGCGTGCGACGCCGCCGAGGTCCACCCCGGCCTCGGCGACCCGGGCCGGCTTGCCCAGCCCCGCGACGCGGTACGTGCGACGCGGCAGGTGCCTCAGCGGGTGCGAGCGGCCCCGGTAGAGCGTCAGGCCGGCGACCAGGAGCGGCGACCTGCACAGCCCGGTTATCGTCAGCGCCTTCAGGGCCTTGCCCGCAGAGGGGTTCGGCATGGCGTGGACGTGCGGCACACCCCACCGTGTCTTGACGCCTGTCTGTGCATGTGCCCAATCCATGTCCTTCGGGTAATCCGTTGGGTCAACCGCCTCCCACAGGTTGAACGACTGCGCGAGCCAGACCGGTCCGGGGCTCTCCTTCATGGGCACTTCGAAACGCGCCCGCACGGGCTGGCAGTGCGCAGTGCCGTCCGCGTAGGCCAATCGGTACTCGGCCACGACCAGCCCCTCCAACGGGTCTTCCTGGTTGACCTCTTCGGGGACCTGCAGCCATTCGTGCAGCAGGCAGATGAAGTCGGCCTTGCCGCGCAGGGGCACCGTGACGGCGGGCCGGCCCTTGCTGACCAGGATCACGCGGGCCTGTTTGCCTTCCCCCATGCTGAACGGAATGCCCCACGATTCCTGCGCGCCCTCGGGGTACTTGCGGACGCGCCCGGCCAGGTCCCGCCACCACTCGAGCCTGACCGAGCGGTTCGGCCAGTTGAAGAGCCGCTCCAGGCTGACCTGCGTGAAGCTCGCCCCGAAAGGTTTCTCCCCGGACCTCTTGCCCATCTGTCACCTCCCTTGCCCACGCTACCCGTTGTCCGTGCCAGCACATCTTGGCCCTGCCCGCGCTCCCCGTCAGCCCTGGTCGCTGGCGGGGAATGCCCGCGCCAGGGCCCTGTGGAGCAGTTCGAACGTCCCGTCCCGGCTCACGTGATAGACACGCATCATGCTGCCGTGCGTGCGGCTGAAGTCGTAGCTGTTGTCCGCCGGCCGCACGCTCGGCGCGGCGGTTATCTCCCACTCGGCTAGTGAAGGATCGACGAGGAACGCTACGTCGCCCAGGTCGAAGAAGCCCTTCGTCGGGCTCCGGAAGTGCGGCGCGCTGGCACGGATCCCGTGCAGGTACTCGCCCAACGGGCCGTGGGGGCGGATCTTCTCCTCCGAGACTTCTATCGGCCAGCGGATGTAGGTCCCTGTGTCGAACAGGACCAGGGGGAGATCGGACTTGTAGATGTTGCGCACCGCCTTGATGTCCATCCACGCATTCGCGTTGAAGCAGGAGACCGGCCAGCGGGAGCGCCCGTGCCAGACGACTATGACGCGATCGGCTATCTGCGGCTCTTTCATATAGGCACACGCGATGTTGGTGGCCGCACCCAGGCCCACGACGAAAAGCGGGTTCTCCGCATCGCCGGCCATGGCTCGCTCGATGATGAAATCCACCCCTTCGGATTCTTCCGGGAAGTCGATGTACTGGATCGGGTCGGAGCCGCGCCTGACGGGATACTTCCCGGCCATGCCGGCTTTCTCAAGGACCGTCTCTATCTCTCGGACCGTCCTGTCCAGCGTGTCGGGCGAACCCCACTGCACGGACACGAAGCCCTCGATGTCGAACCGTTCGGGCGACAACACCGCGAGTGCGATTGCATACTGGTCGTCGATCTCGCAACCCGCGTCCGTGTCAATCAGCAGGCGGATCTTCCGGCCGGCCAGCGGGATCTCCGGCACGGGCCGGCTGCTGGTATTCGCGTCCGGCATTTCGGCTCCTTTCTGAGCTACTCTTCGGGCACGCTCAGTCCCAGCTCTTCCTCCATGTTGCGGATGAGGCCGAGGGATATCTCGTGGCGGCCGCCGATGTAATCGTTTTCCAGCCAGGCGTCCACGATCTCCAGCAGTTCGTAGATGCCCGTGATCTTGCCGCCCAGGCAGAGGACGTTCGAGTCGTTGTGCTGGCGGGTCATCTTGGCCATGTAGTGGCTGGTGCAGACGCTGGCGCGGATGCCCTTGACCTTATTGGCGGCGATGGACATACCGATGGCGGTGGAGCAGATCAGGATGCCCCGCTCGAACTCGCCGCGGGCCACCGCGCCGGCGACCTGCCGCGCGTAGTGCGGGTAGCGCACGATCTCTGTCGAGTCGCAGCCGACGTCCTCGACCTCGGTGCCACGCTCCTTCAGGTGCTTGACGATCTCCTGCTTCGCCTCGTAGCCGCCGTGGTCATTGCCGATGATGATTCTGCGGGCCACCTGTCTTCCTCCGGACCTCCGAGTTCCTGTCGTTTCCGGTCGCGCCGCCGGTGGGCGCTCAGTGTTTCTTGTGATTCCCTTGCCTGGCGAAGGCATGGCGGATATGTATGGAAACGGCCACGAGCAGGACGAACCCCACGAAGACGAAGGGGACGTAGTATCCCAAATGCCTCATTGCCTCGTGCATGCGCCGGAGCAGAATGCCCCAGCACAATATGGCCAGCCACGTTCCGGCCAGCACGACGCCCAGGTTCAGCCACGTTCGCAGGCCGATCAGGAACCCGATCACCGAACCCACCAGCGGTCCGGTCATCCAGAAGGGGAACCAGACGAACAGCAGCAGGCCCGGTATGCCGAACTTCATGATCGTCTTCTGCCGCGCCTCGGCGCCACGTCGTATACGCGCCATCGTGTCCTCCAGGGGGCCTATGACGATCAGCCTTCGGTAGGAGAACACGAACAGCCCGTAGAAGATCAGCACGAGGAAGGTCTCTATCGCCATATTAGCCAGCACCACGGCCGAGTGTGGGATGTTCGCAGCGTACCCGGAGGTCATCCCGGCCGCCCGCCCGCCCAGCAGGTGGGCCAGGGTCATGGTCAGCATATTGTGGAACCGCTCCGGCGAGCGGAACTTCAGCAGCCCGAGCACGACGGCATACGAGGTTAGCAGCACGACCCCCGCCAGGAGGAGGTTCCCCTCGGCAGTGGGTACCGCGCGGCGCCACAGGGATTCCCTGTCGCACGTGCTTTGCTCGGTTTCGGGATCGCCGCCCAAGAGCTCGGCCTCCGGTAATCGTCCTTACACCCATTCTTTGCCGGGCCGGCCCGTTTGTCAATCGGCCGTCGGAAGCGGCGGCCCGTCCGACACCGACAGCCTGCAGACAATCGCGCCCCCGATGACCAACAGGCAGGCCACCCAGAGCATTGCGCCGGGCGCGACCCTCAGGTAGATGCAACTGATCGCCGTCGAGAGAAGCGGCGTGGAATACGAGAGCGACGCGACGAACACGACGTTGCCCTTTCTCATGGCTGCTTCCCAGAAGCTGTAAGCCGCCAGCGTTGGGAGCGTGGCCATGTAGAGGAGCTCCGCGGCGGCCCGGGGCGTCCAGTGCGCCTGCTCCGGCCGCAGGCAGCGCAACGCCGCCCAGACGATCCCGGAGGCCAGCAAGAAGACCGGCACGGCCGTGCCCTCCGCCTCGCCCGCCCACCGCCGGCTCAGGTTCGAGTAGAGGGCCCACGAGAGCGCCGCGCCCAGCGCCCAGACGTACGAGGCCGAGCCGGAAGTCAGGTCCGCCGCGAACGCCGTCCAGGAGAAGGCGCCCCCGTGCGCTACGGCCAGCGCCGCCCCCGCGAACGCCGCGACCGCCCCCGGCAGCAGCCAGAGCCGCGCCTTCTTCTTGAGGATCGGGACGGAGAACGCCAGCGTCAGCCCCGGCCACAGGTAATTGATGATGCCCGCACCGATCACGTGCAGGCGGCTGGCGGCCGACCCGACCGCCGAATAGATGCAGACCATGTAGAGCACGAACAGCGCGCCGCAGCCGACCAGGTAAGCGCGCGGCAATCGGCGTACGGCCCCGATCTGCCTGGTGACGACGAGATACGCGCACCCGATTCCGCCGCTTATCAGGAAGATGGCTGCCGCCGCCGTCCCCGTTCCGAGCCGCTCGGTCAGGCTCCTGGTGAACGCGATGGTGCTGCTCCAGAGCAGGAGCGCCAGGATGCCCAGGACGGTGTGTCTCATTGCGCACCCGCGCGAAAGCCCGTGCTCTCCAGGTAGCGCCGAAGCGCCCGCGCCAGGTCATGCCCGAAGGCCCGGGCCGTCTCCGCGTTCACCTCCGCGCCGCCGGCGTTGGCGTAGGGCACCTCGAAGCTCGAGGGCAGCCGGACGCCCGGCAGCTCGGCCGCCCAGCGCGAGCAGCCCTTGCCCCCGCTGTAGTTGCCACCCGTGTTCCACGCCTGTCCGAACGGCAGGTCGTCGGATGTCTGGTAGGGCAGGGGACCCGACACTGCGCCCTCCAGGATCTCGCCGAACCGGCACTGCTCGCGGGAGGCGCACACATCCGGGTGCCCCACCTGGTAGATGACCTCGTTGTGCGGACCGCGGATGTGCGGGCAGTGCAGGTCGAGCGCGACGCGCAGCCGCCCCTCGGACCATGCCGGCACGAGCCGCCGGATGGCGCCGGTGGACGCGTAGATGCTCTCGTCGGCGTAGTCGCGGCCGTGGTCGCGGGGGCGGCGGCTCTTGCCCTGGTCGCCGTCCTCGACGCCGTCCTTGTCCACGAACGGCACGACGAGCAGTTCGACGTTCCCCCGCAGCCAGGCGCCGTCGTCATCCCCGTGCAGCACCTGCTCCAGGAGGCCCTCCAGGACGTAGCTGGCCATCATCTCGCAGCAGTGGTGGCGGCACGTGATGAGGACGCGATGCTCGGGCTTGCCGCGCAGCCTGCCCACGTGGAGCCGCTCCACGGTCCGTCCCCTGCGCGTAACGCAGAGCGTCTCCTCGCGCAGGGCCGGGTTGCCCCTGTGGCGCTCCAGGAACGTCCTCAGGTCCGATGCCATGTACGGCATCCCGAAGCTGAACCGGACGTCGTCAGCCCCGGGGCCGAACGCATAGCTGAAGGAGTTCTCCTGCACCGCGTCCGCCCCCAGCCACTGCCATGTCTTCCCGCCGTCCAGGCTCAGGGCCGGACCTCGCACGCCGATGACGTTCCCCGCCGTGAAGCGGAAGGTCAGCGCGCGCCCGGCCGGCCCCCGCACGCGGAAGCACCAGTAGAACCAGTCGCCCTCGGTGTCCCGCAGGTCCTGGCGCAGGTACACGTCGTCGCCGTCCACACGCTCGACGATGATGTTGCCGCCCGGGAAGTCGCAGTCGATCATTGCGTGCCTTTCAGAGATCGTCCAGCATCGCTCCGCCCAGGGTCAGTCCGGCGGGCGGGGCGTTGGATTCCGTTAGAATATCTCGCCCACCAGTCGCGCCAGGCCGTCCAGGTCGCGGGCCGCCACCAGGCGCTCGGCCTGCCCCTCGTGCACGCCGGCGTTGACGAGCGCCGTGCGCACGCTCTTCCACAGCCGGGCCGCCTTCTTGTCGTCCGCGCAGAGGTAAAGGTCGGAGACGATCTCCGACAGCTTCTGGTGCACCAGGTCGTCCTTGTGCTCGTAGTATCGCCTGACGATCCCCTTCTGGTGGGGCGTCAGCCAATCTCCCTTGGCCATACGCGCGCCTTCCCCGGCTCGTGGTATCTTGCCTGTGCGGCACCGGGCGGCTATTCTATCGCGACGGCCGGCCCTTGCCAAAAGCCCGGCACGTTCCCGCACCACGGAGAGAGCCCGACGCCCGACGAGAGCCACCAATCCGAATGGGAAGAGTTGAACGAGGGGAACCGGCGCATGTGGGACGCCAACGCCGAGTGGTGGGATGACCGCATCGGCGATGGCAACGACTTCCAGGAGGAACTGATCGAGCCGGCCACGGAGCGACTGCTGGAGATCTGGCCTGGCTCAACCGTGCTCGACGTCGGCTGTGGGGCGGGGAGGTTCGCCCGCAGGATGGCCGAACTCGGCGCCCGTGTCTTGGCGTGCGACTACAGCGAGCGGTTCATCGAGCGCGCCAGGTCGCGCACGGCCTCGGCCGGCGTCGAGAACATCGAGTACCGTCTCGTCGACGCGACGGACCGGGGCCCGCTCCTCGCGCTCGGCGCCGGGTGCTTCGACGGTGCGGTCGCCACGATGTGCCTGATGGACATGGCGGCCATCGAGCCGCTGTTCGGTGCCCTGCCGGTGCTCCTGAAGCCGGCCGGCTGGTTCGTCTTCTCGGTCACGCACCCGTGCTTCCAGGCGCCCGGTTTCGTCAAGTTCGCCGAATCGGTGGACTCCGACGGCCGCTACTCGGAACGGACGGGCGTGAAGGTGAGCCACTACCTGAGGCCCTCTGCGCGGAAAGGAGAGGGGATCATCGGGCAGCCGCAGCCGCAGTATTACTTCGATCGACCGCTGCACGTGCTCCTAGCAGCCCGTTGAAGAAGGAGGATTCCCCGGAGAGTGCCTGCGCGAGGGGCCGTGTCGGTGTAGCACAGGCGCCCTCGCCTGTGCCGTTCTCAGCCGGGGGCGGCTGAGCTACATTTTTCAACGGGCTGCTAGGGGCGGGGTTCCGCCAGGGCTTCGTTGTGGACGCCCTGGAGGAGCCGGGCTTCCGCCCGGGAGAGGAGCGGCCGCCGTGCCTGCGCTGGTGCAATATGCCTGAGATACCACCCGTGCTGGTCGTTCGGATGCGCCTGGCCAGACCGTGAGCGGAGACGTCCCGCCCCCTTACAGCGTGCGATTCTCGAGGAGCTGGCGCCTGGTCGCGCCGTTCAGCAGCCGGTCGTTGCTGCACTCCATCCAGTCCACCAGGCGCTGCCGGAGGCGGGAGAGTTCGCCGGCGCACGAGGGACCGCGCGCACGGTTGCGCAGCTCCCACAGGTCGGACTCCAGGTCGTACAGCTCGTCCTCCGCCGTGGCGTTCCAAACGTACTTCCAGCGCCGGTCGCGGACCATGCGCTGGCTGAACAGGCCGAACTGGTTGCCGTGATAGCCGGCGAAGATGTCCGGGCGACCGTTCTCGCGCCCGCCCGCGAAGAGGGGCAGCAGGCTCTGCCCGTGGAAGGTCTCCGGCACCGGCACGCCCGCCGCCTGGAGGGACGTCACGGGCAGGTCAATCGAGTTGGAGACGAAAGCGTCGCACTGCGTGCCCGCCTCGATGCTGCCCGGCCGGCGCGCGATGAAGGGCACGTGCACCACGTCGTGGTACATGATGAAATGCTTGTCTATCATGCCGTGGCTGCCGCACATGTCGCCGTGGTCGGTCGT
Organism: uncultured Planctomycetales bacterium; assembly: GCA_964577825.1. Lineage (GTDB taxonomy): Bacteria > Planctomycetota > SZUA-567 > SZUA-567 > JAFGNG01 > CAZOBJ01. The sequence continues at coordinate 57,127 of CAZOBJ010000001.1, forward strand.
GTAGATGACCAGCATGTCCTCGGCGAGGCCGAGTTCATCCAGCGCCGCCAGGACGCGCCCGATCTGTGCGTCCATGAGGCTGATCTCGCCCAGGTAGCGGGACACGACGGGGGCCCACTGCTCCCAGGTCCAATCCTCTATATTCCAGGTGCGCAGCTGCTGGGCCTGGGCGTAGGGCTTGCCCTGGAAATCGTCGCCGAAGCTCCCCCATGGCTCGATCTCGGACGGGTCGTGCATGGAGGCGTAAGGCTCGGGCGGGTGGTTCGCCAGGTGTGGCTCCGGCGGGTTCCAACGGATGAAGAACGGCTCCGCCGCCCCGGCACGCGCCCGGAGCATGGAGATCACCTGGTCGCGCGGGTCAAGCCTTTGACTCCGCGGCGGCGGGCAGAATAGAATGCTAGACTCCCCTTTGCCCTGGACGGATACCGGATGTTGGGAGGACTGCGGTTGATCGATTTGCTTCTGGGAATGCCCGTGCTGGTGAAGGTGCTGGGCGCGCTCTCACTGATCCTGGCGTTGAGCCGCGTCTGCAAGCACCTGACCATCGCGGTGTTGGTGGCGGCGGTGGTGCTCGGGCTCTGGTCGGGCCATTCGCCGGCCTCGATGCTGGACATAGCCTGGCAGCGGGTCAGTTCCTTTGAGGACCTCGTGCTCCTGTTCGTCGTGTTGGAGGTGATCTGGCTCAGTTCGCAGATGGCCGCCACGGGCGTGATGGAGGACCTCGTGAAGTCCGTGCGCGGCCGGGTCTCGCGCCGGACCTCGATGGCGGTGCTTCCTGCTGTCATCGGCCTGTTGCCCATGCCGGGAGGCGCGCTCTTCTCGGCACCGCTGGTGGACAGGTGCGACGAGAACGGTGAGGTGCACCCCGGCCTGAAGGCGCAGACCAACCACTGGTTCCGTCACATCTGGGAGTACTGGTGGCCCCTGTACCCAGGCGTGCTCCTGGCGATGCAGGAGGCGAAACTGGACATCTGGCAGTTCGTGCTGCTCCAACTGCCCCTGACCCTCTTCGCCATCGGCGCCGGCTACCTCTTTCTGCTCCGGCGGATAGAGGGCGGTACGCGAAGAGCCTCTGGGCTGGCCGGCGAGGACGTGCCGGCCTTCCTGCCCCTGGTACTGCCCATCATAGTGGTCATCGCCTCTTATGCTGTCGTCAGGCTGTCTTACTGGGGAGTTCGGACGGCGTGGATGGGGGTCCCGGAGATGAACCGCTATCTCCCGATGGCGCTGGGCCTGCTGGCGGCGATTCTTGTGCTTCAGGCCCGCCGGCCCATCGACAGCAGGCGATGGTGGAAGATACTGTTTGCCCGGCGGGCGATGGCCATGCTCATCATAGTGGCCGCTGTCCGCGTTTACGGGGCGTTCATCGACGCTGAGTTGCCGGGAGGCCAGCCGCTGGCCGAATTGCTGCGTTTCGAGATGGCCGCCTGGGGCATTCCCCTGATAGCGATCGTGATGCTGCTTCCCCTCGTCAGCGGGCTGGCCACGGGGCTGTCCATCGGCTTCGTCGGGGCGAGCTTCCCCATCATCGTGAGCCTGCTCGGCCCGGCGCCCTCAACCGGGGCGCTTCTTTCCACCGTGGTGCTGGCCTACGGGTTCGGATACATGGGGATGCTGCTCTCGCCCGTGCACGTCTGCCTGGTCGTCACGAGCGAGCACTTCGAGACGCGCCTGCTGCGCAACATGGCGGGGCTGCTGATGCCGGCCATAGCGATGTTGATAGCAGCGTTCTGCATGCACTCCGCCGTGGCGTGGATCTTCCACTGACACGGGAGCCGGCGCTCACCCGAGCGCCTGCGCCAGGTCGTCCAGCAGCTCCTGCGTGTCGCCGGTCCCCGCGGAGAGCCTGACGGTGTTGGGCTTGACGCCGAAGACGGTCCGCCGCTCCTCGGGCAGATAGAGCAGAGTACTCACCACGGGAATGCAGGCAAGTGTCTCCGTGCAGCCCAGGCTGACGGCGTGGTAGATCACCCGGAGCTTTTCCACGAACTCCATCGCCTCCTGCTGCGTCTCGCCGACGTCGAACGCGAGCATCCCGCCGAAGCCGTCCCGCATCTGGCGGGCGGCTATCTCGTGGCCGGGGTCGGACGGCAGGCCGGGGTAATAGACCCGGCTGACCCGCGGGTGCTCGGAGAGGAACTCGGCGATGGCCATGGCGTTCTCGGCCATCCTGGGCACGCGCACGTCGAGCGTCTTCAGTCCCGTGTCCAGGAGCGACGCCGCGAAGGGGCCCAGGCAGGGGCCGATCGCCTGGCGCGTGAACCACAGTTCGTCGTACTGCTCCTTCGTGCGGCAGACCACCACGCCGGCCATCAGGTTGTTGTGTCCGCCGAGCGCCTTGCTCGCGCTGTGCACGACCAGGTCGGCGCCTAACTCAAGTGGTCGCTGGTGCAGGGGCGTGGCGAACGTGTTGTCCACGACCAGCCTGGCCCCCACGCCGTCCGCTATCTCCCTGAGCCGCGCGATGTCCACCACCTTCACCAGCGGGTTGCTCGGCGTCTCGCAGTAAATCATCCGCGTGTTCTGGTGGACGCGCTCAGCGGCCTTGTCTTGATCCCAGGCGTCGAGCCAGGTTACCTCAACGCCGAACTTCTCCAGGAGCAGGGAGACCTTATAGTTGGCGCCGTAGGTATCGTGGAAGATCAGCAGGTGGTCGCCGGCATTGAGGTAGGTCAGATAGGCCAGGGTTATGGCGGCCATGCCCGTGCTGGCGATCACGCAGTCGGCGCCGCCCTCCATCGCGGCGATCTGGCGCTCGACGGCGCGGCAGGTCGGGTTGTCGTCGCGCTGGTAGGTGTAGCCCTCGACGTCGCCCTCGGTTATCCGGTGCAGCAGGTCGAAGGAGCCGAACTCGTAGTTGATCGCCGTCACGATCGGCGTGACCATGGGCCTGTCGCCCGGCGGCAGGAACGGTTTCTCCATGATTCCCGGTCTCCTCAGGGTTGCGGGGGCCGCCCGGCAGCGTTGCCACCAGAGGCGAAAGGTGCGGCGGCATTATACCGCGCAAAGGCGTCTCATCAAGTCCGGGGCCGCCGTTGCGGGAACGAAGCCGCCGTCGTTCAGGGGGCGTTCGTCGCGAACTGGATGATCACGTGATCCGATTCGGCCCCGTCACGGACCTCGATGGGGATACGCACCCGGCCGCCGGATATGTAGCAGAGCCCCGCGTCGTCCGATTCGCAGTGATAGACGGCGAAGTCCGCCGTCAGTTCAGTGTGGCCGGCTCTGGCCCGGAGGGACAGGCTCAGCCGTACGTCGCCGAGCGTAACCGGCTTCGCGGGCACGCCTGCAAGGACGGATTCGTCCGTGGTCTCCAGGGAGACCGAGGACGGCGCGTCGGGCGTCAGTTTCTGCCCGGCGGGCAGATCGACCTCGATGACCAGCTCGACCTGCCCGGCCCGCACGGCCTGCGCCGGCAGCTCGACCGCCTCCGGCCCGGTCCGGCGTGGCGCGGGCGCCGCGGGCGCCTGGAGCCCCTTGATCTGGAGCGTGCCGACCCGTCTGCTTGCCAGGTCGGCGACGCGGACGGCGTGGTTGCCCGTGTCCGCGACATAGAGCTTCCCGCCGGCAATGCTGACGCCGCCCGGTTCGTCGAAGGCAGCCTCCGCGCCGTCCCGCAGCCCGGCCTCACCCGTGCCGAGGAAGGTCTCGGATCGGCGCTCGTCGATGGCTATGCGCTTGATCTTGTTGTTGTAGGTGTCGGCCACGTAGAGCGCACCCTCGTGGTAGGCGATGCCGAGTGGGTGCTGGAACCGGGCCTGCAGGCCGACGGCGTCCACGTCACCGAAGTCGAACAGGTCCCCGCCCGCGATGGTGTCCACGCGTTTCGCGCCGTCCAGGTCGGCGGAGCGGATCGCGCTGACCTCGCTGTCGGCGAAGTAGAGCCTGCGGCCATCCGTGGTGATGCCGGACGGCTGGGCAAGCGCGGCCCCGAGCAAGGAGCCGTCCCACCGGGCTTCCCTCCCGGAGCCGGCGTGCGCCTCCAGCACGGCACGGGGAGGGGCCAGGCGCCATATCTGGTGCGCGCCCGCCATGGCGATGTAGAGGCCCCCGTCGTGCAGCACCAGGTCCCAGGGCGAGGTGAGCGCGGTCGTCCTCCCCGGCGCGCTGCCGTCCAGGTAGTGGCCCTGTTCACCCGTCCCGGCGATGGTCGTCACCGTTCGTTCGCGCAGGTCGGCCAGGCGGATGACGTGGTTCTCGGTGTCGGCGATGTAGAGCCGGTCGCCGTCCAGGGCCATGCCCTGCGGGTGGCGGAAGGCAGCTTGCTCGAACGGGCCGTCGACGAGCCCCTCGGCCCCGCCGCCGATGGTGTCGAGCAGGCTCCCGTCGGAGAGGGCGACGACGAGGATGCGGTTGTGGTTGGAGTCCGCGACGAACAGCCGCCCGGACGCCTCGTCCGCCAGCACCTTGCCCGGGAAGGAGAGACCCGTCGCCGGCGGTGCCTGCTCCTCGCCGACGAGCCGCAGCCGTTTCCGGTCCATGAGCCCGCGGGCGTCGAACTGTGCGACCAGGTCGCGGATTGCGCCGGCGTACGCGTCGTAGACGCCCTCGCCGGAGCGCGGGGGGGCGGCGATCTTGCCGGCAGGGTCGATCAGGACGGCCGTGGGCCACGCGCGCACGCCGTACAGGTCCCAGACCTCCATGTCGCGGTCGTTGACCACCGCGTGCTCTATCCCGTATCGCAGGATGGCCTGGCGGATGTTCTCGGTCTGTTGCTCGGCGGTGAACTTGGCCGAGTGGACGCCGATGACGACAAGCTCGTCGGCGAACTCGGCCTCCAGGCGCTTCAGGTCCGGGATGACGTGCATGCAGTTGATGCAGCAGTAGGTCCAGAAGTCCAGGAGCACGACCTTGCCGCGCAGCTCGTGCAGGTTGAGCGGCCTGCCCGTGTTGAGCCACGCCAGCCCGGCCGGGAACTCCGGCGCGCTCACGGCCCCGCTGCCCGCCATTGTCTGCTCCCTCCCCGTAAACCCTTGCGAAGCAAGAAACTGCAGCGCCAGAAGCGTCAGAGTCGCCAGAGCCGCGACGCACGCTGTTCCCCTGATTGACCGCGATACGGCCCCTCGGCAGGACACTGCCATAGCGATTTCCCCGGACATAACCCCCATTCCATTGTAGCGGTTGCCTGCGCCATCGCCAACGCTGGAAGGAAACAGGGCGCGGGGTCGGGAGAGGCGTGCAATCGACGGCCGGCGGGGGAGGGGCTCAGTAGCAGCCGTATTCCTCGCAGACCTCGACCAGCCGGACGATGTTCTCGTCGGGCGTGTCGCGCCCGCACTGGTCGCCTGTGGACAGGATGTACCCGCCGCCTTCCATGGCGGCGTCGAGGCACTTGCGCGCCTCGCGCTCGACGCCCTGGGGGTCCATGCGCAGCATCACTTCCGTGGTGTGCAGGTTGCCCTTCAGGGCGAGCTTGTGCCCGAACTCCTGTTTGACCTCGCGCAGATCGCAGTCGCCCATGGGGGGGGCTTCCAGCGGGTCTATGCAGTCCAGGTCCGTCTCGTTCGCGGCGAGCTCGACCAGGGCCCGCTCTTTGCCGCAGGAGTGCAGTGACGTGACGATCCCCGCCGCCTTGAACATGCGGGTCAACTCCACGACGGCAGGCAGGGAAATCTCCTTCATGATCTCCACGGACTGCATGGTGATAAGGCCTGAGTTGGGGAAGAAGACGAAGTCGGGCCGCACGTCCTGCTCGATGACCTGCCGCGCGATGCGCACGAGCCGGTCCGTGACCATCCGGGCGTATTCGACGACGAGGTCGTGATGGTCGTAGTAGTCGTAGAACGCCGCTTCGGCGGGCTCGCGCATCTGGAACATCAGCATGGGCAGGTCCATGCAGAGCCCGACGACGCCGTCCTCGCCCATGTCGGCCTGGACCTTCCTGTAGCCCTCGAAGGTGGCCCGGTCCGGGTCCCCCAGCAGGTATTGGAGGCAGTCGAACTGCGCCTCCAGGTCATCTATCCACTTCTTGGTGGGCGTCGGCGCCTCGTCCCGGAGGAAGGTCTCCTCCTGGGTCAGCTCGCCCGCGGGGCAGCGGAAGTGGTTGCGCACGACGAGCCGTTCGTCCGTCTGCTCCACGATCTCCCGCCGGCCTTCGGCGTCCGGGCGGCCTGGGACGCCGGGGTAGCCGTGGTGCGAGAAGCCGTCCACGCCGTAATAGCGGACGCAGTCGTTGTATGCCTTCCAGAGGGGCGGGTCGTGGTAGTAATAGACCTGCCAGAAGGGCACGCTGAGCAGCCGGACGGGGATGAGCCAGTTCGTGTCCGGAGAGGCCGGCACGCGGTCGGGCACGCCGCCGGTCATCGCGGTCAGCATCCTCTGCCGTCGGGTCATCATCGCGTTCGCCGCTCCGGCCCCGCGGCCTGCGGGTGGATGAACCACGCCCTGCCGGGCTCCTTCTCGTAGAGGCGCTTGACCCTGTCCAGCAAGTCCCGGCGCTCGGCCTCCGAGAGCGCGCGGCCCTCGCGGGTCACACGCACGTTCTGTTCGAGCTGCTCCACGTCGTCCACGCCGACAAGCGCCGTCGAGACATCCGGCAGGTCCAGGACAAACCGGAGCGCATCCTCGGCCAGCCCCGCCTCGCCGAACCAGCCGTGTGCCATCACCTTCATCCCGATCACGCCCACGCCGCGTTCGAGGGCAGCCGGCATGACAGTCTCGTAGAACGGCCGCACGGCGGCCTGCATCGCGCCGAGGGACACGAGCAGGATGTCGAACGGGTACTCCTCCAACGCCCTGACCAGTATCTCCGGGTTCCGGTGCCCCGTCACGCCGACGAATCGCACGGCGCCGGCCTGTCGGGACTCCTCAATGGCCCTCAGGGCGCCGTTTGGCCCCATGACCTCCGACAGCTCCTCCTCCCGCGCCAGGTCGTGTATCTGGACGCAGTCGAGCCTGTCCGTTTGCAGGCGTTCGAGGCTCTGCTCGATCTCGGCGGCCATCCCGTCCCGGTCGCGGCGCAGGCTCTTGGTGGCGAGGAACACCTCGTCGCGCCGCTCCGCCATTACCAGGCCGATCTTGCGCTCGCTGCCGCGGTAGGTGTGCGCGGTGTCGATGTAGTTGATGCCCAGGTCGAGGGCGCGGTGCACGACGGCCGCCGCGTGCGCGTCGCTGCGCTGGTTGTACTTGACCCCGCCCAGCGCCACGCAGGTCACGTTGAACCCCGTCCTGCCGAGCGGCCGTGTTGGGAGCCCGTTAGCCCCTTCCGTCCGTGCCGGTCCCGCACTCACCGGAGCCCCATCTCCTTCATGGCCTTCAGGTTCCGGCCTATCAACTCGTCCCTCTGCCGCACGCAGGCGCAGGAACGCAGTGGGTCCTCCGGCGTGTGGAGGACGTAGTCCAGCAGCCGCTCGACTGTCGTCGTGGCGACGAAGATGCGCGTGTCGGCCGAGCCGTAGTAGATGAAGACCCGGCCGTCGTCGCGCATCACGGCGCCGTTGCAGAAGACGGCGTTGGAGACGTCGCCCACGCGCTCCTCGTAGCGCGGTGCGATCAGGTAGCCACCCGGCCGGTGCGTGACGACGCTCGGATCGTCCGGGGAGCAGAGGAACGCGTATAGCACGTAGCGCATCCCGGCTGCCGTGCCGCGCACGCCGTGCGCGACGTGGAGCCAGCCCTCCTCGGTCTTCAGCGGGGGAGGGCCGTCGCCGTTCTTGGACTCGTTGATCGTGTGGTAGGTCCTGGGGTCGATGACTTTCTCCTCGTGGACGACGGCGTGCTCGACGTCGTCGCAGAGGGCCCAGGCGATGCCCGCGCCCCTGCCGACCCCCGCGAAGCCCTCCTGCGGGCGCGTGTAGAAGGCGTAGCGCCCGTCCACGAACTCCGGGTGCAGGACGACGTTGCGCTGCTGCGGGGAGGGCGACTTCAGGTCTTCGAGCCTCTCCCATTCCTCGAGGTCATGCGTGCGGGCGATGCCGCACTGCGCCACGGCGGAGGACTCGTCCCCGGGCGGCGCGTCCGGGTCCTTGCGCTCGACGCAGAAGACGCCGTAAGTCCAGCCGTCCTCGTGGCGGGTCAGGCGCATGTCATAGAGATTCGTCCCGGGGGCCTCCGTCTCGGGCATGAGGATGGGATGATCCCGGAAGCGGAATCCGTCCACGCCGCTCTCGCTCTCGGCGACGGCGAAGAAGGACTTGCGGTCGAGTCCCTCGACTCGGCAGACCAGGCAGATGCGGCCGTCCAGCTCGATGGCGCCGGGGTTGAAGACGGAGTTCACGCCGAGCCGCTCGATCAGAAGCGGGTTCGTTTCATAGTCGAGGTCGTAGCGCCAGAAGACGGGGACGTGCTCGCGCGTGACGACGGGATGCCTGTAACGCTCGTAGAGGCCGTTGAACCAGCGCCCGTCAACATCGTTCCTGCGGCCGAGAAACGCCTCCTGCTCGCGGAACAGCTCCCGGACCCTTTCCGTGAACGTCTCTCTGTCCATCTCTCTTTGATCCCTTTCCGGATGTAGCGGATGTCCGCAACGTCAAAGTAGCGGGTCCAGCGTGTTGGGGCAAGTGCTGGTCCGGCTGGCAGTGTCGCGCCTGCCTGACGGCGAAGGAGGGTTGCGTCTCAGGAATCCCTGCCCGGCAGGCGCCTGCACATTCGGCCGACGATCTTCTCGGCGACGCGCTGACGCTGGGGTGAGAGCTCGCCCCCGATGACGGCGCCCGCAATGCCCCCGCCGACGCCCCCGGCGGTCTTGCCCTCCCGGTCGCCGCCGACCGCCCAGCCGATGCTCGCGCCGATGACGGCGCCCGTCGCCTCGAAGATGGTCCGGTTCGTGCTGCCCGCGCCCGAAGCAGTCCAGAGGACTCGCGCGTCGTCCACGTCCACCATCTGCGCCGTGACGGACATCTTGTCGCCGGCGATGGTGAGTTCCCCGTACAGCACCGCGTCCGCGTCGAGCAGGCGCCGCGCGCGGGCCAGCGCCTCGGGGACGAGCCCGGCGATTTCCTGGAAGTCGCGCTCCTCGAACACAGCCTTCACGTTGCGCCGCTCGACCACGTCGTAGCCCCTGTCGAGCAGTTCGATGGTGAAGAAATGCGCTATCTGGTTCTTGGCGGCCTCGCTCCACAGGTCGCCGCCGACGTCCACGACGGCGATCTTCCGCACCCGCGCGGGGTCGTAGTCCCGCGCGACGGAACTCCGGGTCGAGCCGCACCCGCAGAGCATCCCGGCCAGCAAGACCAGCGCGACGAGCACGGTCGGGCGGTCGGCCATCATTCCTCCATTCCGGCCAGTGTGTGCAGGCAGTTGCGCAGTGCGCCGCGTACGGCGGTCCTCGCGGCGCTCTCCTCGGATGATGTACGGTCCGGCTTCAGGCCGCGGGCGGACGCCGAGGCATTGGCCAGCGGGCTGCCGTCCCGGGGGTCGAACGCCGTCACGGTGCACTCGACGCGGGCCTCGAAGGCCCGCAGGCCGTATGCCTCGATCCAGCCTCTGGCGGCCACAGTGCGGAGCCGCACGGCAAGCAGCCAGTCCGCCTCGGCCTCGATGGCGGCGACGCGGAGATGGCTCAGCGCTGCGGGGTCCTCGATCCATGCCCTGGCCATTGCCGGCGCCGCGTCGTCCGTTGGCCGGGGCTCGACCACGAAGTACGCCGACCTCCCGGTCAGGTCGGGGAAGACGCCCTCCAGCCGCTCCAGGCGCTCCGCGATGCGCGTGAGGGCCGCCTCGTCCTCGGTCAGGTCTAGGGCCGCCTCCAGTACGAGGGCCGCCCGGTCGGGCATTCCCGCCTCCTCGTGGGCTCGGGCCAGCGTCAGCCGCACCGGCGCGGGCGCGTCGGGCTGCTCGTCGAGCAGCCCATCCAGGACCTCTGCCGCATCGCCCGGCCGGCCCTCGCCCAGCAGGTCGATGGCGCGCTCCAGGTCAACCGCCACCCGCGTGAGGCGGCGGATGTTGCGCTCATACTCCTCCCGCGGGTATCCCGCGAGCACGTAGTACTTGTAGCGGACGAAGGAACGGCTGAGCAGGCCCGGATCGACGTGCCACTTCTCCCAGTAGCTTTCCTTCTGGGCGACGCCGCGAATGCTCTGCCGCACGCTGGTCCGCAGTTCGCGCACGTACTCGGCGTCGTTGGTGTCACTGCCTCGGGGTGCATAGCCGCGCTCGCGGATGGTCTCCTGGCTTAGGACCTCGACCTCGGTCTGGCGCAGCGCGGCGGCCTGCTCCCGCGCGTGCTCCATGGCCCGACTGCGCATGGCCCGCTCATCCAGCACGTTCCTGCCGACGGCGAGGCCGACCAGCAGCATTTCGGTGTCCGTGTCGGCCGGCGTGCGGGTCACCCATTCGGGCGTCGTCCTGGACTGGCCCTGAAGCGTCTCGGATGCGCACGAAACCGTCAGCGCGCACGAGACGACGCACGCGATGAGCTGCGTGTACCGGCGTGCCGTCATGGCCAGGTCCCCGGATGCAGAGTACGGGCCGTCAGGCCCCACGCTCCAGGTCGGCCGCTACGTTCTCGGCGAGCGCCTTGAGCAGGCGCTCGTAGATCGCCTTCGGCATGACCGCCTTGACGTAGTACTTGTATTTCGTGTAGCCGAAGAGGCCGAAGCCCTGCTTGACCTTCCATTTCTCCCAATAGTGCGCGTCCTGCTTGACCCCCGGCATGGCCTGGTCAACTCTGCTCTTGACCTCGGCAGTGTAGGCCGCATTGTCGACGTCCTTGCCCAGGTGCGGGGCGCCCCTCTGTTCGACGATGTCGATAGCCTCGCGGACCATGTCGGTCTGGAGGGAGGAGGCTATCTGGTCCCGCACGTCCTCCATGGCGCGGTTGCGGGCGTTCTTCTCGTCAAGGATGTTGTCAGCCAGGGACATGCCGACGAACACCTTGCTTTCCTGCGTATCCTCCGGGGTCTGTACCACCCAGATGGGCGGCCCCGGGTGACTGGATTCGAGCCTCTTCTCGTAGGTGCAGCCTGCGAGGGCCGCGGCACAGACCAGCACGGCCAGGACACCGATCCTGCCTTTCATAGTGCCACCTCCTTCTCCAGCAAGTCACGTTGCGATTCCGGACGCAACTGCCGCGCGTCCCCGCATTTGCACGGCGCGCTCCAACAACTGTATGGGCTGGGTCGGGCATTGTCAACACCTCATCCGGGCCGACCGTGCCCCGGTGCTTGTGTTCCGCCCGGGGACCGGGTACATTTCCCGCTCCGCATTGTTGGGAGAGGAGCACACATGATCTGGGGTTACGCCGGTGTCTGGCCGGGGGAGTTCAGGGTCTGGGAAGGCGATCCGTCGATGAACCAGTTGCGGTTCATCATCGAGCATGGGTTCCAGTCCACGGGCTTCAATCTCTCGGAGATGCGCGATCCCGCGCGCCGGGACGAGGTGGCGGCGCTGGTCGAGCAGCACGACCTTCGGCTCACGGCTCACGCGCACGTCAGGTGGTTCGATCCGGACGTCGACGAGGCGAGGCGCCAGACGGACGCCTTCCTGGAGGACCTGGCCGCCTACGGCGACCTGCTGCGCGTCCCCATCGTCACCATGGTGGCCGGGCGGTGCCACCGCTTCATGGACAGCCCGTCCCTGGCGGAGCAGATGGACTGCCTGGCGCAAGTCCTGCCGTACGCGGCGCAGGCGTGCTACGAGATGGGCCGCCCGCTGGGCATCGAGAACCACGGCGACTACTATTGCAGCGACCTCGTCGAGCTTTGCCAGAGGGTCCCCCACCTGGGCATCTTCCTGGACACGGGGAACACTTACCTGATAGGCGAGAAGAGCATCCCCGCCTGTCGCGAGGCCGCGCCCTACACCATCGGCACGCACTTCAAGGACCACTACGTGCATCCCGAGCCGCAGGACGGGCTGAAGTTCGTCATCGGGGGCGCCCCGCTCGGCGAGGGCCACGTCGGCCTGGAACAGGTCTACAGGGACCTGCTGGACCTGGCGCCCGAGCCGGACAAGCTGGTGATGCACTGGGAGATGGTGCCGCCGAAGGGCATGGACGGGTTCGAGTGCCTGGAGCGGAGCTGGCGATTCGTGCGGCGGATCACGGGCCAGCCGGAGGCCGCGTAAGGGAGCCGAGCGCATTCACCAATCGGCCACCGAACCGTCCTCGTGCCAGAGCCGCGGGTTCTCCCACGAGCCGTCGTAGAGCTTCTCCTCCAGGGCCTCCTCGTCGATCTCAATGCCGAGCCCGGGCGCCGTCGGCACGTCCACGTGGCCCTTCGAGACGACGAAGGGCGTCTTCAGGTAGCCCTCGCCGAGGCAGACCTGCTCCTGGCAGAGGAAGTTGGGCGTGCAGGCGTCCAGTTGCAGTGAAGCGGCCAGCGCGATCGGCCCGAGGGGGCAGTGGGGCGCCACTGCCGCGTAGCAGGCCTCCGCCATGGCGGCGATCTTGCGCACCTCGAAGATGCCGCCCGCGTGAGAGAGGTCCGGTTGGAGGATCGCCGCGGCGCGCTTCTCGAGCACCTCTCGGAACGCCCACTTCGTGAAGAGCCGCTCCCCCGTAGCGATCGGCACGGTCGTGCTCCGGGCGATCCCCGCCAGGGCGTCCACGTCCCCGGGCAGGCAGGGCTCCTCGACGAACATCGGGCGGTACGGCTCCAGGGCCTTGATGAGTTGCAGGGCGAGCGCGGGGCTCACGCGGCCGTGGAAGTCAATGCCGATGTCCACCTCCGCTCCCACGGCCTCGCGGAGGGCGGCGATCCGGGCGACGGCCTCCCGCACGAACTCCCCGCTCTCGACGAACCGCGCTGCGCCGAAGGGGGCCGTCTTGACGGCCGTTATTCCTGCGGCAGCGGCCTCCCGTCCCGACGCGGCATATTCGTCGGGGCTCTTGCCGTGGACGTGGCCGTAGACCCGTATCCTGTCGCGCACGGCCCCGCCGAGGAGTTGGTAAACAGGCACGCCGAGCCACTTGCCCGTGATGTCCCACATCGCCTGCTCGATGCCGCTGAGGGCGCTCGTCAGGACCGGGCCGCCCCGATAGAAGCCGCCCCGGTAGATGGCCTGCCAGTGTCGCTCGATGCGGCGCGGGTCCTTGCCGATGAGGTAGCGCCCCATCTCCTGGACGGCGGCCGCGGTGCTGCGCGACCAGCCCTCGACGACCGGCTCGCCCCAGCCGGCGATCCCCTCGTCCGTGTGGGCCTTCAGGAACACCCAGCGGGGCCTGACGTAGAAAGTCTCAAGCTTTGTGATCTTCACAGGCCGTCTCCCAGCAAACAGGGCAGGGCCGTTGCCTTCCCGATGCCCGACGGGGAGCCCGTGACGATGATGGCCTTTCCCTCGAACCGCTTGTCCATGCCTTTGCGCTCCCTTCGCTGGCGGGTCCGGAGCCGTGCGGACCGGACACCGGGGAGGTTATACCGGCGCCGCAAGCGGCCAGCAAGTGCGCCCCGCCCGGCGGCGCTTTCCTTGAACGGGCGGACGAAAGCAGTTAGTCTGCCACGTCGTGTTGGTCATCGGGCCGGCTGTGAGGGATGAGGACCATGTTTGACGAGCAGATCGCGAGCAGGATCGAGAAATGCGGCGTCGTGGCCGTTCTGACGGTCGAGCGGCCGGAGGACGCCGCCCCCCTGGCGCGGGCGCTGCTGGAGGGCGGCGTCGAGGCGATGGAGCTGACGCTGCGCACGGAGGCTGCCGTCGAGGCCCTCAAGGCCGTCGTCGCCGAGGTGCCTGAGATGCTGGCGGGGGTCGGCACGGTGCTGACGCCCGAGCAGGTAGCGCTCGTCAGCCAGGCCAGGGCGGCCTTCGCGGTGGCGCCCGGGACTAACCCGCGCGTCATCGAGGCCGCGCGCGAGCTGGGCCTCTCTTTCGCGCCCGGCGTGGCGACGCCGTCGGACGTCGAGCGCGCGTTGGAGTTCGGGTGCCGCACGCTCAAGTTCTTCCCCGCCGAACGTATCGGCGGCCTGCCTTACCTGAAGAGCATGGCTGCCCCGTACGCCCACCTCGGTCCGCGCTTCATGCCGCTCGGGGGCGTCAACGCGGACAATATGTCCGACTACCTGACCAGCCCGCTGATACTGGCCGTGGGCGGCTCGTGGATAGCCCCGAAAGACGGCATCCGCAACCGCGACTGGCCGGGCATCGCACGGACGGCCCGCGAGGCGACCGCAATCGTCCGGCGCGTGCGCGGCTCCGGCTGACCGCCAACTTTCAGAAAGGCGCGGCTGCAATGAGCAAGATAGTCACGTTCGGCGAAATTATGGCCAGGATGGCGGCGCCGGGGTTCCTGCGCTTCGGGCAGACGATGCCCGGGCGCATGGACGTGACGTTCGCCGGCGCGGAGGCCAACGTCGCCGCGTCCGTCGTCCTGCTGGGCGGCGAGGCGGCTTTCGTCACGGCCCTGCCGGCCAATCCCCTCGCCGACGCCTGCCTGGCCTCCCTGCGCGCCGTCGGCGTTGACGTGTCGCACGTCCTGCGCCGGGACGAGGGCCGGCTCGGCCTCTACTTCCTCGAAACCGGCGCCAACCAGAGGCCCAGCCGGGTCGTCTATGACCGCGCCGGCTCGACCGTCTCGCTGACGCCCGCCGACGCCTACCCGTGGGCGGAGGTCTTCGCGGGCGCCGGCTGGTTCCACGTCACCGGCATCACGCCTGCTATCTCGAAGTGCGCCGCCGACGCGACGCTCGCCGCTGTCCAGGCCGCCAGGGCCGCCGGCCTGACCGTCTCCTGCGACCTGAACTTCCGCAAGAAGCTCTGGCGGTGGGAGCCGGGCACGGAGCCCCGCGCCCTCGCCGAAAGGGCGATGCGCCGCGTGCTGCCGTTCGTTGACCTCGTCGTAGCCAACGAGGAGGACGCCGCCAAAGTCCTCTCCATCGAGGCCGAAGAGACGGACGTCGAGGCCGGCCGCCTCGCCGTCGAGCGCTACCCCGAGGTCGCCCGCGCCGTCGTCGCCCAGTTCGCCAACGTCAGCCGCGTCGGCATCACCCTGCGCGAGAGCGTCTCGGCCTCGCACAACAACTGGGGCGCCATGCTCTACGACGCCGCCGAGGACGCCGCCTACTTCGCCCCGACCGAGGGCGGCGCATATCGGCCCTACCAGATCAGGAACATCGTGGACCGCGTCGGCGGCGGGGACGCCTTCGCGGCGGGGCTCATCCACGCGCTGATGACGCCCGAACTCGCCGCGCCCGGGACGGCCGTTGCCTTCGCCGCGGCGTCGTCCTGCCTGGCGCACTCCATCCTGGGGGATCTCAACGTGTCGAGCCGCGCCGAGGTCGAGGCGCTCATGAAGGGGTCCGGCTCGGGCCGCGTCGTCCGCTGAGGCGCGCCGCTCCGGCCGACCCCCATGCGAAGGGAGGCGGGGATGAAGATAACCGGCATCCGCACGTTCCTCATCGGCAATCCGTGGAAGAACTGGGTGATCGCGCGCGTCGAGACGGACGAGGGCCTCAGCGGCCTCGGCGAGGCCACGTCCCCGACGGCCGGGGCGCTGGCGGCCGAACTGAAGGAACTGAGCCGCTTCGTCGTCGGCATGGACCCCCGCGAGCCCGTGCGCGTCTATGAGGCGATGTACAAGGGCGTCTTCCTGCGCAACACCCCCGGCATCTGCGCCATCGAGATCGCCTGCTGGGACATCCTGGGCAAGAGCCTCGGTGCGCCGCTCTGGCGGCTTCTCGGCGGCAGGGCGCAGGGCCGGCTCCGCGCCTACGCCAACGGCTGGTACAAGTGCCCCCGCGAGCCCGCCGCTTTCGCCGAACGCGCCGTCGCCGTGAAGGAGATGGGCTACACGGCCCTGAAGTTCGACCCCTTCGGCGCGGCCTACCTCGACCTCGACACGGCCGAACAGAAGCTCTCGCTCTCGCTGGTGCGGGCCGTGCGCGACGCCGTGGGGGAGGGCGTGGACCTGCTGATCGAGGGGCACGACCGCTTCAGCACGAGCACGGCGGTCCGGGTCGGCCGGGCGTTGGAGGAGTTCCGTCCGGCGTGGTTCGAGACCCCCGTGCACTCGGCGGATCTCAAGGCCACGGTCGAGGTTGCGCGGGCGATCCCGGTGCCGGTGGCCAGCGGGGAGCGCCTCTCGCGTCTGAGCGAGTTCGCCGACCTGCTCGCGCCGAGGGCCGTTTCCATCGTCCAGCCGGAGCCGTTGCGTTGCGGGGGCGTGGGCGGCACGGTGCGGGTGGCGGCGCTGGCCCGGGCGCACGGCGCGCTGGTCGCCTGCCACCAGGCGCAGAGCCCCCTGAGCACCGCCCTGAACGCCCACCTGCACGCTGCCATGCCGAACTTCATGATCCAGGAGTGCTTCGACGACTTCCTGGAGCCCTGGGCGCGGGACCTGTTCCCCGGCGTGCCGCGCGTGGTGGACGGCTGCATCGAGCCGCCCGACGCATCCGGCATCGGCGTCGAGCTGAACGAGGAAGAGGCCGCCCGGCACCCGTATGGCGAGGACAAGTTCATCCGCCTCTTCGAGCCCGGCTGGGAGCGCCGCCGGCGCTAGTGGCCCGTTCAACCGATAACCTTGCACTCCGGGCCCACCCCCGGCGAGACGCCGGGGGCTACCCATAGGGGTAGGCGGGGCGTCTCGCCCCGCTGCCTGGTTCAGACATAACTCGCAAAACGCAAGGTGACTTCCTCATCAGGCCACTAGGCGACGGCCAGGGCACAACGCCCGGAGCCGCCGCTCCCGCTGCGGGCCCTGTCCGGGCGGACAATTTGTCAAAGAGCATCACCCCACCACAGGCCCCAGGGATGCCGTTCCTGGGAGTTTTGTTTTGTCAGGAGCCTTTACTGGGGGGTGACAAGACGGACATGCCAAGCCGCGCCCAAAGGCGCGCGGGGTGGATAGTCGACGGTTGATAGTTGACAGTTAACGACGCGTGTGCCCTGATCGTTCTCGAAGGATGTTGTTTGTTTCTTGTTGCTTGCTGTCTGTTCTCTCGTTCCGCTGCGTTGTGCCTTCGTGTTCTTCGTGTCCTTCGTGGTGAAAGCCCTTGCCGTTCCATTCCGCATTCCCCGATCCACATTCGCATCGCCGCTGCCTTCCCTCAATCCTCATGCCTGCCGTACGGCGGACCGTGGCCTACCGTTCCCGTTGCTGCCTTTCGTCGTTACTTCGGACTTCAGCCTTCTGCCTTCGCACTTCCGCACGGAACGAGTATACTCGTTCCGCGCGGCTCATGTGTCCGATCTGGGCGCTACTGACCGATCTTTTCGTTACTGACGGATCCGGGCGCCCGGGCGGAGCCATTGACTTCCACATTTCGTGCTATTAGTATCGTTGCCGTATCAGACAGGAGAAAGGGAACATGTGCCCTCGCCCCAAGCCGTCAAACCGCCCCCTCGCAACTTTCAACTGCCGTCAACTGGAGTTCAACTCCGCCTTCTGTGCGCAGGCCGGGTTTGAGGAACGGTGTGTGGAGTACGCCACGCCGTCCCTGGGTGAGACCAGCCCGGGACGGAGACATCGTCGTGGTTGAGACATGGGACGGGCGGATCCTGACCAAGCGGTTCTACCGGCGGGGGGGCAACGTCACACTGACGTCCGTCAACCCCGTGGATCGCCAGGAGCCGATCCACCTCAAGTCGAAGCAGGTCAAGGAAGTTCGCGTCGTGGTGGGAGCGCTCTTCGAGTAGAGAAACGTCGCTCTAACTGGAGGGAAGGGCTATGCTAGGCCGATGGGCATGCGTATGTATGATGGTCGTGGTCTTCGGTTCCGTCGCTGCAAAGCGTGTGCGGAGTGCTGAGGAAGGGACGGCGTCCGTGGAGGAGCTGAAAGCGCAAGTCGCGCAACTTGAGGCACGGGTCGCCGAACTGGAGACTGCGGTGGCAAAGGCCGAGGAGGAGGCCAAGGAGGTTCGTAAGCGCAACGGGGGGTTGCTCCTGGAAGTCCGGCGCCTCGGAAGGCTTTGTCGAGAAGCAGGCGTACAGACCGAGGAGAAGAAGCAACCGGCGCCCAGACCTCCAGCCCAAGAGGACTCTACCTCGCCAGACAAATCGCCATGGGATGGCTTCCGGGGCCTGAAATGGGGACAGCAGCTCGACCAATGCAAGGGCATGGGCCTGTGGCTGTCCGACAAGGATAGCCCACTATTGTCCAAGAGCGATAGCAGACTATACCATCGCGGGGAGCAGATGTCCATTGGCAATGCCAAACTCACCAGGGTGCTATATGGTTTCTATAGGGGTAAGTTCTATAGGTACGTGGTGATCACTAGTGGCTACAGCAATTTCACTGCCCTGAAGTTGGCGGTCGAAGCGCGCTATGGCCGCGGCAAGCAGGAGAATGAGACCATCGATGAGTGGCGCTGGACCGGCAATACCAGCAGCGGCCAGATGATCGTCATGACGCTGGAATACAACGAGTTCGACGAAGAAGCTCTCTGGTATGCGTTACATGTGCCGACCCTCCAACAGGAACGGCGTGACGAAGAGGAAGCAGCCAAGGAAGCTGGTGAAGATTTCTGACCAGTAGTGACCAAGTGCGAGGGGGCATGGACGGAGTGCTCAATGAATGGGAAAAGCGAGACTGAGACCGGCGCCCCTTATCCTGACGGCCGTGACCATCACGCTCGCAGCCGGCATCGCTATGGCTCTTCAGAGCGTTGGTGGAGGCCGGAACGCATGACAGGCGATACCAGCCCGGCAGTAGGGGAGGGCGCCCCCGTCCGGGAGCCTCCTCCAAGCGCGCGATACATGGACGGCTTCGTCGCCGGCACGCGGGCGGCCTTCAAGGAAGCCTGGCTCAACGGTTGCCAGGAAGGCTTCCGCCGCGGCCCGCAAGCCTGGCTACCAGGCCGGCTTTCTGGACGGCGCGGGAGAAACCGCTGCTTTTGCCGATCGACGTCCAGCTGGAGGGTGACCCGTGGCTGATACAGACG
>CAZOBJ010000002.1:0-28127 GCA_964577825.1 uncultured Planctomycetales bacterium
AGACGATGTCATCCGCCGTGAACGGCGCGCCATCAGACCAACGGTGGCCCTCTCGCAGAAAGAAGATATAGGTCCGTCCGCCGTCGCGGATCTCCCAATGCGTCGCCAGGCCGGGGACCACGTCCTGGATGATCTTCCGCCGCATTTCGGTCTCGGCGTGTGAGCTGGCGGTCTGGATGTCCTCGATGTCGTCAAGGATCACGAAGTCGGGCCGGACGCCGGCGAACTTGCGGCCGCGCAGCTTGCCCTGCAGGCGCAGCTTCGGCGGCGCCCCCACCCGCAGGTGCAGGTCGCTCGCATCGTGTTTGACCGTGGCGTCCAGGAGTCGCTCGATGTCCATGCTGCTCTCCAACCTTTCCGTCTTCAGAAGGGGCTAGTCGTACTCGCGCGCCACGGCCAGAATCTCCTCGATGACCGTTGTGCCCTCGACGACCTTGCGCAGACCGTCCATGAGCAGGGTGTGCATCCCGTCCTGCAACGCCTGTTTGCGTATCTGCTCGGTGGGCGCGATGTTGAACGCCAACTCGCGCAGCCGGTTGTTCATGACCATCATCTCGAAGATGCCCTTTCGGCCGCGGAAGCCGCGCCCCTTGCACGCCTCGCACCCCTCGCCGCGATAGAAGGTGGTCCCTTCGATCTGGTCGTCGCGCAGGCCCACGCTCTTGAGCACCGGGATGTCCGGCTGCACCTGCCTCTTGCACTCCGGGCAGATGACCCGCACCAGGCGCTGGGCGACCGCGGCCTGGATGGAGCTCGCGACCAGGAAGGGCGGCACCCCCATGTTGATGAGCCGCGTCAGCGCGGAGGGCGCGTCGTTCGTGTGCAGGGTCGAGAACACCAAGTGCCCGGTCAGCGCCGCCTGGATGCCCATCTCGGCGGTCTCGCGGTCGCGGATCTCGCCGACCAGGATCACATTGGGCGCCTGACGCAGCATCGCCCGCATGATGCGCGGGAAGGTCATCCCCGCCTTGCGGTTGACCTGGCACTGGTTCAGGCCGCTGATGTTATACTCCACCGGATCCTCGGCGGTGATGATCTTGCGGTCGCTTCGGTTGAGCTCATTGAGTGCCGCGTACAGCGTGGTGGTCTTGCCGCTGCCGGTGGGCCCGGTCAAGAGCACGATGCCGTTGGGCCGGCGGATCAGGTTCGAGAAAGTGCGGTAGTCGTCCGCGTGGAACCCGAGCTGCTCCATGCCCAGGAGCACCGATTCCTTGTCCAGAATCCGCATAACCAGGCTCTCGCCACGCGTGGCGGGCAGCGCCGAGACGCGCAGGTCGATGTCTCGGCCGAGCAGATTCAGCTTGATCCGCCCGTCCTGGGGGCGGCGCTTCTCGGCCAGGTCCATGTGGGACATAATCTTCAGGCGCGAGATCACGGGCGGCTGCAGCCGCTTGGGCGGACTCTCGACCTCCACGCAGCGCCCGTCGATCCGGTACCGGATGCGCATGCGCTCGGCCATGGGCTCGATGTGGATGTCGCTGGCGCGCTGCTTCACGGCCTCGCTGATAATCAAGGTCACCAGCTTGATGACCGGCGCCTCCTCGCTTCCCTCCTCGCCGCCCTCTTCGGGCTCGGTGGGCACGAACTCGATGTTCGTGTTGGTGAACTCCTGGATCATCTCGTCGAGCTTGTCTTCCTTCCACCCGTAGTACTGGGCGAGCGCTTCCTCGATGGCCGTGCGGGTGGCGAGCACGGGCTTGACCTCGCAGTTGACCAGGAACCGGAGGTTGTCCACGGTGTACAGGTCGAGCGGATCGCCCATGGCCACGGTGAGCACGTCGTCTTCGTGCTCGATGGGAATGATCCTGTGCTCGTGGGCGAGCTCGCTGGGGACCATCTGGATCACCTCGTCGGGAATCTCCAGGCTCTCCAGGTCCACAAGCTCCATGTCGAACTGCTCGGCCAGGGCCCGCGTCAGGTCCTCGGGCTGGACAAAGGCCATCTCCACCAGCACGTCGCCCAGGCGCATGTTTCGCTCGCCCTGGATCTGGAGGGCCTGCTCCAATTCCTCTTCGGTAAGCGCGCCGAGCTCGATGAGTACCTGTCCGAGCATCCGTCCCTGCTGGGCCATGACTGCATCCTCACCTTCCATCGCCCCGGCCTCATTGGCCTGGGGAAAGCGGCCGGTCCCCTGCGGCCCGCCGCTCCCGTCCAGGGGGCACTCGCGCCTCGTTCGGTGCCTGTCGTCCCGTCCCTGCGTGTGCGGAGACTGTCCGTTGCGGACCGGTGCGCTCCGCCGGTCGAACAGAGACGCAACCCGCGCGGATCAAGATGGATAAGTCCACCGCGCAATCGCGCAATCCTAACCGACCTATGCATATGTAGTCTTCTGTCGCCCAACTGTCAAGACGTTTTCCCCGGTGATGCGGATAGGTTTCCGACCGCTCGCTTTTCCCGGCCGCGGAGCCCGCTTGGGGTGAGGAAGGCGCCCGCGCAACCCATTGCGTGGCACGAGCCTTGACAGAACCCTGCGCACGGATAGAGTGGGTCCCATGTCCCGTGCACCAGGCAGGAGCCTAGGATGAGCACACCGCGCGTGCGAATCGAGCCCTCGCTCTTGGCCAGCGATTTCACTCGCCTCGCCGAGGAGATCGCGCGGGTCGAGGCCGCGGGCGCGGACCTCCTGCACTGCGACATCATGGACGGGCATTTCGTCCCGAACCTGACCATGGGCCCGCCCGTGATCGCCTCGGTGCGCCGGGTGACCGGCCTGCATCTGGACGTGCACCTGATGCTCGACAATCCCCAGGACTTCCTGGAGCCCTTCGCCCGCGCGGGCGCGGACGGGCTGACCGTGCACATCGAGGTCCACCCCCAGCCCGAGGAGATCCTGACCCGCATCGGCGCCCTGGGCAAGGTCCGAGGGTTGAGCCTGAACCCGGATACCCCGGTGGAGAGCCTGGACGGGCATCTGGACCTCGTGGACCGGGTGCTGGTGATGTCCGTGCACCCCGGATTCGGGGGGCAGGAGTTCATCGAGGCCACCTACGGCCGGCTGCGCAAGCTGCGCGAGCTCGTGGGCGGCCGGGACATCGAGATCCAGGTCGACGGCGGCATCTGCCTGGAGAACGCCGCCCGCGTGATCGAGGCGGGCGCCACGTGCCTGGTGGCCGGGACCGCGATCTTCGGCGCACAGGACCCGGCCGCCGCGGTCCGCGCACTGCGCGGCGAGGCCTGAGCCGCCCGCGGGCGGCCCATCGGATGGAGGAAGCGTGATGGCACTGTCTCTACGCGGGCTCAAGGACCTGGGCCTGCCCCGCCGGGCCCAGCCCACCACGGGCGGCGACGGTCCGGCCACCAAGTGCGACCGGTGCGGCGAGCTCTTGATCAAGAAGACCCTGGAAGAGCACCTGGGCGTATGCCCCCACTGCCGCCACCACCACCGCTTGCCCGCCAGGCGCCGCGCGGAGATCACCCTGGACCAGGGGACCTTCGAGGAGCGGTACGAGAACCTCGTGAGCAAGGACATCCTGGGCTTCCGCGGGGTGAAGAGCTACACCGACAAGCTGGCCGACACCTGGCAGCAGACGGGCGAGCCCTCGGCCATGGTCGTGGGCACAGGAGCCCTTATGAGCCGCCGGGTCGCGTTCGGCGCCTCGGACAGCTTCTTTCTCATGGGGTCCATGGGCTCGGTCCTGGGCGAGAAGGTCACCCGCATCGCCGAGGACGCCGCGCGCGAGGGCCTGCCGCTCGTGCTCGTGTCCGGCACGGGCGGCGGGGCGCGCATGTACGAGGGGCTTTTCAGCCTCATGCAGATGGCCAAGACGAGCGCGGCCCTGGGCCGGCTCCACGACGCGGGCCTGCCGTACCTGTCGGTGGTGACCGACTGCACCATGGCCGGGGTGTGGGCCAGCTGGGCGGCGCTCGGGGACCTGATCATCGCCGAGCCCAAGGCCCTGATCGGATTCACCGGGCCCCGGGTCATCCGCGAGACCATCAAGAAGGAGCTGCCCGCCGGGTTCCAGTCCTCCGAATTCCTGCTCGAACACGGCCAGGTGGACATGATCGTGGAGCGCAAGGACCTGAAGGCCACGCTCGCGCGCGCGCTCGACTACCTGCTCGGCCCCCTGCCGCAGGCCGAGGGCGCCTGACCCGCGCGGGGCGCGCCGCATGGTCCGACGCCCCGGCCCGCCAACCGCTTCGGAGCGCCCATGGCCAGGAAGCGATCCCGCAAGCGGCCGCCCGCCGCGACTCTTGACGACTACCGCCGGGCCTTGCAGGCCCTGGACCGCGGGGCGCCCGCGGCCGTGACCGTGGTCCACGGCGGGCAGGAGTACTTCCGCCGCCGCGCGGCGGGCGCGTGCGCGGCCGCGGTCCGCCGCGTGCATCCCGAGGTGCAGACGGTCACCTTCTACGGGCCCGGCGGACCCAACGAAGAGGCCCTGTCCGTGCGCACCGTGCTCGGCGAGCTGGCAGGCAGCGGCCTGTTCGCGCGCGAGAAGCTCGTGACCGTGCGCCGCGCGCAGCGGTTCCTGTTCCCTACGTCCGCGCAGGCCTCCGCGTCCGACGAGGACGCCGACCCGCAGGCCCCGTCCCCGGCCGAGGGCGCCGGCCCGCAGGCCCTGGCCGCGTACGTGGCCCAGCCCGCCGCGGGCATCTATCTCGTGCTCGAGTGCGAGCGCCTGGACCGGCGCACGCGGCTCGGCAAGGCGCTGGACGCCCACGGGCACGAGCTCCTGTGCCCGGCCGTGCGCTATCCGGACGAGACGGTGCGCTGGCTTCAGGGCCTGGCGCGCGAGCGGGACACGACACTCACGCCCGCGGCCGGGCAGCGGCTCTTTGTCCAGTGGGGCGCGCAGCCCGACGTGCTCGCGGCCGAGCTCGACAAGCTCGCCGCGTTCGTGAGCCCCGCGGCCCAGATCGGCGAGGACGCGGTGGCCGCGTTCCAGGCCGGATCGGTGGCCCTGTTCCTGTGGGACCTCACCAATGCGCTGGAGGCGCGCGACGCGGCGCGCGCCCTGCGCCTGGCCCGCCGGGTGGCCGACCAGGGGCTCACCGACGAACGCGGCCGGCGCGTGGACCCGGAGGGCACCGCGCACATGGCCCTGGCCGCGCTGCGCACCTGCCTGGCCGACATCTGGACCGCGCGCGACCTGCTCGCCCGGGGCGAGCCCGCGCACGCGCTCGAGGCCCGCCTGGGCCGACGCGCGAGCCGGGCCAAGTACGTCTACGCGGCCGCGCGCCGATACAGCGGGGCCGACCTGCACGCCGCGTTCACCGCCCTGGCCGAGGCGCTCACCGCGCTGCACGACACGGGCGCGGACCCGGGCCTGGTGCTCGAACGCGCGGTGCTCGCCGCATGCGCGGGCCGGTCCGGGGTGGCCGATCTCGTGGCCGCGCGCGCCTGACCATCCGGAGATCTGCGTGCCCGACCTGCCGCTTCGCACGTTGCGAGAGATCCTGCGCGACCGGCCGCACGACCTGGTGGGCCGCGTTCCGGGCCTGCACCTCGTGGACAAGCCCGCGGGCCTGACCAGCCACGACGTGGTGGACATCGCCCGCAAGCGCCTGGGCCTGCGCCGGGTGGGGCACGGGGGCACGCTCGACCCGGCGGCCACGGGCCTGCTTGTCCTGCTGTGCGGCACGGCCACGCGCCTGTTCGACGACCTCCAGGGCTTTGCCAAGACGTACAAGGCCACCGTGCGCCTGGGCGTGCGCACGGACACCGGCGACCTGGCCGGGCGCGAGCTCGAGCGCCGTCCCGTGCCCGACCTGTCCGATCAAGAGATCGAGGCCTCGCTGGACCGGTTCCGCGGAGCGATCGACCAGACCCCGCCCATGCACAGCGCGCTCAAGCAGAGCGGGCGCCCCCTGTACAAACTGGCGCGACAGGGCCGGCAGATCGAGCGCTCCGCGCGGCGCGTGACCGTGCACGCGCTCGCGTGGCGGCGCGCAGGCGCGCACACGCTTGGGCTCTCGCTGACCGTGTCCAGGGGATTCTACGTGCGCTCGCTCGCAGAGGACCTGGGCGCAGCCCTCGGATGCGGGGGCGTGCTGGCGGCGCTTCGGCGCACCGAGGTCGGCCCCTTCCGCGTCACGGAGGCCGTGGCCCCCGAGGCGCTGCACCCGGGTCCGCCCCCGCGCGCCTAACGGGTCATTCTTCCTCCGCGAGCACGGTCACGCGTTGTGTCTCGCCCAGGTCGTGAGCCGCCATGGTCTGCATGCGCTCGCCCGAGCCCATGCGGAACCCGCCGCGCACGAACAGGAGCGCGTACTGCCGGTATCGCGCGCGTTCGTCGGGCTCCAGGGTCAGGAACTCGCGGTACGCGGGGATGGCGCGCTCGCGCAGGACCAGAATCCTGTACCCGTCTGCGGTGTGCCGGACCTCGGTGGGCACGCCCGGCAGCACGCTCGGCTGGGCGAGGGCCGGGGTTTGGCTGAGCTTCTCGGTGTTGCGCTCCACCGCCGCCGGGGCTAGGTCCAGGTCCTCGAGTGCCGCGTCCTCCTCCGCGATTTGCGCGGCCAGGTCCTGGAGGTGCGCGCGCGCGAGCTCGCCCGCCTTGTCGCGCCGCACCTTGTCCAGAAGCTCTGCGCGGAAGTCCGCATCCTCCTGCGGGTCGCGCATCTTGCCGGGGGTGTAACGTACCACGCGGATCTTGAACGCCCCGGCCGGGCCGGCGAAATCCTCCCCGCCCGCGGCGCGGCGCGTGTTGAAGTTCGTTCGCAGCGGTTCGAGCTCCTCCGCGCGCGTCTGCGCGTCGGTCATCCGGTCGAACCGCTTGAGGAACTCCACGAGCTCCAGGCACTCGCCCAGGTGCGGATGGTCCCACAGGGCCTGGGCCGTGACCGGTTCCGGGCCCGTGCGGCCGCTCGTGACGATGCCCTTGTCCGTGAGCCGCTCCAGGTGCTCGTGTTCGAGCACGCGCTCTGCGGTGACCGGGCCTTCGGTGCCCGCCAGTTCGGTCAGCACCGGGGCCACCTCGTCGCGCAGGTACCCGCGCGCCAGCCGGCGGGCCACGCGGGGCCGCACCTTCTCGCGGATCGCGTCGCGCACCTCGTCCAGGGACTTGTCCTCATACTCGCTGGTGTGCGCCTGGTAGTAGTCCTCCACCGCCCGGTCGACCATGCGCGCGGGCACGTCCTCGGGCGCGGGCACCAGGATGTACTCGAGCGCCCACTTGCCCGGCGCGCGCAGGTCCACGTCCGTGAGGCGGCGCTCCTCGATGTACGCGGCGATGGCCTCGTCCTCTCGGTCGGCCAGGGCCTCCTCGGCCCGGTCTCGGAACTGGGCGGTCGTGACTGCGATCTCGTCGTACGTGGCCTGGGCCTCGTCCCAGGCCCAGTAGGTGTAGGCCTCCCAGGGGCTGATGAGCGCGCTGTCCACCGTGCTCTGGTATCGATCCAGGAGCAGGCGCTCCTCCACGCCCCGGCGCAACTCCACCGGCGTGATTCCGAGCCGCGTCTCCAGGAACCGGGTCCATCCGCGCTGGTCGAATTCCTCGCCCGGCTCGGGGCGCCAGTCCGGAAACCGCTCGAAGACGAAGGTCCACACCTCCTCGTCGCTCACTTGCAGCCCGGCTGCGCGCGCGTCATTGAGCTGGGCCAGCATCCACCCCACGTGCCGCATGACGTTGGCCTCATGAAAGTGGATGCCGCCGGGCAGCCGGCCCATGATCTGCATGCGGTGCACGAACTTGCGGAACGCGCTCAGGTACACCTCTTCCCCGTCCACGCGCAGGACCGGCCAGTCCGCGGTGCCGGGCCGCCGCCCGAGCCCCGTGCCGAAGAACAGGATGAACGAAGGGATCAGCAGGATCGCCGCCACCCAGATGATGAACTTCTCGCGCTCGCGCAGGTGCTTCAGGGCCATACACGCCACTCCTTCGGACCGCCGGGCCGCGCCCGGATAGACACGGAAAGCATCGATTATAGCCCTGCCGAGGCCCTGCGCAACGGTTTTCCCGGCGGCTGAGCGCAGCACGGAATTCCCTTGCCGGGCTCCTGGCGCGGGCGTACCATGGCCGCGGCCCGCGCGCGACCGTCCCCGCACAGGAGCCCTGCATGGACTATCCGCTGCGCTTACGTCCCCTGTACAAGGCGCGCGTGTGGGGCGGCGACCGGCTCCTCGACGCGGACCTGCCCGCGCCCCGCGGCCCGGTGGGCGAGCGCTGGGAGGTGGCCGACCACGGCGCGGACGTGAGCGTGGTCGCCAACGGGCCGCTGGCCGGGCGCACGCTGCGCGAGCTCCTCTGCGCCGACCCCGCCGGCCTGGTGGGTGCGGCGCCCGAGCCCGCGCGGCCGGACCGGTTCCCCCTGCTCCTCAAGCTCATCGACGCGCGCGAGGTCCTGTCCGTGCAGGTCCACCCGGAGGACGCGTACGCGCGCGCCCATGCGCAGGACCTGGGCAAGACCGAGGCCTGGTACGTGCTCGCGGCCGCGCCGGGCGCGGTCATCTACCACGGCCTGCGCCGGGGCATGGACCGGGCTTCGTTCGCGCGCGCGATTCGCGAGGGGAATGTCGAGGCGTGCCTGCGAACAGTCCCGGCCCGGCCCGACACGGTGGTGTACGTGCCCGCGGGCACGGTGCACGCCCTCGGGGCCGGGGTGTGCGTGGCCGAGATCCAGGAGAACAGCGACCTCACCTACCGGCTCTACGACTGGGGCCGCACGGGCCTTGACGGCAAGCCCCGGCCCTTGCATGCCGACGACGGCCTGGCCGTGGCCCGGTTCGGGGACGAGCCGGACCCCACCCCCCCGCCCCGGCCCGTGGGCGCACACGGCTGCCGCCGCGAGCGGCTCGTGTCCTGCGACAAGTTCGTGGTCGACCGCATCTCGCGCCTGGGGCCCGAGCCCGCGACCCTGTCCACCCGGGGACGCACGTTTCACATCCTGACCGCGCTCCAGGGCCCGGTGACCGTACGCACCGCGGGCGGCGCCGAGACCCTGGGCGCGTGGCACACCGCGCTCGTTCCGGCCGCGTGCGCGACCTATACGCTCGCGGCCGAGTCGAGCGGGCGCGTGCTCCTGTTTTCCGGACCCGACCGATCATGACCCAGATACGGCTGCACAAGTACCTGGCCCAGTGCGGAGTCGTCTCGCGGCGCAAGGCCGAGGACCTGATGCGCGCGGGTCTGGTGCGTGTGAACGACCGCCCCGCACTGAAGCCCGGCCTGCAGATCGACCCGGACACCGACCGCGTGACCGTGCGCGGGCGAACGGTGCGCCCGCAGCCGGGCGTGTACCTGGCCCTGCACAAGCCGCGCGGGACCATGACCACCGCGCACGACGAGCGGGGGCGGAAGACCGTGCTCGACCTCGTGCCCGGCGTATCCGCGCGCATCTATCCGGCCGGCCGCCTGGACCGGGACACCGAGGGCCTGCTCGTGCTCACCAACGACGGGGCCCTGACCCACTACCTGACCCATCCCGGATGCGGGGTGACCAAGGTCTACCGCGCCACGGTGGAGGGGTTCGTGACCGATGAGGCGCTGGCCACGCTGCGCGAAGGCGTGCGCCTGGCCGGGCGCAAGGTCGTGCCCCGCCGCGCGCGCATCGTGCACCGCAACCCGGCTCGCAGCCGCCTCGAGATCGAGGTGGCCGAGGGCCTCAACCGCGAGGTGCGCCGCATGCTCGCGGCCGTGGGGCACGAGGCCCGGCGCCTCGTGCGCACCCGGGTGGGGCCGTTGGCCCTGAAGGGCATCCCCCGGGGCCGGGCGCGGCGGCTCACCCGGGCCGAGCTGCGCGCCCTCGCCGAGGGCATGGCCGAGCACGGGCTCAGCCTGGGCGGCCCCGCGCCCGCGCGTGCGGATCGCGGGGGCGAATCCCGGCGCGGCAGATCGACACGCGGCGCGCGCAACCCCCGCTCCGGCCCCCAAAAGCACGGCCCACGCGGCCGCGCAAAACAGTCCAAGCGCCGCCCGCCCCGGCGGCGCACGTAGACGAACCGACAGAGGAGAGACCGGCATGGACAAGCCCTGGCGCGTGACCGTGGTCGGCGACGGCGGATGGGGCTCGGCGGTGGCCAAGCTCCTGGTCGAGCGCGGACACGCGGTGCGCATGTGGGGGCACGACCCCGCGTACCTGGACGAGCTCGCGCGCACGCGCGAGAACCGCAAGTTCCTGCCCGGCATCGAGTTGCCCGAGGCCCTGGCGTTCGAGGCCGACCTGGGCCGCGCGGTGGAGGACGCCGGCCTCGTGGTCGTGGCCGTGCCAACGCGCTACCTCCGCGCGAGCCTGGAGCGCGCGCCCGCGGGGGCGCTCCAGCGCGCACAGGCGCAGGCGGGCACGCGCGTCCTCTCGCTCGTCAAGGGCCTGGAGCCCGAGACGCGCGCCCGTCCGAGCGAGGTCATCGCCGAGGTCTGGCAGGTCCAGGACGTGGCGATCCTCTCCGGCCCCTCGCACGCGGAGGAGGTCGCGCGCAACCTGCCCTGCACCGTGACCCTGGCCGCGCGCGACCCCGCGGAGGCCCGGGCCCTACAGGCCGTGTTCATGGGCCCGCGGTTGCGGGTCTACACGTCCACGGACGTGAAGGGCGTGGAGCTGGGGGGCGCGCTCAAGAACGTGATCGCCGTGGCCGTGGGCGTCTGCGAGGGGCTGGCGCTGGGCGACAACGCGCGCGCGGCGCTCATGACCCGGGGGCTTGCCGAGCTCGCGCGCCTGGGCACCGCGCTCGGGGGCCGGCCCGAGACCTTCAGCGGGCTCTCGGGCATGGGCGACCTCATCACCACGTGCGTGTCCGGGTACGGACGCAACCGCGGCGTGGGCCTGGCGCTCGCGAGAGGCGAGAGCCTGCAAAACATCCTCGCCCGGTCCGAGCAGGTGCCGGAGGGCGTGTTCGCGTGCGCGGCCGCGCGGGCGCTCGCGCGCGAGCACGGGGTGGACGCGCCCATCACCGAGGCCCTGTACGAGATCCTGCACCAGGGCAAGCGGCCCCGCGAGGCGGTCGACGAGCTCATGACCCGCGCGCCCAAGCCCGAACGCGCGGGTTGACCGGCCTCGCCGACGCGCTAGAATCGTCGTGCGCTACGGCGCGCCCGCGCCGCGCGTTCCGACCGAACGCGGACCAGGACAGAAGACGAAGGGGGCCCCGCATGGCGAACCTCAAGGCGATGTACAAGACCGTGATGGCCGACCACTTCCCGGAGACCATGACGGTCACCTTCGGGGACCAGACGCTCGTGTACCGCAAGCGCACCTGGAAGCTCGCCGACGAGAAGACCGGCGAGACCGTGGACAAGGGCCTGCGCTACGGCGAGAACCCGGGCCAGGAGGCCGCGCTCTACGAGCTCGTCAACGGCAACCTGGCGCTCGGGGACTGCCGGTTCATCGAGCCGGGCAAGGGGCTCGTGTCCGCGCTCGCCGAGGAGAACCTGGTCCAGTTCGGCAAGCACCCGGGCAAGACGAACCTCACGGACATCGACAACGCGCTCAATATCCTGCGCTACCTGGACGAGCGCCCCGCGTGCGCGATCATGAAGCACAACAACCCCTGCGGCGTGGCCTACGGCCCGGACGCGGCCGAGGCCTACGAGCGCGCCAACCGCGCCGACCGGCTGGCCGCGTTCGGCGGCGCCGCGGTCCTGAACGTCCCCGTGACCCGGGCGGCCGCGCAGGCCATGGCCCAGAACTACCTGGAGGTCGTGGCCGCGCCCGCCTACGAGCAGGGCAGCGTCGAGGCCTTGCGCGCGCGCAAGAACCTGCGCATTGTGGAGATGCCGCGCATCGACCGGGTGCGCGCGTACGCGTCCGAGCGGTTCGTGGACGTGAAAAGCCTGATCGACGGGGGGCTGCTCGTGCAGCAGTCCCCGGACAACCGCATCCGCACCACGGCGGACCTGAAGCCCGCCCGGGCAAAGGCCAAGGGCCGGACCGTGCAGAGCAACCGCGCGCCCACCGAGGCCGAGCTCGCCGACCTCCTGTTCGGCTGGTCCGTGGAGCAGGGCGTGAGCTCGAACAGCGTGCTGTTCGTCAAGGACGGGGCGACCCTGGCCATCGGCACGGGCGAGCAGGACCGCGTGGGCGTGACCGAGATCGCGGTGTTCAAGGGCTACAAGAAGTACGCCGACCGCCTGGCCTTCGACCGGCACGGGTGCCTGTTCTTCGAGGTGGAGCTGCGCGAACAGGCCGGCGACCTGCCCAAAGGCACGGCGGACGCCCTCCAGGACGAGGTGCGCGCCGCGCGCGGCGGGTTGGCCGGGTCCGCGGCCGTGAGCGACGCCTTTTTCCCCAAGCGCGACGCGGTGGACGCGATCATCGCCCAGGGCGCCACGGCGATTGTGCAGCCCGGCGGCTCTCTGGCCGACGCGGAGGTCATCACCGTGTGCAACGAGGCCACGCCGCCCGTGGCCATGGTGTTCACGGGCCAGCGGGCGTTCAAGCACTGAGGCGGGTGGAGGCACCGCCCGCATCCGCCACCGGAAGGCGACGCTTCGCATGACCGATCCCGCGATCCTGCGCATCCTGGACGCGAACGCCAACCGCGCCCGCGAGGGGCTGCGGGTGGTGGAGGAGTACGCCCGGTTCGTGCTCGAAAGCCCGGCGCTGGCCGCGCGAAGCAAGGGCCTGCGCCACGAGTTCGCCGACGCGCTCGCGTATCTGACCGCGGCCCTGCCCGGGGGCGCGTGCGACCTGGAGGCCGCGCGCGACACGCCCGGCGACGTGGGCACGGACCTGTCCACGCCCGCCGAGGCCGCGCGCCCGAACTCGCTCGCGGTCGCCCGCGCGGGCATGAAGCGGCTCCAGGAGGCCCTGCGCGCGCTCGAGGAATACGCCAAGCCCGTGTCCGCCGACGCGGGCGCCCGGTTCGAGCGGGTGCGCTACGCGGCCTACGCGCTCGAGCCCGTGCTCTTCGCCGCGCAGGACCGGCGCGCGCGGCTGGCGCGCGCGCTTCTCTATGTGCTCGTCACCGAATCGCTGGCCAGCACCGACGCCCGGACCGCAGCGCGCGAGGCGGCCGCGGGCGGCGCGGACATCATCCAGATGCGCGAGAAGGACCTCGAGGACGGCCCGTTCCTGGACCGGGCCCGGACTCTCGCCGAGGCGGTGCGCGGCGCGGGCGCGCTCTTGCTTGTCAACGACCGGCCGCACCTCGCCCTCCCGGCGGGCGCGGACGGCGTGCACACCGGACAGGATGACCTGCCGGTGCACCTGTGCCGCAGGCTCGTGGGTCCGGACCGGATCGTCGGACGCAGCACGCACGCGCCCGCACAGCTCGCCGCGGTCTCCGATCAGGGCGCCGACTACGCGGCCGTGGGCCCGGTGTACGAGACAGCCACCAAGGCCCATCGCGCGGCCGTGGGCCTGGACTTCGTGCGCCACGCGGCCGAGACCGCGTCCGTCCCGTGGTTCGCCATCGGGTCCGTCAATCGAGAGACCCTGCCCCGCGTGCTCGACGCGGGCGCGCGGCGCGTGGCCGTGTGCACGGCCATCCTCCGGGCCCCGGACATCGCGGCCGAGGCGGCCTGGTTCAAGGCGCGCCTCGCCGAACGTTTCGAGTAACAGTCCGCAGCGTTTCTCCCGTGCCATAGCCTGCGCGTCGCGCGCGGCAACATCCCTTCCCCTCACCCCCTCCCGGAGGGAGGGGGTTTCTTACGTAGGCGGCGCGATGGGGCTGTGTGTCTCGCGCGACACGACCCTGCGCATCTCCCTCTCCCTGCGGTTCCCCCTCTCCCCTCGGGAGAGGGCCGGGGTGAGGGACGCTGCTTCTCCCTCTCCCCTCGGGAGAGGGCCGGGGTGAGGGACGTGGCGCACTCTCGCATTCGTTCCTCTAGCGAAATACGCCCATCCGACCGCCGCAACCGCTCCCTCCCCCTCACCCCCTCCCGGAGGGAGGGGGCAGCCAAGCGGAGGGCGGGACGCGAAGAGGCCAGGCCCACCACGCGGACCGGCCCCTTTTCCCTTGCAATCGCATCCGAAAGCGGTTGTATATCCAGGCATGCGCATCACGGCCTTTATGAACCAGAAGGGCGGCGTCGGCAAGACCACCACGGTCGTGAACCTCGGCGCGGTCCTCGCCGCGGAGCACGGCCGCCGGGTGCTCCTGGTGGACGCGGACCCGCAGGCGAACCTGTCCGACAGCCTGGGCCTGGACCCGCTGGCCGAGGGGCCGTCCATCTACGACGTGCTGCTGCGCGGCACGCCGCCCGAACAGGTGCTCCGACGCGCCTTTGACCTGGACGTCATGCCCGCGAACCTGGACCTGGCCGGCGCGGAAATCGAGCTCGCGGCCCTGCCCCGGCGCGAGGAGCGGCTGCGCGAGGCCCTGCGCCCGCTCGCAGAGCGGTACGCGTACGTGCTCGTGGACTGCCCGCCGAGCCTGGGGCTCTTGACCGTGTGCGCGCTCGTGGCCGCGCACGAGGTGATCGTGCCCATGCAGGCCGAGTACCTGGCCCTGCGCGGCCTGGGGCAGTTGAGCCGCACGGTGGAGTTGGTGCGCCGATCCTCGAACCCGGCGCTCACGCTCGCGGGCATCGTGTTCTGCCAGCACAACCCGCAGACGCGCCTGGCCCAAGAGGTGCGCGACGAGGTGGACGGGCACTTTCCCGGCCTCGTGTACGAGACGAGCATCCGCCGCAACGTGAAGCTGGCCGAGAGCCCCTCGCACAGCAAGCCCGTGCCCGTGTACGACCCGTATTGCGCGGGAACCGAGGACTACCGCGCCCTGGCGCGCGAGTTCCTGCGCCGCACGGAGGGCCCGTCCGATCAACCCGAAGAGACGCCACCGCCCCGCGCCGAGGTGACCGCCGAGGCGCGGGCCTTTGTGGCCGCCTGGCGCAACGGGCCGGGCGTGCCCTTGCTGCGCGGGCCCGTGGCCGCGCCGGAGCTTGGGCCATGAGCGCGAGCCAAGTCCCCAAGCGCGACGCGCACGCCGAGGTCCTGGACAACGCCCCCGTGGTGCCCGGCGTGCACCGCATGGTCCTGGCCCTGCCCGGGGCCGCGGGCGCGTTCCGGCCGGGCCAGTTCTTCCAGGCGCGGGTGTTCCCGGACGGCCTCGACCCCTTGCTGCGCCGGCCCTTTTCCCCGTCCGAACTGGGCGAGGACCGGCTGACCTTTGTGTACCAGGTGGTCGGCCGCGGCACCCGTGCGCTCGCGGCCCTGCACCGCGGCGACCGGGTGGACGTCCTCTACCCCCTGGGCCGCGGGTACACGCTCCCCGAGAAGGGCGGGGGGGCCCTGCTCGTGGGCGGGGGGTGCGGGTCGCCGACGCTCGCCGTGCTCGCGCGCGCCTTGCGCAAGGCCGGCTGCTCGGTGCGCGCGGCCCTGGGCGCGCAGAGCGCGTGTTCCCTGCTAGAGGTGCCTGCGCTGCGCGCGCTCGCCGACCGAGTGGCCCTCGCCACCGACGACACGAGCGCGGGCGAGGCGCGCACCGCGGTCGACGCGGCCGCGCGAATCCTGGACGCGCTCGATGCCCCGCCCGCGCGCGTGTACGGGTGCGGGCCCGAGCCCATGCTGCGCGCGCTCGCGGACCTGACCGCGGCCCGCGGCCTGCCGTGCGAGGTGTCGCTGGAGGCGCGCATGGCCTGCGGATTCGGCGCGTGCATGGGGTGCGTGGTGCGGGTGCGCGACCCCCGGGCCCCGGAGGGCACGGCCTACGAGCGCGTGTGCCAGGACGGCCCCGTGTTCGACGTACAGCGCATCGTGTGGGACTGACCGGAGACCGACATGGACAGCCCAGCGGAACTGGACCGGCGCACCCTGGCCGAGGGCCGCCACCTGCGCCTGGAGACCATCACCTGGCGCGCGGCCAACGGCGCCACGCACGAGTGGGAGACCGCCGACCGCGTGGGCGGCATCCGCGCGGTGCTCGTGATCGCGCGCCTGGTGCCCAGCCAGCGGCTCGTGCTCGTGCGCCAGTACCGCCCGCCCGCGCGCGCGGCGGTGCTCGAGTTCCCGGCCGGGCTCATCGACCCGGGCGAGACGCCGCAGCAAACCGCGCTGCGCGAGCTGCGCGAGGAGACCGGGTACGTGGGCACGATCGAGCACATCTCCCCGCCCACGTTCACGAGCCCCGGGCTCTCGAGCGAGTCGGCCTGCCAGGTGCGGGTGATCGTGAACGAAACCGAGTCGCGCAACTCTGCGCCCAGCCCCGCGCCGGACGGTTGCGAAGCGATCACGGTCGTGACCGTGCCGCTGACCACGGCCGGGCCCTGGCTACAGGCCGCGTTCGACCGCGGCGAGCAGGTGGACGCCAAGGTGGCCGCGTACCTGCTGGGCCTGGAGACTGCGCGCAGGGGATGGACATGACCTCGACCCAGGCCTTCGAACTCGACGAGGTGGTGCGCGCCGAGCGCATCGGCCGTGCGGCCGTGGACCGGCACCCGCCCGAGCCCGACGCCCCCTGGGCCGTGGTGGCCGGGTGCGACGCGGTGGGCGCGGCGGCGCTGGCCGCGGCGCGGCTGGCGCACAACTGCGGCGCGCGCGTGCGGGTGTATCTGGCCAGCCCCACGGCCCAGGGCGACGACGCCTACCGGACCATGCTGGAAGTGGCAAGCGCCATGGACCTGCCCGTGGCCGTGTGGTCGGCGGCCGCGGGCGAGAAGCTCGACCCGGCCACGCGCGTGGTCGTGGGCGGACAGGGCGCGGCCCCAGGATTGGAAAAGAAGCGCGTCCTGAACCTCTCCGCGCTCGACCCGGCTCGCGCCTGGCAGACTCGGCCCGCGGGCAGCCGGCCCGAGACCTTTTTGCACGAGGTCACGAGCCAGACGCGAGCGCACACCGTGCAGGCCGTGCGCGAGCTCGACCGCACCGCGATCGAAGACTACGGCCTGCCCGGGGTATGCCTCATGGAGAACGCAGGCATCGGCGCGTGCGCCGTGGCGCGCGCCATGCTCGGCCCGCACCCGCAGGGCCCCGCGCTCGTGGTCGCGGGCGCGGGCAACAACGGGGGCGACGGGTTCGTGGTCGCGCGCGGCCTGCTGGAGACGGGGTGCGAGGTGCGCGTGGCCCTGCTCGTGCCGGAGGACAAGCTGCGCGGCGACGCCGCGGCGAACTGGGCGGTGCTCACGCGCGCGGGCGTACGGCCCGCGCTTCTGGCGGATGCGTCGGACCGCCTGGCCGACCTGGCCAGCGGAAGCGCGCTCGTTGTGGACGGAATCCTGGGCACCGGGCTCACGGGCGAGGTGCGCGGCGCGCCCCGCACGGCCATCGAGGCCCTCAACCGTCTCGACGTGCCCATCCTCGCCCTGGATATCCCCTCGGGCCTACACGCGAACACCGGCGAGGTGCTCGGCGCCGCCGTGCGCGCCGCGCGCACGGTCACCTTCGCCGCGCTCAAGCAGGGCCTCGCCCTGGGCCGGGGGCCGGCCTGCGCGGGCACCGTGACCCTGGCCGACATCGGCGCGCCGCGCGCGCTCCTGGCGGGGGCGCGTTGATCATGGCGCGGCTCGTGGTGCTCGGGTCGGGCACCAGTACGGGCGTGCCCATGCTCGGGTGCGGATGCGCGGTGTGCAGGTCCGCGGACCCGCGCGACCGGCGCCTGCGGCCGAGCGTCCTGTTCGAGGGGGGCGAGACCCGCGTGGTGGTCGACACCACGCCGGAGTTCCGCATTCAGGGTCTGCGCGCCGGGCTCGACCACCTCAACGCGGTGTTCCTGACCCACCCGCACGCGGACCACGTGGCCGGGCTCGACGACGTGCGCGCGTTTACCATGCGCACGCGCCGGCCCGTGTCCGTGTACGCGGACGCGGATACGCTCGAGGCCGTGCGCACCCGGTTCGCGTACATCTTCGGCCCGCCGTACGTCGGGGGGAACCTGCCGCTCCTGGACCTCTGCGAGCTCGCGGGCCCGGTCACGGTCGGGCCGCTCACGTTTCAGCCCCTGGAGGTCTTTCACGGGCCCATGCCCGTGACCGCGTTTCGCGTGGGCGGGCTCGCGTATGTGACCGACGTAAACCGCATCCCCGACGCGGCCCGCGCAGAGCTGCGGGGGCTCGATACGCTGATCATGAGCGGCGCGTGCGTGCGGCCGCACCCCACGCACTTCACCCTGGACGAGGCCCTGGCCGAGATCGAGGACCTGCGCCCCCGGCGCGCGTACCTCACCCACCTCGGCCATCAGGTGAGCCACGCGCGCACGAGCCGGGGGCTCCCCCCGGGCGTGGCCCTCGCCTACGACGGGCTCTCGATCGAATTCTGAAATGGGGCGCGCGGCGGTCAGACCCGATACAGGCTCACCAAGAGCGACAAGAGCGAATACCCCACGAAGAACACCACGCCCGCGATGAGCACGGTCACCATGGGCGTGATGAGCGCGACCACGCGCTGCACATGGACCTGGAGCAGGCGCTCGTAGATGTCGCCCACGAGGTCCAGGCTGCGCACGAGGCCGCCGGTCTCCTCGCCTACGGAGACCATGCCCGCCACAAGCGGCGGCACGAGCCCGCGGGCCTCGCGCAGGGGCGCGGCCAGGCTGTCGCCGCCGGCCACGCGCGCGTGCGTGCGGTCCATGAGACGCGCGAAGGCCTCGTTGCCCACGGCGTTTCGCGCGGTCAGGAGCGCCTCGAGCACCGGCACGCCGCTCTCCAACAGCGCGCCCAAGTTGCGCGCGAACAGGACCAGGGCCGAGTAGTGGAACGCGCGGCCCATGAGCGGCAGATACAGCTTGGCGCGGTCGAGCAGGTTCCGGCCCGGCGCGGTGAGGTACATGAGCACCAGCACCACCAGCACCCCCAGCCCCGAGGCGGTCAGCACCGTCCACCACGTCTGAAGCCAATCCAGGACGTCCAGGAGCATGCGCGTGGGCGCTGGAAGCTTGCGGCCGAACGCGGTCATGAGCGTCATGATGTTCGGCACCACATGCGCGGTCAGCAGCCACACCGCCACCACGATGGCCACCACCACCACGGACGGATAGAGGAGCGCGGTGCTCACCTGGCTGCGGAAGCTCGCCCGCGCCTCCAGCAGGTCTGCGATGCGCTCGAAGGTGGACTCCAGGAACCCGCCGGCCTCGCCCGCGGAAACCATGCTCACAACCAAGGGCGAGAACAGGCCCCGGTGCGGGCGCATGGCGTCGGCCATGGAGCTGCCGCCCTCCACGTCCCGGCGCACCCGGGCCACGGCGCGGCGCAACCGGCGCTTGGTGGCCTGGGTCTCCAGGAGCTCCAGGCTGCCCACCACCGGCACGCCCGCGCGCACGAGCGCCGCGAACTCCCGGAAGAAGATCACGAGGTCCGTGGCCGTGACGAAGCTGAACAGGCTCCACGGGTCGAACCGCGCGCCGCCTCGCTCGGCGGAGATCTCCATCTCCTCGATGCGGGTCACGACCCGCCGCTCGGTGCGCAGCTGGTCCGCGGCGGCCTCGCGACTCACCGCCTCCACCGTGTCCGTGGCCTCGTGCCCGGTCTCGTCGATGTAGTGGTAGGTGAAAACGGGCATGGTCCCCTCCGGGGCCGGCCGGCGGTCAGTCGAGCGCGGTGACGCGCAAGGCCTCCTCCGGGGTGGTCCGCCCCCGGTCGACCTTCAGGATGCTGTCGCCGCGCAACGTGCGCATGCCCTGGCGGATGGCGGTGCGGCGGATCTCGTCGGTGGGCAGATGTTCGACGACCATGGCCCGGGTCTCGTCGCTGAGCTCGAAGAGCTCGTACACACCGGTGCGGCCCCTGTACCCGGTGTGCAGGCACTGGTCGCACCCCAGCCCCCGGTACCAGGTCCGCTCGGCGCGCACGTCCGGGACGCCCAGGCGGCGCTGGATGAGCTGATCGGGGGCGAAGGCCTCGCGACACTCCTCGCACACGCGGCGCACCAGGCGCTGGGCCACGATGCCGCTCACCGAGGAGCTCACAAGAAACGGCTCGCAGCCCATGTCCACGAGCCGGGTGATGCCCCCGGGCGCGTCGTTCGTGTGCAGGGTGGAGAACACCAGGTGCCCGGTGAGCGCCGCGCGCAGGGCCATGTCCGCGGTGGCCCGGTCGCGGATCTCGCCGACCATCATGATGTCCGGGTCCTGGCGCAGGATCGCGCGCAGTGCGGTGGCGAACGTGAACTTGTTCACCGGGTCGACCTGGGTCTGGGTCACCCCGTCGATGTGGTACTCGATCGGGTCCTCGACCGTGGTGATGTTCGTGGACACGGACCGGATGCGCTTGAGCGCGGCGTACAGGGTGGTCGACTTTCCGCTGCCCGTGGGCCCGGTGATGAGGACAATCCCGTGCGGGTGGGTGATGAGCTCTTCGAAGCGCGAGAGCACGTCCGGCTCCATGCCCAGGTCCTCGAGCTCGAAGGCTCGGCCCTGGGGCATGAGCAGGCGCAGCTCCACCTTTTCGCCGTGCAGGGCCGGCAAGACGGACACGCGCACGTCCAGGGACTCGCTGCCGTGGCGGAACTCGAAGGCCCCGTCCTGGGGCGCGCGCTTCTCCGCGATGTCCAGGTGCGCGAGCACCTTCACGCGGCTGACCAGGGTGCCGACCGCCTCGCGCGGATAGAAGGCGTGTTCCATGAGCACCCCGTCCACGCGAAAGCGCACGCGCAGGCGCTCCTTCTCGGGTTCGAGGTGGATGTCGCTGGCGTCCTGGCTCATGGCGTCCACGAGCAGGTTCTGCAGAAGCTGGCTCGCCGGGGGCACGGGGACCCTGCCCGTGGTGGCGCGGCGGCGCGCTTCGGCGGGCGCGGGCCCTGGGGCGCGCAGGCCGTAGAGGTGCCTGAGTCCCTGGGTGACCGCCGCGCGCGTGGTGATGTGCTGGTCCACCCGGCGGCCCGAGAGCCGGTGCAGATTCTCGATCACGCTCTTGGACACGGGCTCGATCGCGGCGACCTGGAGCCGACCGCCCTCCACCGCGATGGGGATGAGCTGGTCCCGGTACGCGAGCGACGCGGGCACCATGCGGCTCAGTTCCGGCGCGAGCAGGTTCGCCTCCACGGGCACGAACTCGAGGTCCGCCAGCTGCGCGGTGCACCGGGCCAGGTCCTCCTCGGTCACCCGGCCCTGGGAGAGGAGCCGGTCGAGCATCGCGTGGCGCGAGCGCGCCCGCGGCGCGCCCGCCTCGGCGGGGCCCGGCCGGGCCCCGCTCTTGAGCAGGCGCATGACGACCTTCTCGATCTTGGGGTCCATGCCGGCTCCCGTGCGCTTCGCCGCGCGTCAGCGCGGCCACAGCAGCGGGGCGGGCCGGCCGCGGCCGGCCGCGGCCGACCCGGACGAACGCGGTCCCGGGCGGGGCCTTGGGCCCGGCCGGGGGGCCTGCGCCTCGACCCAGGTCCAGGGCGCATAATCGGGTCCGGGCGGGAATGTGTCAAGCTCCGGGCCGGCGGCGCTCGGCCCCCCAAGCCCGGGCATGGCATCGGTGGGGTCCGCCGCTTGCGCGGCGCTTTGCGGCGCACGGACCTGCTCGAGCGCCCTCGCAGGGCGTTGCGGCGCGGGGACGCGGGAGACCTCGCCCTCGTGGTCCTGCGGGGCGGAGTGCGCCGGCCCGGAGGCCTCGGGCGCGTCCTCTTCGTCGAGTTCCGGCCCGACGCGGCGCCGGTATCCACGCTCCAGGGTCGTGCCCGGGGTGCGCGGCGGGGGGCGACCCGGCAGGCGCCGGTCC
Source organism: uncultured Planctomycetales bacterium (assembly GCA_964577825.1). Classification (GTDB taxonomy): domain Bacteria; phylum Planctomycetota; class SZUA-567; order SZUA-567; family JAFGNG01; genus CAZOBJ01. The sequence continues at coordinate 21,456 of CAZOBJ010000002.1, forward strand.
TGGCCCGGGATCGCGCGCAGCTTGTCGAAGGTCTCGTCGTAGTACAGGATCCGCCCGTCGCCGTGGCGGACGGTCGGATGGTCCGAGAGCCGGCGCATCGCGTCGTCGCTCTGCGCCTGCGCGGCCGCGGGCGTGAGCATGATGTACGGGGTGATCAGGATCACGGTCTCGGTCTTGTCCTTCTCGCGAGTGAGGTGCGAGAAGAAGACCTTCAGCCCCGGCACGTCGCCGAGGACCGGGACCTTGCGCTCGCGGTTGTGCACGTTCTCGCGCACGAGTCCGCCCAGGCCCAGGGTGGCGCCGTTCTCGGCCACCACCAGGCTGTTGACCGTGGAGGTGTCCACCGTGTCGATGGGCAGGGACAGGACGTTGCCCGCGCTGTCGATGAACGACACGTTCGCCGCCCCGGCGTTGAGCGTGGAAATCTCGGTGTGCAGCCGCATGGTGATCGTGCCGTCCGGGTTGATCTGGGGCGAGATCTCCACCGTGGTGCCGATCTCGCGCAGCTCCATGATCGGGCGGGTGGTGTCGCGCACCCCGGCGCCGGACTCGATCTCGCGCAGCTCGAACTCGTAGTTCACGGTCACGGGGCGCTCCTCGCCCACGAAGAACTTGCCCGGCGCGTTGTTCGCGCACAGGATGAAGGGCGTGGCGATCTCGTTGACCCGATTCTCGTCCTGGAGCATCTCCACGCGCGCGTTGATCCGGTTGCCCAGCGCCCGGAACACATTGTAGGACAACGTGGAGCCCGCCACCGCGCCCGCGCCGAAGTTGCCCACGTTCAAGTCGTGAGTCATCATGGGGCCGAACCCGGCGAACTGGTGCTCGCCGTCGTACTGCCAGTCGAACATGCTCTCGAAGTCGTCGGTCAGCGTCACCTCCAGGATGCGCACGGCCAGCAGCACCTGCTTGGTGGGCGTGTCCAGGTTCTCGGCGATCCGTTGCACCTGGTCGAGTAGCGGCTTGTCCACGGACCGGACCACGATCGTGTTGTTGCGGGGGAACACGGCCATGGTGGCCACGGTCTCGACCTCTTTGCCGGTTGTCGCCGCGGCCAGAAGGTCCGGCGGCACCGGCTCGCCGGCCTCGCGCGCCTCCTCGATGCGCGCGACCGCGGTGGAAGTGGCCTCGTCCGTGTCGCCGGGCCGAGTCACCTGGGCCGTGTCGGGAATCCCCGCGCCGTCCCCGCCGCCGCCCGCGGTTCCTTCCCCGCCGACCACGTGGTTGTAGCTGTCCTCCACGTCCTCGGGCTCGGCGTAGTCGATGCGCTCGCCCAACAGCTGGTCGATCATCTTGGCCACGCCCGTGGCCGACGCGTAGCGCAGGCTGATGATGACCGTCTGCTCGTCGCGGCGGACCACCAGGTCCTTGGCGAACTCGGGCGCGGTCATCACCCGGATCACGTTGTCGTCGATGCTGTACCACAGGTTGTACACCTTGCACAGGGTCGACAGGGCCGCGCGGGGCGTGACGTCCTTGAGGAACAGGGTCACCCGCTTGTCCATGACCGATTCGCTGGCCACGATGTTGTACCCGGTCAGGTCGGTGAAGAAGCGCAGCACCTCGATCATGGGCGCGCCTTTCCAGTGGAACACCTCGATCTCGCCCTGCATCATCCGCTGGCGCATCGCGCGCTGCTCGCGCAGGTCCTGCTCCGTGGCCGCGAACTCGTCGAGCCCCGACGAGATGACCCGCACCTTCGGGCCGCTGGGCACGGGCGCCTGGGCCTCGGCGGGCGGGTGGCTCTTGGTGTAGCACTCCGCCTGGTCCGTGCGGAACCGGACCGTCTCCTCGGGACACGGCTTGTCGCGCGCGCACCCGGACACGACAAAGGCCAGGACGAAGCCGGCAAGCGCCAATCGTTTCATGGGTTCGTTCTCCTCCTACCGCGCAATCGGGCGCCAGGGCACTTCGACGACCACGGGCTTGTCCAGGTCGCCCACCTCCAGCACGGTCGCCCGTTCGGTGATCTGCTTGATCCGCACCCGCACCGCGGTCGATTCGTCGGCCTGTGAGTCGTCGTCGCGTCGCTCGTCTTCCGGCGGCAAGTCCAGCGTGTGCACCTCGCCTTCGCGCACGGCCAGGCTCCGTTCGGTGCGCGGCACCCACAGCAGGGCCATCCGGTCCGCGCCGACCACCATCACCCCGAGCATGCGAACCTCGGGCACGCGCGGGCCGGCCTCGGGCGCGGGCTCGGGCGCGGGCTCGGGCGGCGCGGGCTCGGGCGGCTGCGCCTCGCCCCGGCGCATGGCCTCGCTCACGGCAAAGGGGTTGCGCGCCGGCAGCTCCTGCGCGGCCGCCTCGCCCGGCCGGGCCTGTGGCGCGCCGCCCGCGGGCGCAGGCTCCTGCACGCGGTCGCCCGCCCCCAAGCAGGGGCAGAGCGCCGTCGCGGCGAGCGCCAGGATCAGCACAGTGCGCACCAGGGTCTCTCCTTCGCCTTCGTCGGCCCCACGCCCGCGCCTCACAACAATAGGTCCATGTTCGCGCGCACCCGCCCGGTGTCCGGGTCCTCCAGGGTGACGCGGATCGACTCCACGACCACCACCTTGTCCGTGACCCGGGGCAGGTCCAGCACGAATCGCAGCAGGTCGTGAAACGAGCCCACCATCTCCATGCGCCGGCGCGCGGCCTGCTCTAGGAGCTCGCCGCCCGGGAGCTCGGTGTGCGCGTCTCGCTGCACGGGCTCGGAACGGAGGACGTTGAGCCCGTGCGTCTCCGCGCTCTCGGTGATGGCGCGCAGGGGCGCGGTCACCTGGTCGGGCGTCACGAGCACGGTCTTGGCCTCTGCGAGACGGCGCTCCAAGCGCCGCGTGGCGGCCTGGGCCAGGCGCAGCCGCCAGGTGGTGTCCTGCTGGTTGGGGATCTGGCCCAGCAGCTCGCCGCGGCGCTCGTGCAGGCTGTCGACCTGCCGCTGTTCGCGCACGATGTCGGCCTCCAACCGCTCGTGGAAGAGCTTCACGTACACGTAGATAGCCACCATGCAGAAGATGGCCAACAGCCCGTAGCGCTCGAGCTTGGTGAGCTTCCTCATCACTCGTCCTCAACGGGCTCGCGGGCCTCGGCGGCCAGGGCGCCGAGCACCGTGTTCCATCGCAGCACGATCCGGTACGAGACCCGGAACCCGGGCCCCTGCCGGCCGTCCTGACCTTCCGCGCGCAAGGCCCGCGCGCCCCCGTTGCGCTCGTGAACCGCCTCCAGGCGGGCTTCCACGCAGTCCGGGCGCTTCTGGAGCTCGTCGTTGAACGTGCTCACCGCCGTGGCGCTCGCGCCCAGGCCCTCGATGACAAATCGGTCCGGACCCGCTTGCGCGAGGCGTTGGACCACCACGGTTTCGGGAATCACCTCGGCCACCGTGCGCAGCAACTGCGCCACCCCGGCCCCCGGGGGACCGGTCAACAGCTCCAGGGTGCGGATTTGCCGTTGAAGCTCGTCCTGGCGGGCCTGTTCGGCCCGGTAACGCTCCTCCTGGCGCTCGAGGCGGGCTTGGGTGGACTCCAGGCCCTCGACCTCGGTCTCCAGCCGCGCCCGGGCGGTCTTCAGGGATTCCAGGCGGCGGTGGCCCATGTAGTAGAACACGCCGAAGATGGCCGCTGTGACGAGCACCAGGGCGAACGGGGCCAGGTGCAGGCTCTCTCTCGCGCGTGCGCCCAGGCCCACGGTCAGGTCCACGCCCAGCCGCCGGCCGCCGGTGAGATCCAGCTCCTGAAGCGCCCCGCCGGCCGCGGACGCGTACGCGCCGCCCAGGTCCTCCACCAGGCTCTCGAGCGTCCCGGCGGTGAGGTCCGGGTTCCAGGCGCTGACCTGTTCCGCGTCGGTGAGCGACCGGACCGCCTCCACCAGGGACGGGATGCGCGACCCGTCGCCGCACACGACCACGCGGTGCGGGCACGCCCAGTCGCCGCCGAACTCCGAGAGCGTGGCCTGCACGCCCTGGGCGAGCGCCTGGGCGGCCCCGACCACGGCCGGATCGTCGAGCGGCCCGCCGTTGAGCGCGATGAGCGCCTCGTCCACGCTCGCGGGCACGTTGCGCGCGGCCAGCAGGTCCGCCCCGTTGGCGAGCGCCGCGCGCACCCCCTCCGGGCGCACGTCCAGGAGCACCACGAAGCGCGAGGGGTCGGGAATGTCCACGCCCGAGAGCGCGAAGCTCATGTCCGTGGGGTACATGGCCTTCAGCCGCAGGCCGTGCCTGCGGCAGATGGCCTCGAAGTGCTCGTACTGGCGCCGGTAGATGACGGCCACCCGCACCGGCGTCGTCTGCGCCGAGGCGCGCGGCTTGCGCGTGGGCATGTCCACCGAGTACAGCCCGTCGGACGCGGGAAACTCCACGTACGGCTCGACCTCGAACCGGGCGGCGTGCTCGAGCTGCTCGGGACGCATGGCCAGCGCCTGGCTCGGGGGCAGGCCCATCTGGCAGGTGAAGGTCTGCGTGTGGCCGGAGACGAGCACCACGGACTTCGGAAACTTGCCTAGGGCCTCCAGAACGCGCGTGAGCGCCTCGTCCGGGTCGTCGCGCCGCGCGACCGAGACCTCGGCCGACGCGGTGATCCGGGCGCGGTTCCCGCGCCGCTCCACGACCAGGGCGCGCGTGGCCCGCTGGCCGAGCTCGACAGAGAGAATCGCTGTGGCCATGCCTTCCCCGTCCGGCCCCGGGCGCGCCGCGGCGTACTGCCGAGCGCAGGCGCGGGGCCCTGTGCGTGGTTCTCGGGCTCCACCGCGACCACGGGCCAGGGACACACTCGGCCTGCGGACGCGGCCTTCCGTCTCCTATGATTTCGTCAAAAACCCCGCGCGGCTTTCGCCCAACCGGCACACGGGGCTAGGGAATCGTCACCGCAACCGTCCGGTCGGGCCGGCCCTGCGCGTCGATGACCACCGTCCCCGCGGCCAGGGCCTCGTCCGGGTCCAGGGTCTCGTCCGCGTCGCGGTCCTCCCAGAGAAGCACCTGCCGCGCCCCTGCCGGGGCCGAGGCCGCACCCGCGAGCGGCGCGCCCGCGTGGTAGGTGAGCGCCTGCAAAAGCGCCCAACGCTCCGTGGCGTGGTCCACGCGGGCCTGGACCCCGACGTGGAACGTGTCCGTGCCGGGCATGGCCAGGGCGCTGTCGCTGTCAAAGACCTGCGCGCCGTTCACGTGCACGGTGAACCCGGCCTGCGGGTCCGCGCTGCACCCGAAGGTGATCGTGACCGTATAGGTTGCGCCCGGGGACCAGGTCGCATGGGGCGCGGGCGCGGGCACGCTGCTCGCGCCGTCGCCCAGCGACAGGTCGCCGTCGGCCTCGAACCGGACCACGAACCGGCTGCCTGCGGGCGCTCCGGCGCCCAAAAGCGCCGGGTCGGTGTACAGGCCCGCCTGGAGCTCGTGGCCGGCGGACGGATGGGCCTGCAGCACCAGGCGCACCCGGTCCCCGGCGGCGCGCTCCACCGTGACCCCGGGCTGGGTGAGTAGGCCGTTCTCGGCCCAGTCGGCGCTGCCGTTGAGGGTCAGGCGCTCGTTCTCTACGCGCACGTTGCCGCTCAGGGGCGAGGGCGGGGCCGCGTCGCTGTCGAGCTCGGACCAGCGCGCCGCGTCGATCGTGCTCGAGGACCAGTCCTCGAGCGTGTGCCAGTACGCCGGGAACCACCCCGCCCACGCGTCCGCGCGCCCGGGCGCGCGCAGGTCTCGGAATATTTCATCCGGGTCGGCCTGTCTCTCGTCGGGTCGCAAAACCAGGCGCGCGCGCGTGTCCCCGGTCACGGACCCGGTGACCGCGAACCCGATCGGCTCGTCGTTCGCGGCCACGTGCCAGGCCGCGTCGCGCAGGGTCACCGCAACGTTGTCCGCGTTCTGCGCGGCGTCCGCGTCGTACGCGCCGGGCGCATTGCCCGCGGCCGGCAGCGCCATCTTGCCGTCCGGCCCGGCGCTCAGGATCCACAGCACCCCCTCGTCGTCGTGATAGAACCGCACGGGCCTGCCCCAGGCGTCCACGGGCCGCTCGTCCTCGTCCGCGGGCGGGCGCAGGTAGGTCGTGCGCCACCCCACGCCGCGCGCGAGCGCGGGCAGCGCGGCGTCCGGGTCGCCGGCCGGGTCGCGCGTCCACAGGCCGCGGGGCACGCAATCCTGTGCGTCGAACGTGCCGCCCCACGCCGCCCACGCCGCGCCGGTCCACTGCTCGGGCTCCCACACCCCGGCCTGCGCGTCCCAGCGGAACCGGTACGGCCAGAAGCCGTCCCCCGCCTGGCGGTAGAAGTGCGCCAGCCTTCCCATATCGCCCACGAACCCGCCCACCACCGGGCGGTTCTTCTCGTCGGTGGCCTCGCGCGCGCCCACCAGGGCCTCGCGAATCTCCTCGAGCATCGCGCGGGTCTTGTCTTCCAGGCCCTGGACCACGGTCTCGCGCCACTGGCTGTAGCGGATCTTGACGACCAGGTTGTCCGCGTTCGGCTGGGCGTCCTCGTCGTAGGCGATGTAGGCGCCGGACAGGTTCCAGGACACGCGCCCATCCGGCCCGCGGCTCACCACCCACAGCTCGGCACGGTCCTCGGCCGCGTCGTAGTACGGAAAGAAGACGAGCGCCCGGCCCCAGGCGTCCGCGAGCCGGCCCGGGTTCGCGCGCGCCAGGAAAGCGCGCACGCGCGCGTCCTCGCCGCTTCGCCAGCCGTCCGGGTCCGCGTCGCCCGGGAACCGGTCCACGGGCC
>CAZOBJ010000002.1:28227-35298 GCA_964577825.1 uncultured Planctomycetales bacterium
TCGCCGCTTCGCCAGCCGTCCGGGTCCGCGTCGCCCGGGAACCGGTCCACGGGCCGGGCGCGGTACGGGCCCTGCCACAGGGGAGTCTCGTCCGCGTCCAGGATCCGCGCCTCCCACAGGCCGATGGGCTGGAGGCGCACGAGGTGGTTGCGCAGCTCCTCTTCCGCGGCCGCGTCGTCGCCGGGGTAATTCGCGCGCAGGGTGAACTGGTCCCAGGTCGCGTAGAACGCGGACGGGCTGCCCGCGTACTGGGTCTGCACCTGCTCGGTGAACACGGCCGGGGCCGGGTTGGCCGCCGGCCCGCCCGCGTCGTCGGTGTACGCCCAGGATTTCTGCGCCTGGTTCCATGCGCCGTAGTAGAGCCGGGGCAGGGTCGACAGGTCGGCCACATACCCGCCGTACACGGGCCGGCCCGAGGCGTCGTACCTGTCCGCCGGGCCCACAAGGTCCGCGCGCAGACCCTGGAGCGCGGCCTCGGTCTCGCCCACCTTGCGGGCCTCGCCGATGGACGCGGCCAGGGGCACCACCATGGCCGCGAAGATCCCCAGCATCACCACGATGAGCAGGAGTTCGAGCACCGTGAACCCGGACCGCTTCGCTGCCCCGCGCATGGATGGCTCCTACATCGTCGGGCTCAGCTACGTCTCTACCACGGCACGGACACGCGCACGGTACGGTCGGCCTGGCCCGAGGCGTCCACCATCACCTCGCGCACGAGGCGCGGCTCGCCCGCGTCCAGGTCCCCGTCCCCGTCCGCGTCGTCCCACAAAAGCACGGCCCGCGGCCCGGCGGGCACGGTGTACGACCCGAGGGCGCTGACCGTGCGCACCTGCCAGTTCTCGCCCGAGCGCGCGTCGACCACCACCCAGTACCGGTCCTCGTCCTGCGTGCCCCCGGAGTAGACCGCCTCGCCGTCGACCAGGACCCGGTACCCGTAGTCGTCGTTCGCGGCGCGCGCGGCGTCGCTGGCGAACTCCACGGCCACGGTGTGCGCCTCGCCCGCCGCGTAGGTGCGGCCGAGGTCATTCACGGGCGCGCCGCCCTCGTACCGGCTGATGGCGCCCGTGCTGTCGAACATGACGGACAGTTGCCCGCCCTCGCTCGCGGACGCCGGGCTCGCGGCGTCCGGGGTCAGGCCCACGAGCAGGCTGTGCGTGGCGTCCGGCGCGATGACCGTCCACTGCACCCGCTTGCCGGCCACGCGCCGCACGGGCACGCGGCTGAGGGCCTGGTTCGCCTCCCAAACGCCCGTGCCGGACACAAGGAGCGCCCCGGCCTCGGCGCGCACGTTGGGCACGACGCGCGCGCCGCCGCTGTACACCCGCCACAGGGCGTACCCCAGGCTGTTGTCGTTGAAGTCGTCGACCACCTCGCCGTCCACGGTCACGTCGTCCACGCGCCAGGGTCCGGCCCCGTACGCGTCCGCGGACACGTAGCCGACCGGGCCCGCCTGGTCGGCGGGCACGCCCCCGTCGGAAAACGCGGGGTAGATCTCCGTGCCGTCGAGGAGCACCCGGAACCCGGTGGTGGCGTACTCGACGGCCACGCTGTACTCCGTGTCCGGGTCGTAGTCGACCGGGCCCCCGCCGCCGGTGAGCAGGTCCGCGGGCGCGGAGCCGTCCCAGATGCGCACCGTGCCCCCGTCGTGGAACCACACTGCGAGCTGGTCGTGCGTCTCGTCCAGGTCGCCGTCAACCGCGTACAGGCCGAACATGAAGTCCTGCGGCGTGGCCGGGGTGTGCACCCGCGCCTGCACCCGCCGGCCCGTGCGCCGGGTCACGGCCCTGCGCGCCCGCACCCCGTTCGCGCCCCAGGCGGACGTGCCCGTGAGCACGAGCCCGCCGTCGGTGAACGGCGCCTCGGTCTTCTCCTCGACATTGAGCGTGCCGGGCGGCGCGCCCGCGTCGCGCACCTGCCACAGGCCGGTGAGCACCGCGGGCGCGGCGAAGTCGTCGAGCACCGTGTTCGCGAACGCGGCCCGCCACGCAGTGCCCAGGCCGTCCTCGGTCCAGGCCCCGAGCTCGTCGAACCGGGCCGGGGTCTCGGCTTCGAGCGCGGCGTCCATGTACAGGCGCGCGCGTGTGTCGGCCAGATCGCCGCCCCGGACCTCGAACGCGATGGCCGGCGCCGCGTCCCCGGGCACGCGCCACTCGCTGTCGGCCACGCACACGGCCAGGTTGTCCAGGTTCTCGGCCGCGCTCGGGTCGTAGGTGCCCGGGGTGTTGCTCGCGGCCGGCAGGAGCGCCTGGCCGTCCGGACCCGCGCTCAGTACGTAGAGAAGTCCCGCTGCGTCCCTGTAGAAATAGAGCGGCCGGCCCCAGGCGTCCGCCAGGCGCTGCGTCTCGTTCCTCGGCGCGGGCACGTACGCGCCGCGCCACCCCACCCCGTAGCGCAAGGGCATCAGGTCGTTGTCCGGGTCCGCGTCCGTGACCGGGTCCCGGCGCCACAGGCCGCGGGGGCTGACCGCTTCAGGGTCGAAGGTCGCCCCCGTCCCCGTCCACGCGCCGCCTGTCCACTGCTCGGGGCGCCACACCCCGGCCGCGGCGTCCCACCGGTAGCGCAGGGACCAGGCCGCGCCCAAGGACTCGTAGACGTGCGGCAACCGCCCCAGGTCGCCCAGGAACCCGCCCACCACCGGCCGGCCCAGCCGGTCGCGGCGGCCCGGCGCGCCCAGGAGCCCCGCGCGCACGGCCTCCAGCCGGTCGCGCGTCGCGGACTCCAGGCTCGTGACAATGTCGCGCCACTCGTTGTGCGCGATCTTGAGGACCACGTTGTCCAGGTTCTCGTCCGAGGTGGGGTCGTAGTGCACGTACCCGGACGGGTCGGCCAGGTTCCAGGCGCTCCGCCCGTCCGGGCCTTCGGAGACGATCCACAGCTCGCGCTGTTCGGGCACGGACCCGGCCGCGGGCGCGTAGTAGGGAAAGAAGAGCAGGCTCCGCCCCCACGCGTCCGCAAACCGGGCCTCGGTCTGGGTCTGCAAAAACCGCGCCCGGCGCACCAAGTCCCCGCTCGTGTAGTCGAGGATGTCCCCGTCGTCCGGATGCGCGTCTACCGGCGTCTGGGCGTAGGGGCCCTGCCACAGGTCGCGCAACGCCGCGGATAGGATGCGCCGCTCGAACAGGCCCAGGGGATGCAGGCGCAGGAGCGCGAGCTCGAACTCGTCTTCCGTGGTGATGGGCTCGGGCGCCACGCTCGCAAGCGACGCGACGTGGGTGAAGCTCTCCCACCGCGCGGCGAACGCGTCCGGCGCGCCCGCGTACCCGGTGCCGACCGCGTCCGTGATCGCGCGGCCGGTGTCCGGGTCGCTGACCCGGTCGTCGGTGTAGGCCCACCGGCGCGTGTCCTCGGCCCCGGCGCCCCAGTAGAGCCGCGGCAGGCCGCTGTGGTGGGCCACATACCCGGCCGCCGCTCCCTTGCTTGACGGGGTCGCCTGCGGGGTCTCTTCGCCGCCCAGCACGCTCGTGCGCAGGCTCGCGAGCCGCGCCTGGGTGGCCTGCACCTGCTCGGTGCGGCTCACCCCCACCACGAGCGGCGCGACCATCGCGGCGAAGAACCCGAGGATCACGAGCACGATCAACATTTCGAGTACGGTGAATGCGCGCATGCAGCCCCTACGCCGCCCGGCCCGCGCGGCCGGTTCAGTAGGCCGTGCCGGTGCCCGGGGTGTTGTCCACGTGCCAGTTGCCCTCGTCCGCGGCCGACAGCCGCGCGCCCTCGGGCGAGACCACCACGAATCCGCCGGCCTGGTGCACGGCCGTGAAGTCCTCGTCCGCGACCACGAACTCGTCGCGGTCCGCGGCCCCGTCGCGGTCGCGCTCCACCCGCAGGGTCTTGGGCAGGTCGGCGCTGCCCCCGCCCGCGTCGAGCACGCGCTCGACCGTGGCCCGCAGCCGGGGCAGGGCCAGGAGGTACGTGTCCAGCCGGTAGTGGTCCTCGCGCGACAGGGCGTGCGGGCTGCGCGGCGCTGCGGCCAGGTCGCCGCCCTGCACGAGCGCGCAGTCCGGGCCCACCCCGAGCACGATCCGGTACAGGAGGTCCGGATGGCCGATGCCGTCCGCATAGGTGTCCGGAATCCCTCCGTCGGCTGCCGTGGACTGGCCCACCGGGTCGGGCTGGACCGCGCCCGCGAGCCGGTCGCCCCAGCTCGCGAACGTGTAGTCCGCGTCCGCATCGCAGGCCCACCGGCCGGATGCGTCCGCCCCGGCACCGACCATGACGACCCGCATGCCCGCAGTCACGGGCAGCCGCCGCTGTGCGCTCGCGCCGGGCGCATCCGCGTCCCGGGCGAGCACGGTCACCTCGTAGATGCCCAACACGTGCAGCTCGTCCGCCTCCTCGGCGCTCAGGGTGTGCAGATACGGCTTGAGGCGCTCGACGAACGCGTGGGAGAGCCACTCGGCCCCGTCCTCGGGATGGTGCGCCTCCGCGAGGGACGCGATCCGGTAGTTGTCCTCGTTCCCGGCGCCCCCGTCCGGGCCGGTGTAGAAGACCGGGCTTTGCATCCGGTTCGGCAGCTGGCCCGGGTGCACGTCCTGCCACTGGTGCACGAGGTTGGTGAGCTCGCTCAAGTTCCGGTCCGAGATCTTGCCGCTGGCGTCCTCGAACAGGTGCGCGAACCGGGGGCTGGCCATGGCGACCAGGAACCCGATCAGCACCAGGACGATGAGGAGCTCAAGCGTGGTAAAGCCCGCGTGTCTGTGCATGGCGGTCTCGGCATCGAGGAGCCCGCGGCCGCGGCCGACCCCCGCAACGGGCATGCGCGACCGGCCGCTCGGTGGAACGGCCGATCGCGCGTCCGCGCTGTCCAAACGGTCGACCGCCGCGGCGGTCAGGTGCCCGGAACGTAGTCGTTGTCCGTCTCGGTGCCGTCGGGACCGCCCACGTTGAGCCACAGCTCCTCCACGGTGTCCAGGAGCTTGTAGCCCTCGGGCGAGATGACCTCGAAGTCGCCGATGGCCTGCGCGCTTTGGTCGAGCCGGTCGGCCACGAGCAGGGTGTCGCGCTCCTCGGCCCCGTCCACGTTGCGGGTGACCACGAACCGCTTCGGGCAGTCGTTGGACCCGGCGAACCCGCCCGCGTGGTTCACCACGCTGCGGTTGGTGGCCTTCAGGCGCGGCAGCACCATGATGTACTTGTTGAGCCGGTAGTGGTCCTCGCGCGAGATCGCGTCCGGGCTGATCCCGGCGTTGTCCACGATCCCGTCCTTGACCAGGCTGCTCTCCTCGCCCACGCCCATGACGATCCGGTACAGGTACTCGGGGTACGCGATGCCCAGCCCGTCGTCGGGCGCGCCGCCCGGACCGCCGAGCCGGTAGTCGGGGATCGTGTCGTCGCCCACGAGGTCGTCCTGCACGTTTCCGTCCAGGACGTCGTCTGCCCAGTCGTCGTAGTCGTCCTCCGCGTGGCAGACCCACTCGTCGAACGCGTCGTTGTCGTCATCCTCGCGGCCCGCGCCGATCATCAGGACCACCATGCCCTCCTGGACCCGGTGGAGCTTGTTCTGGGCGGGGTCTTCGGTGTAGTCGCGGTCGAGCATCTGCACGCGCGTGAGGCCCATGTCGATGAGCTCCTGGGCCTCCTCTTCGCTGAGCACGTGCCGATAGAGCTTCAGCCGGCGCATCATGCGGTAGCTGATCCACTCGGCGCCGTCCTCGTCGTTGCTTTGCTCGGCCAGCATGGGGATGTCGTAGTTCCCCAGGCCGCCGTCCAGGTCGCCGTCCGTGTCGTCGCCGGTGTAGTACACGAGATTGATCAGGTTGTTGCCGATCTCCTTGTTGCCGCGGTCCACCTGCCACATCCGGCTGAACCGCATGCTGTCCTTCTTGTTGCTGTCGCTGATCTTGCGCGTGGCGTCGTCGAACAGGCCCGCCAGCCGCGGCGCGATCATGGCCACGAAGAACCCGATGATGACCAGGATGATCAAGAGCTCCAGCGTGGTGAAACCGCGCGTTCCCTTGCTACGCATCCCCTGCACTCCTTTCCGCTCCTACATGTGTATTACGCCAGTCTCGCGCTCCCACGAGCAGCGAGAGCTCCATACGCGCGCGCGCTTACGCGCCGGCCCGCACGGGCGCGCGCCATTGACGCCCGTCGGCCCACAGCCGCCTGGATTCCGCAGGGAACGTACACACCTCCACCGACTACGTCAAGCGGTTTCCGGTTGTGGCTGAATCGGTCCGCATCCGCAGCCCCGGGACGGAAATCCAGACACCGCCCGCTTGCGGGCCTTGACAGCCGCACGCCGCGCCCGCGCGTGGCCGCGGGCCGGGGCGGGCAGGGGTTTTCCCTTGCGGGCCCGAAAAGCGCGGTGTACGCTCGCAGATTCACCCTAGGAGGAAGCCCGATGGCCGCCCCAAGCCCTGAGAGCCTGTACGGCGCCACGTTCGCCTGCGAGTGCGGCAAGACCCACACCATCGACCCGAGCGAGGTGGTCTATGCCGAGGACGCGGTCGACCGCGCGAGCGACGTGCTGGGCCGGGTCGCCTCCGGCCGGTGCGCGGCCGTGCTCATGGACGCGCGCACGCGCGAGGCCGCAGGCGCGGCCGTATCCCGGGCGCTGGCCAAGACCGGCTGGACCGTGGCCGAGGCCGTGGTCCCGGACCCGAAGCCGGGCGAGGACCCGCGCTGCGACGACGCGACCTTCGAGCGCCTCCAGGCGCAGCTCGGCCCCACGGACGTCGTTCTTCCCGTAGGCGCGGGGGTGATCAGCGACCTGGGCAAGTGGCTCGCCTGGGAGCGCGACCTGCCCTACGCCGCGTTCGCCACGGCCGCGAGCATGAACGGGTACGCCTCCGCGAACATCGCGCCGACGCTCAAGGGCGTCAAGAGCATCGTGTACGCCCGGCCGCCCAAGGCGGTGCTCAGCTCCCCTTCGGTGCTGGCCGCGGCCCCGCACAAGCTGACCGGCTCCGGCCTCGGGGACATCCTGGCCAAGTGCGTGAGCACCACGGACTGGCGGCTCAACAACCTGCTCTTCGGCGAGTACTACTGCCCGCGCGCCGCGGCGCTGATCAACGACCTGGAGCCCCTGTACCTGGACCGGCCCGAGGCGATCCGCGACCACGAGCCCGA
>CAZOBJ010000002.1:35398-41043 GCA_964577825.1 uncultured Planctomycetales bacterium
CTGCGCGCGGCCTTCGCCCACGCGCACGAGATGCGAAGCCGGTTCACGATCCTGGACCTCGCCCGGCTCGTGGGCGTGCTGCCCGGGGCCGTGGACGAGCTCGTGGACGCCTGGGCCTGAGCCGCCCTGGCATGACTCCCCTCAGTCGTACTCCGCCTGCGTGTGCGGGTCCAGGGACGGGCCCGAGGTCGCGCGCAGCTGTACCGGATTCTCCACCCGGCCGGGCGGGCGGCAGTTGCGGCCCTCCTGCCCCGCGCGGTAGTCGCCCAGGTCGTCGCGGGCCGCGTTCGCGAAGTCGGTGAGCCGGCGCACGACGTCCGGGCAACGCGCGGCGAGCTCGTTCTGTTCTCCGATGTCCTCGGCCAGGTTGTAGAGCTCGCCGGTGTTCACATGCAGCTTCCACTCGCCCGCGCGCACCGCGTTCAAGGACGCGTTCGCGTAGTAGTAGAACGCCTCGTACGGCGTGGCGGCGCCCGGCTCGGCCCACAAGAGCGGGCGGATGTCGTGTCCGTCGATGATCCGGTCGCCGGGCACCTGGGCGCCGGACAGGCCCGCGAACGTGGGCAGCAGGTCCATGGTCGTGGCGAGCTCGGTGCAGGTGGCCGCCCGTGGAATGCGGCCCGGCCACTGGGCGATGCAGGGCATGCGCATGCCGCCCTCCCAGGTCTGGCCCTTCCGGCCGCGCAGGGGCGCGTTGCTGCTGCCCTTGCGGGTGGTGGAGCCGTTGTCCGAGGTGAACAGCACCAGCGTATTCTCCTCCAGCCCGCACTCGCGCAGGGTCTTGAGGATCTCGCCGGTGGACCAGTCGATGCACTCGACCTCCGCGCCGTAGGGCCCGTTCTGCGCCCGGCGCAAAAAGTCCTCGGGCGGAAAGAGCGGCGTGTGCACGTACATGTGCGCGAAGTACAGGAAGAACGGCCCCTCGCGGTGCTCGCGGATGAACTGCTGCGCGCGCTCGGTGTACCGGTGGGTGAGCGTGGACTGGTCGGGCTCGATCTCCACGATGTCCGTGCCCTGCATGAGCGGCAGCGGCGGGAAATCCGGGTACTCCTCGCGCACGCCCATGTCGTTGCTGTAGGGCAGGCCGAAGTAGGTGTCGAACCCGTGTCGGTCGGGCAGGAACGGGCGCTGGTCGCCCAGGTGCCACTTGCCGATCAGCGCCGTGGCGTACCCCTGGCCGCGCAGCAGGTCGGCCACGGTCACCTCGTCGGGCGACAGGCCCAGCGGGTCGCCCGGCCGCAGCACGCAGATGTCCGTGCCCGTGTGCAGGCCCACCCGCTTGGGGTAACACCCGGTCATCAGCGCCGCCCGGGACGGCGAGCACACCGGCTGGCCCACGTAGAAGTCCGTGAACCGCATGCCGCTCTGGGCCATGCCGTCCAGATGCGGGGTGCGGTTCACCGTCGACCCGTAGCAGCCCAGGTCGCCGTAGCCCAGGTCGTCGCAGAAGATGACCACGATGTTCGGCCGCGGCGGGGCCGCATCGTCTCGTGCAGGCATGCGTAGGTTCCTCTCCGTCCGTCAACGTTCGTGCGCGAATCCGGGGCCTAGAGCACCTGGCCCCGGCCGTCCCATTCCTCGCCCCGGGCGCCGGCACTGGCCGCGTCGCGCCAGGGGCCGTCCGGCGTGGCCGCGGCCTGGAGCGGCGCCTCCGGGTCTTCGGCGCGCAGGTACACGGACATCCCGTGGCCGACGTTCACGACCTTCACCAGGAGCACGTTGTCGCCGGCCTCGAGCCGCGCGGTGAACTGCGCCTGGTCCGGGCCCACGTGGCGCTCGTCCGCGCTGCCCACCCGGCGGAAGACCTCCTCGCCGTTGACGAGCACCTTGCACGCGTCGTCGTTGCCGATCCAGAAGCGCACGGTCTGCGCGGCCTCGGACCGCAGCACGGTGCGCAGGTATCCCGCCACGCCCGGTCGGTTGACCCCGGTCCTGAGCACCATCTCCGACTGGCCGTGCAGGTTCACCTGGGGGCCGGCCATCTTGTCCCAGCGGACCTCCACACCCTCCAGGCCCGTGTACACCGCGTCGAGCGACGGGTCGGCCTCCGGGCCGAGCTCCTGGTCCAGGCCGCGCTCTGCGCCGGCCGGCACGGCAAAGGGACCGGCCACCATCCAGTCGATGAGGTAGTCCTCGGTGGGCCGCCACTTCTCCAGGGAATAGGTGCCCGGGTCTTCGGGGTCGTAGTCCGCGGGGGGATCGGCCAGGAACTCGCGCACCTTGGCCTGCACGTCCACGCGCGGGTAGTCGAAGCACCGGTCGCTGTCCGGGTACGCGGGACACGCGCCCGGCGCGAGACTGAGCTCCACGATGTCGTGGATCTCGATGCGCGGGATCTTCACCACGGCGCGCCCGTCCTGCGCGACCACCTCGAGCGGGGTGCCCGCGGGCTGGAGGGTCGCGGCCCGGACCTGCTCGGGCTTGAACGCGGTGCGTAGTGCGCAGTCAACCGCGGGCAGCACGTCCTCGGTTTCGGGCACCATGTCCGTCGTCATGGTCACGCGTCCGGGCGCGCTCTGGAAGTTCACGAGATGCACGAGCATCCGGTCCCGGTCGGGCTGGGCCCAAGCGACCAGCTCCACGGAGCTGGGCGCGTCCAGGCGCACGAGCGCACGGCGGTCGATCTCCTCGGCGAGCGGCCACTCCACCACGAGCCGGCGCAGGCTGGGCGTGCCCACGCGCTGGTAGGTTTCGAACATGCGGCCCGCGTGGTACAGGCACCGCCCCCGGCCCACCCGGTGCTCCACCAGGCCGGGCCCCTCGGGCTCGAGTTTGGTGTACGCGTTATGCAGCACGCTCGTTGCCTTGTCCGGGTCCTTGCGGTACCGGTCGTGCAGAGGCACGAGCTGGGTGGCGTCCTTGTCCGCGCGGCACACGAGCGCCGGGCCCGCGAGCGTGATGTTGCGGTGCTCCCAGGCCGCGGTCTCGTACAGCCCGTCGGGCAGGGGAAGCTGAATGCCGTGGGACCCGCGCACCGGCCGCAGCTCGCGGCCCGCGTACCGGACGCCGAACAGGTCCGCGAGGCCGAAGTCCGCGCGCGGCACACCCCACTCGTCGGCCAGAGACGTGCGAAAGTCCGCGACCAGGGTGCCGCCCTCGTGCACGTACTTGCGAAGCGCGTCCCGCTCCGCGTCGCTCATGCACACGACCTCCGGGAGCACCACCACCGCGTACTCGCCGAGCCGGCCCAGGTCGCGCCGGGTGAGCACGTCCACGGGCAGGTGCGCCTGCTGGAGCATGAGGTAGGCCCCGTCCAGGGCGTGCACGTGCGCGGAATACCGGTCCGGCGCGTCCTCGAACGGATTGAACCGGATCGACTCCTGGCTCACGTACAGGCCCGCGAACCGCACGGGCTCGCCCGCGCCGCGCCAGGGGTAGCGCGCCTTGGTGAACGCGCTCGTCTCTTGGGTCAGGCCCAGGGCCCCGGGGTTGAGCTTGCCCACCCGGTCGATCATGCTCGACGGATACGCGCTCGTGCCGCCATGGGCCGGGGTCATGCTGGAGACCGCCTCGTACGGCTTGGGCGGGATTACGGACAGGACCCCGTGGAGGATCGGGTCGTACAGGAACTCGAACGGGTACCTGCCCCGCGACAGGGCCCGGTACATGTGCGCAAGCACGGCGAGACGCGCGGTGCCGCACCGCCCCGCGCCGAACCCGAAGCCGATGCCCGGGTCGTGCGTAAGGTAGTCGGTGGCGGTGGGCACCTCGTACAGATCGGTTGTCCTCTCCACGAACATGTTCGTCACCAGCGTCGCCCCGGGTTGGTGGGCCTGGAGCACGGACCGCAGTTCGCGGATGTACCGGGCCTCGTCCTGGTCGCGCCACACGCGGTGCACCTGCCAGGGCACGCTCTTGGGGTCGATGACCCGGGGCGGTGCGAGGCCGGTCTCGGCCTTGAACCGGCGCGCGCACTCCGGGCACAAGAGCGGGCCGCGGGCGCTGAGCATGTCCACGTACATGCCCTGCATGGGGTAGCGGCGGGCGAGCTCGTCGATCTGGGCCTTGACGAAGTCGCCGTATCCGGTGTTGAAGCACAGGCCGGTCTTGTTGTTCGGGCCCGCCTCGGGATAGTAGTGGAACCACTCGCGCGGTCCCCAGTCGGTGAACCGGTAGTGCGCGAACTCGAACACGCCCAGGAACGCGACGTCGAGCTTCTGCGCCTCGTCCGCGGCCTCGCCGAACACGTCCCGGCCCTTCAGGCCCGTGTGCATGTGCCCGGGCTCGACTTCGGTGGGGTAGAAGCAGTTGCCCGCGTGGCAGGACGCGTAGAAGTAGACCGCATCCACGCCCGCGTCGGAAAGGCGGCGGATGATCTCGCGGCCGTCCATTTCGGACAAGAGGTCCGGGATCGTTGCGTTCTGGTCGTAGTCGACCGTGTGCATGCCGATGAAGAACCGGTACGGATAGTCCTCCGGCCATCGCTTTGCCTTGCTCATACGAAAGGTCCCCGGTCTGTGCGGGCCTGTGCGGCCCGCCGATGTGCGTGCGTGTCCGATTCCCTACCGTTGGCACGCGCCCATGACGAACAGATGCGCCGACGCGGGCGCGAACGTGAAGCGCTTCTGCGTGGCTTTCTCCAACTTCGTCTCCAAGACCCCGGTTTGCGGATGGATGCGGCGCAGGCCCACCGGGCCGGGCCCAGTGTCGCGCGCGGCCTCCGAACCCGGGGCCGGAGGCAGCGGGGGCGCAGACCCGGGCGCGCGCCCGCAGGCCGCGGGGTCGAAGGTGACCGTCGCCGTCTGCTCCCGGTCGGTGTGGTTGACGAGCACCACGAGCGCCTCGCCCTCGTGCAAAAAGCTTCCGCTCAGCACACACGGGATGCCCTGCTTGGGGGGCTTGCCCTCTTCGTACACGAGGTCCATGGTCTCGCACTCCACGGGCGCGGGCGGCAGCCACTGCCCGAGGTTCAGCCACGGGCGGCCGGCCATGTGCGCGCGCACGAGCGTCTTCACGTATTCGAGCTTGGGCAGGTACGGCTCCCGGTTCTCGTCGCCGCGGAACGCGCCGCAGATGCCCAGCTGCCCGCCGCCCACCAGCACCAGCGCGTCCGAGAGGCGGAACGCGTCCATGTTCGTGTCCGACCCCTTGTTCGAGGTGCCGTAGGTCAGGCGATAGTCGTGGTACACGCTTTGGCTGAGCGGAATGGGCATGACCTGCGCGACGCCCGTGAGCCCCCGCAGCCGGCCGAGCGTATACCCCAGGTCCAGATCGAAGAGGTCCATGAAGCACTCGATGTACCCTTCGCTCGTGACGATCTTGGTGGGGCCCTTGGCCTTGATCTCGCGCTGGACGCGCTCGACGAGGGTCCGGTACCCGCGCACCCAGTGGTCGTGCCCGCCGGGCGGATGATCGTGGTTCTCGGCGAAGCACGGCAGGGCGTTGCACGCGGTCACCTGGTCCAGGTACGCGCCGTCGAGCTCGCAGGTGTCGATCAGGGAATGCACGAGCGTGCACGTGAGGTCGTGGAAAGGCCGCGCCGTGGGGCACATGGTCCAGGCCAGCCCCAGGCCCGGCCAAACGGTGCCCTCGCCCTTCTCGTCGCGCACGATCCACTTGTCGCCGTCGGCCTCCTGGAAGCTGCGCGTCTCCGAGCTCCACAGCCGGCAGTCGAGGTACGGAATCACGAGCACCCCGAGCTCGTG
>CAZOBJ010000002.1:41143-61141 GCA_964577825.1 uncultured Planctomycetales bacterium
CCCTTGCCGCACCACACCTGGCCCAGGGCCCAGGACCGGTACAGGGCCGAGGCGTTCCACCACGGACCCGGATACACGCCCACCATGACGGGGTAGAAGCTCGACAGGCCCGCGCCCGGCGCGGTGCGGTCCTCGGGATACTGCTTGGCCACGAGCGCCGCGTGCGCGCCGTCCTTGCCGTCCGCGTACAGGCCGAACCGCTTGTACAGGGCGGCGCTGTCGTGCACGCCGAAGTACAGCCCCCCCAGGTCCGGCCGGCCGTAGGCCATAAACTGCATGGCCCACATCCCGGGATACGAGTCCGCGATGTTCGCGCCGCCCTCGGTGTCGAACGCGGCGTACTCCATCCGGGTCTCGTCGCTCACCTCGGCGCGATGGTGGTTGACTACGGTCACCGGGTCCGGGGTCAGCGTCCCCGAGCTGCGAGGCGCGGCGAGCTCGCCCCCGCCCTCGGGGAAGGCGGCCAGGCCGCTCACTCTCGGGTAGGCCACCTGCCACAGGGCGCAGTCGGTGTCGTTCTCTACCTCCACGGTCCAGGAGGCGAGCGGCTCGTCTTCGGGCAGGCGCACCGTGGCCGTGACCGCGAGCGCCCCCCAGTCGCCGGACACGGTCCAGTGCGCGGTCAGGGCGCGGGGCTCCGCGCGCACGGCCGGCGCGTCGCTCGGGACCACGGCGCGCACCTCGCCCGCCGCGTCTCGCAGCTGCACCTCCCACGCATGGGTAAGCGCCTCCGGGTCGATGGGGATCTCCACGTCGCCCGCGCCGTTCGCCAACCCGGCGAGCCGCCCCCGGTCGTCAAAGGTCAGGCGCACGTGCGCGTTCTCCAGGGTGTGCATCCGATTCTCCTCTTTGCGCGTCCATATCCGCGTCAGAACGTGCCTGTCAGATCGCCCCGGCCTTCAGGCATTCCGCGAGACGTGTCCGCCTCCGCTACGGTGCGGCCAGGGCGGCGCCCATCTCGGCCGCGCGGCGGACCTCGGGATGGTTCGCGTCGATCACCGGCTCGTGGCTGCACGCGGGGACCTTCAACCGCGCCGCCGTAGGGATGTCGAAGTAGAAGGCCATGCGCTTCTCCATCCAGTCGAGGATATAGTCGTACTGCGTCGCGCCGAGCGCGCCGTAGGTGATGCCGGACACGAACCGCGTGCCCGCGTGCGGCCAGTAGCTTTGCAGCGACGGGCTCAGGTAGCAATAGGTGCGCTGGACAAAGGCCATGAGCTGCGCGGTGATGTGGTCGAGATACACCGGGCTGGCGAGCACGAGCACGTCCACGTCCGGGAGCAGCCGGTAGAAGCGCTGCATGTCGTCCTGGATGACGCACACCTTGGCCGGATCGGCCTTGCATGCCTTGCACGCGGAGCACCCCCGGAGGGTCAGGCCCGCGAGCTCAGCGAACTCGGCCTCGGCGCCCGCGCCGCGCGCGCCCTGCAACAGGCCTTGCACGAGCACCGCCGTGTTCCCGCCCGCGCGGCCGCTGCCGTTGATGCCCAGGAACTTCACGCTCGATCTCCGTATGCGCTTCGAGCGCCTTCTCTGCCACCTCGTCCTCTCCCGCTCCCTTTGGGAGAGGGTTGGAGCGGGGTACGCAGCTTACTCACGCCTGCCGGCGCGCGGCCCGGGATTCGCAGCTCAGTCCTTGAACTCCTGGAGCGTCTGCTGCGTAAGCGTCCAGAACCGCCAGTTCGTGGCCAGATGCCAGGCACGCGCGACCTGGCCATCGGCCAGGGCCTGCCGGCCCTCGGCGATCGCCGCACGCAGGAACTCTGTATCCTCTGCGCTGAGCGCTGCAAGGACCTCCGCACGTTCGACCAAGTCGCTCGCCTCGTCGAAGAGCGCGCGCGTGTGCGCCACCTCCTCGACGGGCACGGGCTCGTTGGACCACAGGGCCACCCGCGCGCCCTCGGTGTCCGCGCGGAACGCGGCGATGCCGTACGGGGCCAGGCGCACCGTGATGCTCCCGGGCCCGACCTCCTCACCGGTCACGAGGTTCTCGACTCGCTCGGCGCCGGTGAGCTGGATCTCTCCTTCAATGGGCCAGTATCCCGGGTTGACCACGTACAGGTAATAGCCGCCCCCGGTGCGCAGCTCGCGCAGGGCCAGGTTCGTGGTGAACCCGGTCTCGGCCACGGGCTGGAACTTGCCCCGCGGCAGCCGGCGCAGCACCCGGCTGTACTCGCGCACCTTCTGCTCCCAGCCGACGTTCACGTTCACATCCGTGAACCCGAACAGGAGCAGGTCCGGGTCCGCGCCGATCATGGCCTGGGCATAGGGTTCCTTGAAGTAGTCCCCCGTGGCCTGCGGGTGGAAGCGGCCGGCGGAGGTGTCGATCGTCCACTCGTACTCGGCCTTCGTGCCGGGCGGGCTCTCGTATTGGAGCTCGTCCCACTGGTTCATGATGAACACGGCCCGGCGCTCCGGATGATCGTAGGTGCGCAGCACCTCCTCGCCCACGTGGTGCTCCCAGTAGGCCGCGTACGCGTCCCGCGGCCCGTGGCGCAGGGCGTGGTGGAGCTCCGCGCCCATCATCCATCGGCCGTAGTACACGTTCGGATCGTCGCGGAAGGCCGCCGGATCGTGGCCAATCTGGCGGATGAAGTCGCGATAGGCCATGCCGCTTCGCACGTAGGTGCGCACGTGCTTGGTGTCCATGTACAGGAACAGGAGCATCAGCCGCTCCGGATCGGAGGCGACCAACAGGTCCCGCGCGGGCTGCACGAACTCGCCCAGGCTCCGGCACCGCCATCCGGTCCATTGGGGCTTCACGTCCTCTTGCATCACGAACGAATAACGCTTCTGAAAGCGCTGCGGGTCCTCGGCGGACACGGGCACGTGCACGCCGGTGTCTTCCTCGAACGCGGCGAAGGTGCGGTCGTCGTACGAGTACAGGTACGGCTGCTGGAAATCGCAGTAGTAGCTGGGCATCCACAGGTCGTCCGGGTACATGAGCACCTGCACGCCGCGGAAGCTCTGCTTGTGGCCGAACTTCTTGATCATGTCCTGGATCACGTCCCGGAACCCGGCGCGCACCCGGGGGTGATTCGGGTTCAGCGGATGGATGGGACGCCCGAAGTCGTAGAAGATCCCACCGTTGCGATTGACCAGCCGCACGGTGTCGCGCCCCCGGGCGAGCTGGCTGGCGTTGGTCATGCCCAGCGACCCCTGCCCCATGCTCCAGTGCTGCGAGTACTCCACACCCACGGCGAACTCCACGCCATTGGCGTCCAGCACCTCGGCGAGCACACTCTTGATGCACCACGGCACCCGGCCCGTGGGGATGGTCACTGGCCAGCGGTACGGGGTGTTGCCCTCGTTGTATTGAAACACGCCCATCACGTGGAAGTCCTGACCCGTGAACCTGAGGTACTGGGCGTAGTTCTCCGTGGCCTCTTGGAACAGGATCAAGTCCTGAATCAACGCCCGGACCGGCACGGTCTCGCCCGCCCTGATCTGCTCGTCGGTGAACAGGCGGCGCTCGTGGCGCACGCCCAGGTTCTTGGTGAACCCGCTGCCCAGATGGGTGCGCTCGGTATGAATTCCGAACCGGCGCGGCGAGTCCTGGGGCAGGCGCATGGCCGGCAACCTGCCGGCGATCCGGTACACGCGCACGCGCGCGGCGGCCGCCGCGGTGCCGGTCAGGCCGCTGGCCACGTCGATGGAGTGCGGGCCGGCGTCCGCGACATGCAGAAAGCGCAGGGTGCGCATCTCGTCGGTGAGCGGCAGCTTCACGCCCGTGCAGATCTGCACCCCGGCCTGGCTGGCGTAGATGCGTTCGGGTTTGACGAGCTTTCCGGTCTCCTCGTCCACCTCGGAGAGCGGGGCCTTGGTCACGGACACGCAGATGAACCGGTCCTTGTCATTGGGATAGTCCACTTCGATCATGTACCAGCTGCCCGGACGTTCGAACTCGAACTCGTACAGGAACGCGCACCCGCGTCCGACCTGGGTCTCCCGATAGCGCAGGCCGTCCCGGTCCACGATCCGCGGCTCGGCGACCGCCACGGCCTCGCGGCCCTCGTACGCGGTCTCCACCCACCGGTGCTCGTCCGCCGGGTCGGTGAAGTCGATCGTGTCCTCGAGCGTCAGGTCCAGGCCCTCGGTGTACGTGCTGCCGTCGACCTTGTCCATGGGGATGGGCCCGGTGACCATGAGCGGCTCGCGGGGGCGCTCGGCCAGCACTTCGTCCCCGTCGCGCAGGCTGAGACGCAAGCTGTACACGCCCCGGTCGCGCTCGCCCAGGTCCAGGACACGGGTGAGCGCCCCTTCGTAGACCTGTTGCAGGGTGGCCTCGCCCGCGTCCACCGCTTGTCCGCCGTCCAGGGTCTCCCGGCGCAGCCACCAGTGGAGCACGGGCTCGCGCCCGGCCCATCCGGACGGGGCCTGCACGCGCACCTGTACGGGCTTGGCAGCGTCGAAGAACAGCTTGCCCCCGTCCGCCGCGCGCAACAGGAGCGCCCCATCGTAGCCCGGCAGGGCATTGCCGTGGTGCATGTTGACGTAGGGAGGCGCTGCATCCGTAACCTGGACCCAGTCCGCGTCGTCGAACCCGGGCTCGCACCAGCCCTCGGCCGCGGTGCGGCTGTAGCGCCAGGCCTCGTCCGTGCCCACGCGCACGGTCTCGCCCGAGCCGAGCACCACTTGCGCCTGCGCATAGTAGAACGGCCGGTGGCCGGCCGTGGGGCCCACCCGCCGGCCGTAGATGCCGATGCAGTTGCGCCCGGGCCGCAGGTACGCGCTGATGTCCGCGGCCGAGGTCGCCCAGTAGATGCCCCACCAGGTGTGCGGAAACCGGCGTATGCCGTCGGTGCGGTCCACCAGCTGTCCGTTTACATACACCTGGACGCTGTTGCCGGCCTCGGCGATGGCGCGGAAGACCTGCGCATTCTCGGGCAGATCGAACTCGTACCGGCAGTAGCCCTCGACCACCGGCTGGCGCACACGGACCGATTCGATGGCCACCTCGGTCCCGGGCTCGCCCTGGACCGTGAGCTCGAATCCGTCGGGTACCGGGAACTGGAGCTCGTACGGTTCGAGCACCACGGTCTGCCAAGCGTCTCCTTCCAGCGTGCCCCGGTACACGGGCCGGTTGTCCGCCCGGCCGTACCCCCCGCGCCGGCCGTCGGCCCAGATCGCGGCCTGCCAGTCGGTCCTGGCGCCCTGCAGGTGCCGCGCGCGCACCTCGATGACATTGATCTCCTCGAAGAGCTCCGGGCGCTGCGCGAGCTCGACCCGGTTGCCGTAGTTGCCCCAGCCGAGGACCGCCTTGTCCGCGCCCAGGCGGAAGGTCAGCGCCCCGCCCGCCACGCGCAGGTCCTCGACCTCGGGGCTGAAATAGGTGAACCCGCCCCGGTCGTCGCCCTGGAAGCGGATCACCTTTTCGTTGTAGGCCTGCTCAGGGATGAGCTGCCGCGCCCAAAAGCAGTCCTGGGCCGTTCGGTCCGCGGGCGGCTCGGCCTCGCCCGCCCACACGGAACCCAGAACCAGTACGACCCATGCGATCACGCTCCCGCGTCCCCTGGCGCTCATGGTCGCTCGCTCCCGTTCTCTCGCACGCAGGGCGTGCCCGGGCCGGTATGCAGCTACGCAGTGCGCGTCACTGCGCGTCCTGGACAGGCTCTTCCTCAGGCTTTCCCTCGGGTGCCTCTGTGGGTTCTTGTGCGGGCTTGTCTTCGGGTGGGGCTTCAGGCTCCGGCTCGCCGTCTTCGGGAGCCGCGCGGTCAGGCTCTTCTGCAGCTTGTTCGGCGGGTTCCTCGTCGGGCGCGCCTTGTTCAGGAGCGTTGTCCGCCTCCTCGGGCGCCGCTGCGGGGGTCTCGGCGGGCTTCTCTTCGGGCGCGTCGGGCGCCTCTTCCTCGGGGGCCAGCTCGGGGGCCGCAGCAGGCTTCTCGGGCGCGCCCTCGGCCGGTTCGGCGGGCTGTTCGGCAGCGCCTGCCTCGGGCTTCGGCTCCTGTTCGGCCGCGGGCTCCTCCTCGGGCGCGGGCTCGGCAGCCGCGTCGAACAGGTAGGTCACGGCGAAGGTGTTCTCGTACCCGGCCGGGAGCTTGTCCTCCGTGGCGAACGTGTCGTCCGAGACCCCGATGTGCCAGAAGGGCTCGTCGGTGTGGTTGTCTTCCTGCACGTACACGTACAGGCTGGTGTGCTCCGGCTGCGTGGTGGCGAATCGCGCCTCGATCGTTCCTTCGGGCGTGTGCCAGCGTACAATCCTCTGCTTCGCTCCGATGGGCCCGGTGAAGAGCGACGCGTCGGTCACTTTTTCGTCGTCTCGCTCCGGCACCCGGACGGTGCGAAGCCCCTCGCCCTCGGCCGCCGGCCCCTCGGCGGGGACGCCGAACATACCCGGATCGATGCCGCGCACCAGCCAGTAGAAATGCTTCGGGTACACATACTTGGCCGCCTCGCGGTCAAAGGTCTCGCGGGACTGGCCCCTGCTCGTGCGGAACATGGGCACAAGGTCCTTGTTCGCCTTCACCTGGTACACGAACGTCACCTTGCCCGGCTGCACGATCGCTTCCTGGCGCAGGTGCACGCAGCCCCGGCTTTCGGCCAGGTCGCCCTCCCAGATGAGCATCGTGCCGCCCTCGGGCCCGGGCCGGCGCTGCATGGGCAGGTCCATGTCCCCGCCCAGGTAGAAGCTCTCCAGGGTCTTCGCGTCCGACCCGGCCACGATGTAGTACTTGTTCTCCAGGATTTGCCGGCCCTGCCAAGACAGGTCCATGAGTTCCAGGCCGTCGAAGGTGAGCCGCAGGTCGCCCGCCGCGCAACGCACTTCGCTCGCGCGCGCGCCCGCGCCGAGGCACGCGGCCAGCATGAGCGCGGGTCCCCATCGCCACGCCCTCCAGCGCATACCCGCCCTCTTCGGTCGGCCCTCGCACCGCCGGGGGTCCGTGCATTGCGCGAGGCGTGGTCGCGCACTTCGCATTGCAATGATAGGCATGGTCAAGACTCCGGAGTCGGCGCTTCGTACGGATCGCGCAAGGCCAAGACTGCGATAACTATAGACCGCTTTCGCCGAGCGGTCAAAGGAAACATCCCCGCATGGTTCGATGGCTTACCGTTGCGCCTCGGCCAGACATTGCGCGAGCCGCGCGGTCTGCGTGCGCAGGTCGAAATGCGCGGCCACGTGCTCGCGCGCGGCCCGGGCCAGACGCGCGGCCCCGTGCGGGTCGTCAAGGACCCGGGCGAGCGCCCTGGCCAGAGCCTCTGCATCCCCCGGGGCGACCAGCCGTCCGGCCACCCCGTCCTCGACAAGCTCCGGAATGCCAGAGAGACGGGTGGAAACCACGGGCACGCCCGCGGCCATGGCCTCCATCAGCGCGACCGGAATGCCGTCCAGGTCGCCGCCTCGAGCCGCTGCACAAGCGAGCGCGAACACCGCCGCCCGCGCCAGAAGCGCGCGCACCTCGGGCTCGGGGCGCTCTCCCTCAAAGATCACCGCGTCCCGCAGGCCCAGCCGGTCGCGCTGGGCCTGAAGCCGCGCGCGCCACGGCCCCGCACCCACGATGCGGCAGCGTACGCGCCTGCCCTGCTCATGCAGTCGCGCGCACGCGGCCAACAGCACGTGGTGGCCCTTCTTCTCGCTGAGCGTGCCTATGCTTACGATCAGGCCCGGCGTTCCCGGTCCCGTTCGCTGCGGCCAGGCGGCCGGGTCCACGCCGCAATGCACGATGCGAATGCGCTCGGCCGCCTCGGGGCACGCGGCCGCCAGGGCGCACCGGTCGAACTCCGAGACGCTCGCCACGAACCGCGCGGCGCGCAGCTTGTGCGCCAGAAGCTGCGGGTTGTACGAGGTGTGCGACGAGAAGCTGAAACCCGCGCCCAGGTACTGCGCGCACACGAGCGCGGTGGTGGCCGCGCCGTCGGCGAACTGGGCGTGCACATGGGGCCGGCCCGCCTCGGCGGCAATCGTGTCCGCGAGCACGGCCGCGCGCAGGAACTGCGCCACGCTCTGCGCGCGCCGCCGCGGCCCGTCCGCGCGCGCATAGGCCGAGAACGCACATCGCGCAAGCCAGCGCAGCCACGTGCCCGGGCTGTGCGCGAACCGCCGGAGATTGGCCCACGCCGTGCGCGCGGACGCGACGCGAGAGAGGTACCGCGTGCGGGCGGCCTCTTCATGCGCGGCCGCGTCCAGGGGCCCGCGTCCCGGGCGCATGGAGAAGACGCGCACGTCCGTGCCCGCCTCGCGCAGGCCCGCCACCGTGCGGCGGGTGAAGGTCTCCGTGGGCACGGGATAGGCGTGGTTCACGTGGGCAACGAACCCGGCCGGAGGCTCACACGCCCGCGCATACGCGTCCAGGAGCGCGGGCACGCGCGCCTGCCAGCCGACGACCGGCGCGGCCGCGGCGCAGCGCTCCAGCCGCCCGGCCTCGGAGACGGGCAGGTCTGCGGCCAGGGCCTCCATCGCCTCGGCCGCTGCTTGCGGTGCGGACGCGACGCGGCCCCACCCCCGCCCGCGCACGAGCGCAGCGGCCGCGTCCACCGTGTCCGTGACCACCACGGGCAGGCCGGCGGCCAGGTACTCGGCGAGCTTCACGGGCCAGGCCACGCGGTTGACCGCACTCGCCTCGCGCAACACGAGCCCCGCGTCCGCAGCGCAGAGCAGGCCGGGAACCTCGCTCTCGTGCGCGCGCACGATCACGCGCTGCCCGGCGGGCACGCCCGCGCGGTCGGCCAGGGACTCGAACCGCTCGGTCGCGGACGTGACCACGAGCAAGCGCTCGGCCGGATGCCCGCCCAGCCGCGCGGCGGCCGCGCGCAGCATGGCCTGCGGCGCCTGCCAGGCCGCGGCGGAGCCCAGGTACACCCATACAAGGCCCTTGCCCAGGCCGAGCCGCGCGCGCACGGCCTCGCGCGCCTGGGCGTCGAACCGGTAGCGCGCCGCGTCCACGGCGCTCGGGACGATCGCGGCCGCGGACAGGTCGCGGCCATACGCGCCCTCCAGGGCCTGGGCGAGCCCGCGGGTAACCGCGCATACCTGGTCGGCCCCACGCACGGCCCCGGCCTCCACGGCCCGGGCGCGCGCGTATGCGCAGGACAATCTCTTGCCCGCAAGAGGCCGGGGCGCATACCCGCCGCTGGCGGCCCACTCCTGGGCCCACAGGCCGCGCGCGTCCAAGAGCACCGCAGGACGCGCTCGCCCGCCTCGGGCGGCCAGGGCCAGGGCGCACGCCTCCGGTCCGCGCGCGTGCACGAGGTCCGCGTCCACGCGCCGCAGCACGCGCGCGAGCCGTGCGGCCGCACCCAGGCGGCGCAGCTCCCGCGGTCCGTGGACCGGGAACGCGCACGAGGCGAAGACCTGCGCGCACGCGCCCATGCGCGCGCGCACCTGCGCGTCGGGCCGCAGGGCCTCGCGCGGCGCGCGGAAGACCACGAGGTGCACCTCGTGCCCGGCCGCGGCCACGCGGCGGGCGCCTTCCAGGACCTGGCTCGTGAACACCCCGGCCATGAGCTCGCCGAACACCACGTACACGATCCGCATACGCGCGCCCTCCGGACTGGCCTGCATAGTATCCGAGCCCACGCGCCGCCGCCAGGGGGCGGGGCTCGACCGGCGCGTTGCGTTTGACTCCGGCCCGGGGGCCCCATACACTCCAAGGACGCGGCCCAGGCCCGGACAACGGGGCCTCACCCGGTGCCGGGGCTTGCCGAGGGGGGATGGCCGTTGCTCGCCGTGCGGCGCGTCTTGATGCTCTTCGTGCTCTTCCTGGCGGTGTGCCTGCCCGCCGGCTATGCCGTGTACCGGGGGCTCACCTCGTACGCCTTGCTGATCGCCTTAGGGCTGGTGCTCCTTTCGTTCCTGATGCGAAGCGAGTACCGGCTGCCGGTGGTGCTCTTGTACCTGGTCGTGCTCCTGGCCGACAGCCACCGGCCCTTGCTGCATATCCAGGGGCTCAAGCTGCGCTGGGTGGTGCTCGGGATCCTGGTGGTCAAGGAGATGACCTACTGGGCATTCGCCAAGGCGATTCGCGTCCGGCTTACGGCCGCGCATGTCGCGTTCGCCGCGTTCCTGGCCCTGGCCCTGGCAAGCGCCGTCTACTCCGTGGACCCGGAGCTCAGCTTCAAGCGCGCGCTGTCCGTACTCCTGTTTGGGATGGTCGTGTTCCTGTACTTCTGGCGCCAGACCGACCGCGCGCAGGTGCGTATGGATCTGGCCGCGTTTGTCGCGTCGCTCGTGCCGGTGGTGTACCTGGCGGAGGCGGGCTACGCCTTGCTCGTACCCGACCATGCCTTCCTCGGGGGCCGCCTGCGGGGGCTGTCGGGCAATCCCAACGGCCTGGGCGAGCTCGTGATGATCACCCTGCCGCTCGTGTACTGGGACCTGTTGCGCCGCCGCCCGGGCGGGCGGCGGATCCTCGCGGCGGGGACGCTGGCGCTGGGGCTGGGGCTTCTCGTGCTCTCCGGCAGCCGGGCGAGCTTCCTGGCCCTGGGGGTGGCGGTGCTCCTGATGACCTACCGGCTCGCGCCGCGCTACTTCCTGGGGATGCTGTTGGCCGTCGCCGCCCTGTTCGTGCTCGAACGCACCTACCACGGGCCGCTATCCGCCGCGCCCGCGCCGGGCGCGCAACCCGGGCTTGCGGAGCGCCTGGCCGACTACGCCGACCCCGCCGGCCGCGAGGAGGCCTGGGCCAAGGCCTGGCGCATGGGCCTGGAGCGCCCGGTGTGGGGCCATGGCTTCGGCACGGCCAGGCAGACCTTCGGGGAGCTCGAGTTCGCCCGCCACTCCGGCGGGTATCCGCACAACTTCGTGCTGCACGTGTTCCTGGACCTGGGCTTTGTGGGGGTGGCGGCCGTGCTCGTGCTGCACGTTGTGCTGATCTCGTACGCGGTCCGGTGCCTGGGCCGCGGCCGGGCCCGGGCCGAGACGGGGCTCCCCGCCCTGGCGGGCGCCCTGTACCTGGCCGGACTGGCCAACGCCCTGTTTGAGAGCTGGATGTTCTCCGCGGGCAGCCCCACCGCGTTCCCGTTCTGGCTGATGGCCATGTTCGTGATCCGGTACGCGGTGCATCCGCCCGGTGGCGCGCCGCGCCAAGCGGCGGGCGCGGCGCGCGAGGTCCATGCACAGACGCGAGGATCCCAGACCTAGGAGACGCCATGGCGCGCGACCATCCGGTGACCCTGGACATCGTGGTGCCCGTGTACAACGAGGAGGACGCCCTGCCCTCGCTCCTCGACGAGCTCGCCCGCGTGTTCGGCCCCGACGGGCGGAGCGCGCCGGGGTTGGAGCAAGTGCGCGTCCTGTTCGTGGACGACGGGAGCACGGACCGCTCGGCCGCGCGTATCGCCGAGGCGATCCAGCAAGGCGCGCCCGCGAGGCTCGTGCGCCTGACGCGCAACTTCGGGCACCAGAACGCCATCTCGGCCGGGCTCGACCGGGTGGACGCGGACCTGGCGGTGGTCATGGACGCGGACCTCCAGGACCCGCCCGAGCTTGTGCCGCGCCTGGTCGAGCGGTGGCGCGCGGGCGCGGACGTCGTGTACGCGCAACGCCGCCACCGGCGCGAGAACCCGCTCAAGCGCCTCGGGTACTGGGGCTTCTATCGGCTCGTGGCCTGGCTCGCCGAGATGCGCGTGCCCGTGGACAGCGGAGACTTCTGCCTCCTGGGCCGGCGCGTGGTCGAGGCCATGCAGGCGCTGCCCGAGCGCCTGCGGTTCCCGCGCATGCTGCGCGCCTGGGTCGGGTTCCGGCAGGAGGGCGTGGCTTACGACCGGCCCCCGCGGCGCAGCGGACGGGCCAAGTACACGCTCGCGCGGCTCTACCGACTGGCCACCGACGGGATCGCGAGCGCGAGCATCCGCCCCCTGCGCCTGGCGCAGACGTGCACCTGGGTCTTTGCGCTCCTCACCGTGGGGCTTGCGGTGGGCGCGGGGTGGCGCCTGCTCACGCGCCCGCACGAGGCCACGACGTTCTACGCGCTGCTCGTGCTGTGCCTGGTGTCGGCCGGCAACTTCGTCATCACCCTGTGCCTGTACATCCTGGGCGCGTACGTGGGCCGCACATACCTGGAGGCCAAGGGCCGGCCGCCGTATCTGGTGCTCGAAGAGGTGGGCCCGGACCGCGCGTCCGCCGACGAGCGGCCCTGACCGAGAAGGCCGGCGATGAATTCAGCCCACAAGCATCCGAGCCCCAAGCCCGACCTTCGAGCGGCCCCCGGCCGCCGGGCAGGCTACATACTACTGGCCGCGAGCCTAGCGCTCGTGGGCGCGGTGTGCGGCATGCATCACGCCCTGCTGTTCGCGCGCCACGGCGCGGACTACACGCCCTTCAGCCCGGCGAGCATGCTCACCCGCGACGAGGCCGCATTCTACGCGCCCATGGTGGCCGAGAAGCTGCGCGGCCGGTGGACGAGCGCGAATCCGCACTTCGCCGAGGGCAAGGGTCGGCCGACCATGCCCGCGTGGGTCGTCCCGGTGTGGACCTTGGCGCTCCTGGGCCTGGCGACCGGGCTTCGCGCGCCGGAGCTCTTCGTGCTTGCGGACGTCGTATTCCCCATGCTGTGCGCATACGGGTTCTACCGGCTCCTGCGCGCCCTGGGATCGGGTCGCGTGTGGGCGGCGTGGAGCGGGGGCGCGCTGATCCTGGCAAACGACTTTCTCACCCGCGGCCAGTTCGGGCTGCGCTACTTCGACCCGCCTCCGCCCGAGGCGGGCGGCCACCCCCTGGACCCGCTCTTTTTCACGCGCACGTTCAGTCCCTCGGTGGTGCTGCCGTTCATGCTCCTCTTCGTGCTCCTTCTCATCCGCATGGTGCGCAAGCGCACCGCGCCCTCGGCGGTCATCTGCGGACTGGCCGGCGGCGCGCTTTTCTACACCTATCCCTACTACTGGACCGCGGCCGCGGCCATCGGGGGGCTCGTCTTCCTCGGGGCGGCCGTGCGCGGCGACCGCGAGCTCGTCGTCCGGTTCGCCCAGGCCGCCCTCGCCGCGTTGCTCGTGGGCAGCGTGTTCTGGGGACGATTCTTCGCGCTCTACGGCACGCCCACCTGGCGATTCAATGCGCTGAAGGCCGGATGGGGACACGCCGCGCGCGCGGAGTGGTGGTTCCTGGGCGTCTCGGTGCTGGTGGCCGCGTGGGTGGCCCGGGCGCGCGTCGCGGACTGGCCCGCGCGCGCCGTGGCCGTGGGTGGGCTGTTGGCCGGGGCGCTCTTGCTCGTGTTGCCCGCCACGGGCCTGGCGCTCATGCAGCCCGATCACTGGCGGCTTCAGTTCTTCAAGTTCTTCGTGCTCGCCTGCGCCCTCGCGGCCCTGTACGCCACGGGCCTGCACCGCCTCGCGGCGCGCCGTCCGCGGGCGTGGTGCGCGGCGTGCATGGCACTGCTGCTCTTGGCCGCGGGCCTGGGCGCGCACCGGCAGGCGCTCTTCGCCCGCCGCCAGGGCGCGGCCTATACGCTCGCGCCGCACAAGGGCGTGCTCGCGTTCCTGGAGAGCCGGCCGCGCGGGAGCGTAGTGCTCACGGACACCGATGCGCTCAACCTGCTTATCGCGCCCTACACGCACGCGCACGTGTTCTGCCACGTGACCCTGACCGCCTGGACGGGCCCGCAGGAGGCCCTAGCCCGCCACCGGGCCGCGCGGGCGCTGCTGGGGCCCGGCCGCGCGGACTACCTGACCCTGGACCTGTCCAAGGGCGCGGACAGCCCGGCCCTGCGCCGGGCGTTCGCGCGGCGCGCGGACCCCCTGCCGGTCGAAGGGGTGAAGGCGATCCTGTCCTGCTATCGGCTCGACGTGCTGGCCCTGCGCGCAGAGGCCGAGCCCACGATGCTCGCGCATAAGCTCTTCCCACGCGAAGTGTACCGGGACGCGCACTATGCGGTGTATGCGCGGCGTTGAGCGCGGAGGGGACCATGATCCTCTGTCCCTTTGAGGTGCATCCGGACCGCGGCGGCGCGCACCGGTTCGCGGCCGCGCTCTTCGCGCGTCTGGCCGCGCGCGGCGAGGAGGTCCGCTTCCGCGACCGGCCCGACGGCTCGGGCGCGGTGGTGTTCGCGAACAGCTTCCTCACGCCCGCGTGCGATGTGCGCCGGTTCTGGGCTGCGGGGCATCCGGTGCTCCTGCGGCTGGACGGCAGCGCCTATGCCTACGGCCGGTTCGACGACGCGGACGCGCGCCAGGCCGCGGTCGCGCGGTACGCGGACCGGGTGGTGTACCAGAGCGCGTTCTGCCGGGACGTGCTGCGCCGGTACTGGGTCACCGACGCGCCCGGCGAGGTGATCCCCAACGGCGTGGACACCGAGCTCTTCCGCCCCGACGGGCCCCGCGACCCGGCGGTGGACCCGGACCGGCCGGCGGTGCTATTCGCCGCGCACTCGCGCCTGTTGCTCAAGGGGCTGCGCGCGTTCGTGCACCTTGCGCACCAGTGTCCGCAGGCCCGGTTCTACGTCGCGGCGCGGCCGAGCTGGGACGCGCTCCCTGCGGCGCGCGGCGGGGGACTGCCCGCGAACCTCACCGTGCTCGGCCCGCTTGCGCGCGACCGGCTCGCAAGGGTGCTGCGCAGCGTGGACGTGTTCTCTTCGCCCGCGCGCAACGACCCGGCCCCGAACGTGGTGCTCGAGGCCCTCTCGAGCGGCCTGCCCGTGTGGCACGCGCACAGCGGCGGCGTGCCCGAGCTCGTGGGCCCGTGCGGGCGCGTCATCACCCACGATCCGAACCAAGACCTGAACGCGCTCCTGGCCGAGCGCACTGCGCTGGGGCAACGGGCCCGCCGGCGCGCACAGGAGCGCTTCGACCTGGACCTCGCCTGCGACCGGTACCTGGCCGCCATCCGCGCGCTCGCGGACACCGCCCCGCGGCGGCGCCCGCGCCTCGCGCGCGTGCGCACCCGGCTCGCACGCACCCGCGCGGACCGGTCCAGGCTGCGCGTGGGCGTGTTCACGCATGTGCGCGCTCGCAGGCCGCGCCGGTACCACGAGGTGCGCGCCTCGGCGTGGATCCGCGCCTTTCAGCTGGTCCGGCCCCTGGCCCGGCACGGGATCCGCGTGCGGCTCGACCCGCGGCGGGTGGACGGCCTCGACCTCGCCGTGCTCGCGGACCGACCCACGGACCAGGCCCTGGCGACCGCCGACCGGCTCGGGGCAGCAAACGTGCCGTTCGTCTGGGACCTTGTCACCAACACGCTGGACGCGGCGCGCGTGCGCGTGCCCGCGTACCACATCGACGCGCAGACCGTGGAGCGCGCGCACGGCCTGCTTGCGCGCGCGGCCGCGGTCAGCGCGGTGAGCCCGTGGCTCGCCGACCGCGCGGCGGCCCTGCATCCGCTCACCCGGTGCATCCCGGACGCGGTGCCGGAGGCGTGGTTCCGGTCCGCGCCGCGGGGCGAGCCCAGGCGCTGGCCGCTCACCCTCGGGTACGCGGGCACCGCGGACAAGGCGGCCATGCTCGCACCCTGGTGGCGGCACGCGCGCAAGCTCGGGTGTCAGCTTGTCGTCATCGCGGACCGCCCGGCCGAGGGCCTTGCGGGCGCGCGGTTCGTGCCCTGGCGCTACGCGGCGTTCCCGCGCACGTGCCGGGACGTGGACCTGGCGCTCGCCCCGCACGAGGACCTGCACCTTCCCTACAACCGCGGGCACAGCGCGTTCAAGATCGACGCGTTCCTGGCCCAGGGTATCCCGGTCGTCGCCAGCCCCGTGCCCGCGTACCGGGCCGCGCTCGCGGACGCGGACTGCGGGGCGCTCGTGGACTCGCCCGAGGCGTTCGCCGAAGCCCTGGCCGCCTACCGGCGCGACCCCGACGCGCTCGTGGGCCAGGGCCGCCGCGCCATCGCGTGCGCGCGGGCCCGGTCGGTCGCACGCGTGGCCGAGCAGTGGAACGCGTTCCTGCGCGGGGTCCTGGTCTGGCGTGAGGCCTCGGGCCAGGCCTAGTTCAACATAGGCGAGTCTCCACCCCGGGGCGATGGCGGTTTGCTGTTCTCCTGGAAGGTAGCCCCCGCGCAAGGAATCGATTTCCCCTTGCGCAACGCGCGAACAGGCGCTATCCTATTCCCGTGCGTTTACCCGGAATTGTTCGTGCGGCCCCGTCCGCGCACGCGGCGGGCCCCGAACCGAGGCGAAGACAAGGAGAACACGGATGCCACGAGGCGACGGAACCGGCCCCCCGGGGGGCGGCGGTGGCGGCGGTCGCGGAGGCGGCCGCGGACGCATGGGCGGGCCGTATGCGGCCGGGCCCGGCGGCCAGTGCGTGTGCCCGAGCTGCGGCCGGCGCGCCGCGCACACCGCGGGTCGGCCCTGCAACCAGACGACCTGCCCGAACTGCGGCACGCGCATGACCCGCGGCTGACCCCCGCAGGGCGCCGAGCTCGCCGCGGCGTACGCAGGCGACGGGCGCTCCCGCGAGACGCGGTTTGGCTGGCCACGTCCATGAGCACGCTGCCCGAAGACTTCTACGAGCGGATCAAGCCCCGGCTGCGCCGGCGGATCGGGGAAGAGCTGCGCCTGGCCGCGCGGGTCCTGGACCTCGGATGCGGCAATTGCGAGCTCGCCGAGTACCTGGCCGAGGCCTACGACCAGGAGGTTCTGGGCGTGGACCTGAAGGACCCCGCCTCCCCCGAACGTCCCGCCTTGGTCAGCGGCGCGGTGGACTGCGTGCAGGCCGACGCCGCGCGGCTCGGGTTCCTGCACGGCGGGCAGGTGGACGCCGTGGTCTCGGTGTGGGCCCTGCACGAGATGGCCCGCCCCGAGCGCGCCCTGCGGGAGGCGCGGCGCGTGCTGCGCCCCGGCGGCGAGATCCTGGTTGTCGACTTCCCGCGCAACTCCCTGGCCCGGCGCCTGTGGAACGAGGGCTACTACACGGTCGGCGAAGTGCGCGACCTGTTGCGCGGCGCCTCGTTCGACCGAGTCCGGGCCAGGACCATCGAGCGGCGCCAGATCATCTGGGCCACGGGCGTGCGCACGCGCTCCGGGCGCGGTCGAGGCCGAGCGCCACGCGCGCCGGCCCGAGCCACGGGCCGGCGCGAGGCCTGAGACGCGGACCGGGCGCATAGGATCGCCACACGGGTTGTGAAGAGCGTAGCATGTTTGTCGGCCCTACAAAGGAAACGGAGACGGACGAATGCCTTGGGTAAGCCAGGAACTATGCACGGGATGCGGGGTCTGCATCACGGAATGCCCGGTCGACGCCATTGCGCTCGACGGCGACAACCTCGCGCACATCGACGAGCAGGGGTGCATCCGGTGCGGCAAGTGCCACGACGTATGCCCCCAGGAGGCAGTGCGCCACGACGGCGAGCGCATCCCGCAGGAGGTGGACGAGAACCTCCAGTGGGTGCGCGAGCTCATGCGGCATTTCGACACGGAGGAAGAGAAGCGGGCCCTTGCCGAACGCATGGTCCGCTACTTCAATAAGGAGCGCAAGGTCGCCGAGCAGACGATCGAGCGACTGGGCGCCATGTGACCGGGAGGGGCCCGCCTCGCCGAGGTCCGAGAGGCGCGGCCCCGCGCACCTTCAGAGAGGAGGAGAACCGTATGCCGATCTTCGAATACAAGTGCCGCGACTGCGACCACGTGACCGAGGTGCTCGAGTCCGCGGGCTCGCGCAAGCGCCACACGTGCGAGGCGTGCGGCAGCCGCCGCATGGAGAAGCTCATCTCCGCGTTCGCGGTGAACAGGAGCGACGCGTCCTCGGGCGGGTCCTCGGCGAGCGGATCCTGCCCCACGGGCACCTGCCCGCTCTCCTGAGCCCACGGCCCTCCGACGCCTCGGCGAAGGAGGGCCTCGCCCCCCGCCTCACTTCGCCATGGCGGGGGCGGTGTGCAGTTCCATGCCGAACGCTGCGCCGTACCGGCGCACCTGGTCCGCGGCGCGGTCGTTCGTGACCACGAGGTGCCCGAGCCGCATGCGGGTAATCGCGGCCTCGGCGGCGCGGTCCAGGCGCGCCTGGCACTCGGCGGCCAGGTACAGCGCGACCGCGTGGTAGGGGAAGCGCCGGGCCACGTAGGTGAACTGGGCCAGGGCGCGCTCGTAGCGCTCCTCGCGCAGGTTCGTGTTGTGGAAGAAGTTGAGGTCCAGGTTCGCGCGGTACTCGAGGTCGCGCAGGTCCGCGGCCGAGATCTCGGGCGTATCGAAGAACCGCTCCCGGTTGCATGCCAGGGCCCACAGCCGCGGATCGTCCTCCTTGTAGCAGCCCATGTCGCGGAAGGTGCGGTGCATGTCGCTTCCCACCAGGGGGATGGCGATGTTGAGGTGGCACCAATCCGCATGCAGGTCGCGCGCGTAGCGGATCGTCTCCTCCATCTGCGCGCGGGTCTCTCCCGGGAACCCCAGGATGAAGAAGCACCGCGTCTCCACCCCGGCCGCGCGGAATCGGCGCACCACCTGGCGGGCGCGGTCCAGGTCCACATGCTTGCGGATGACCTCGCGCTGCACCACGGGCGACCCGCTCTCCACGGCCACGGTCGCGACCGTGGTGTTCGCGGCGATCAGGGCGTCGATCACCTCGTCGTCGAGCGTGTTCACGGCCAGGCCGTTGGGGTACTGGAGCTCGAACCCGTCGATATCGAGATCCCGCAGGGCCGCGAGCACGGCCAGGGTGCGGTCCTTGCGGAAGGTGAACAGATCATCGTGCGGCAGAAAGAGCCGCACCCCCCAGCGCTCGTGAAGCGCGCGCACCTCGGCGGCGATGTGCTCGGGCGAGCGCGCGCGCACCCGCCGGCCGTGCACGGTGTGCGCCGAGCAATAGGTGCACCGGTGCGGGCACCCGCGCGTGGTCATGATCGGCGCCCCGGGCTTGACCTCGTTGTGGTAGTCGCTCTGGTGGCGGGTGTAGTGATCCATATCCAGGAGATCCCAGTCGGGCAGCGGCAGGCGGTCGAGGTCCGCGGGCGGCTCGGCGCGCGCGAGGGGCCGGCCGTTGGAGGTCCGGTCGAGGAGCGTCTTGCGCGCGTACACGCCCCGCACCTGCACCGCGGCGCGCCGGCCCAGGGCCCCGACGAGCGCGGGCAGGGCGGCCTCGGCCTCGCCGCAGACCACCCAGTCGAGGTCCGGATCGAGCCGCGCGAGGAGGCGCGCGCAGTTCGTGGCGTGCATGCCCCCGGCCACGCACGCCGCTGCGGGCCACAGGTCCTTGAGCGCGGGCAGGGCCCGGTGGAAGAACCCGTACGAAGTCGAGAAGTTCAGGCTGAAGGCCACCACGTCCGGGCAAAAGTCCACCGTGCGCTGGGCGACCGTGCGCGCAAAGTCCTCCAGGCTCGCGTACCGGCCAATGTGCGCGAGGTGGCGCAGGTAGTCGACCGCCTCCACGCGGCTGACTACGCCCGCGCGCTTGAGCGCGGCGGACAGGTACAGGATACCGAGCGGCGGGGTGTAGAATTGGCTCGCGGCCTGGCGGCCCGTGCGGGCGCGCTCCAGGCCCTCCACGGACACGGCCGGCAGATGCACGAACACGACGTTGGGCTGGCGTGTGGGCACGGGCGCGTTCTCCTCGGGACGGACAAGGTCTTCGTCGTTCCCTCCCCTTCGGGAGAGGGGGGAAAGCCAGAGGCTGCGGTCTCCCGCCGGCGCTGCATGCCCGTCGCGGTCCCGCGCCGCGCCGGGCCGGTCAATCCACGGGCGCCACGCGCGTGTTGCGCCCGGTGATGCCCACGACCGCGCCTTGCTCAACGAGCGGGGCGGCCTCGCGGTGGGCCACGAGCCACTTGTTGCGCGCGAATAGCAGGCGCTCCTCGCCCCTGGCGCGCGCGGGGCGGACCACGTCCGTGTTCGTGCCCTGGGGCAGGACCACCAGGGTCACGAACCCCTGCCTGGTGCACACGTGGATGGGCGCAAAGTGCAGGCACCAGGCGTGGAACTCCACTGTCAGGCCCCGCGGCAGATAGAAGACCTCGGCCTGCGCGGACCGGTACGTGGGGCCCGTGTGCGTCCAGCGAAGGTCGCGCAGGTCGCCCACGATCACCACGGTATCGGTCACGGCCACGACCACCTCCACGCCCTTGTGGTACTCCAGGGCGTCGAGCCGACTGTTGCGCCCGTAACACCACCCGATCTGCACGGGCATGCCGCCGTAGACCCGATGTTCGACCGC
>CAZOBJ010000002.1:61241-74901 GCA_964577825.1 uncultured Planctomycetales bacterium
TCCACACGGGCCCGCGGGCCGCGGCCTCCCGTACTTATGGTTTCGGCGGAAACCTACTCGATGTTGAGGATTTCGGCCTGGAATCGGTCGAGCGCCATGCGCACGTGCGGATCGGACAGGGCCTGGCGCTTGGGGGTGCTCTCGGCGTCGGGTTCTTCGGTGGGCGTGGGCGGCGGGGGCGCCTCGCACGCGGACTCCGTATCCGTAGAGGGGGACGCGCGCTCCGGGGCCGAGGCGGCGGGACCCGCCTCGCGGGCGGGCGCGCTCGCCTGCGCTGGAGGCGCCGGCGCGGGCGCGTCCTCGCCGCCGGACAGGGCGCCGCTCTGTGCCAGCGACTCGATGCGGCCGAGCACCTCGCCCACCGAGGCCACGCCTTCGAGCGCGGCGAGCCGCACCACGGCCATCTCCAGGGGCACCTGGGGGTTGGCGAGCGCGCGGCTTCGCACGCGGGTGCGCGCCTCGCTCAACACGTCCAGGGCCAGGAGCACCTCCTCCAGGCGCAGGGCCTGGGCGTGGCGTCCGGCGGCCTCGCGCGCCGGGCCGTACAGGGACAGGCCTTCCGTGGCCCCGGTCACCTGAACGAGCATGAGATCCCGGCCGTAGGCGATGAGCTCATCCAGGAAGTCGCCCGCCCCGCCGCCGCGGACGGCCACCTCCTCGACCACGGACAGGGCCTTGGCCCCGTCCCGGTCCGCGATGGCCTGGTACACGGCCACCACGGACTCGACCCCGGGCGCGCCGCGCACGCGCTCCACGTCCTCGCGCGTGATCGGCCCGGTGGCGTAGCTGGCCAGCTGGTCGAGGAGCACCAGCGCATCGCGCACCGACCCCGCGGCGAACGCGGCCACGGCCTCCAGGGCCTCGGGCGCGGCCTGCACGTCCTCGCGCTCGCACACCCGCTGAAGGGCGGCCTGGATGTCCGCGGGCGGGACCAGGCGGAAGTCGAACCGCTGGCAGCGCGAGATCACGGTCTCGGGCAGCTTGTGCGGCTCGGTGGTCGCGAGCACGAACTTCACCCGGGGCGGGGGCTCCTCCAGGGTCTTCAGGAGCGCGTTGAACGCGCTCGTGGAGAGCATGTGCACCTCGTCGATCACGTAGATCTTGAACCGAGCGCGCGCGGGCACGTACCCGGCCTGCTCGCGCAGCACGCGCACCTGGTCCACGGAGTTGTTGCTGGCCCCGTCGATCTCCTGCACGTCCGGGTCCGCGCCCGCGGCGATGTCCGCGCAGATGGGACAATCGGCCGGAAAGTCCACCGACGGGCCGCCCGTGCAGTTGAGGGCCTTGGCGAAGATGCGCGCCATGGAGGTCTTGCCGATCCCGTGCGGCCCGCAGAACAGATACGCATGAGCCACCCGGTCCGTGCGGATGGCGTTCTTCAGGGTCTGGCTCACGTGCCCCTGGCCGACCACGTCGTCGAACCGTTCGGGCCGGTACCGTCGGGCAAGGGGTTGGTAGGTCATGGCGGCTCTACCGGCCGGTGGGCGCACGCGCCAGGGGGCGCGCTCGCCGGTCCGATCCCCGTTGGGCTGCTCTCTCACCCCCACAGATCCCGCCCCGGACCGTACGGAGGCGCCGACC
Source organism: uncultured Planctomycetales bacterium (assembly GCA_964577825.1). Taxonomy (GTDB): domain Bacteria; phylum Planctomycetota; class SZUA-567; order SZUA-567; family JAFGNG01; genus CAZOBJ01. The sequence continues at coordinate 62,823 of CAZOBJ010000002.1, forward strand.
GGGTGACCTACGGCACATGGCGGATCACGCTTAGGGCTGCTCGGTTCCCCGCCTGACCCGGTTCGCCGTCCGCCATTGCATAGGGTCCGGTGCAGCCACCTCCGTACGGTCCGGGGCGGCGCTCAAGCGCTCTCGCGCTTGCGCGGCTCCTCTTCCTCGTCCTCGTCCTCCGCCTCGGCCGAGGGCTCGGGGGCCTGGTCGGCCTCCTCGGTCTCCTCGACCAGGGGGAACCGGTCCGCGCGCTTCTCCCGGAACGCGGGCCAGCCCTCGCGGACCATGTCCTCGTCCACGACCACCTCCACCGGCTTGCGCAGCCGGGGCAGGTCGAACATGAGGTCCACCATCACGTCTTCCACGATCGCGCGCAGAGCCCGGGCGCCGGTTTTCTTCTCCTGGGCGCGGCGGGCGATGATGCGCAGGGCCTCGTCGGTGAACGAGAGCTCGGCCTCGTCCATGTCGAACAGGCGCCCGTACTGGCGCACGAGCGCGTTGCGCGGTTCGAGCAGCACCCGCACCAGGGCGTCCTCGTCCAGGGGATCGATGGAAGCCATCACCGGCACGCGGCCGATGAACTCCGGGATCATGCCGAACTCGAGCAGGTCGTCGGTATCCACCTGGGCGAGCAGGCGCGAGAGCTCCTCCTCTTGGGTGACGTCCTCGCGGTGGAACCCGATGGACTTGCCGCCCACCCGGCGGGCCACGATCTCGTCGATGCCGTCGAACCCCCCGCCGCAGATGAACAGGATGTGCGAGGTGTCGATCTGGATGTAGCGCTGCTCGGGGTGCTTGCGCCCGCCCTGCGGGGGCACGTTGCACACCGTGCCCTCGAGCATCTTCAACAATGCCTGCTGCACACCCTCGCCGGACACGTCGCGGGTGATGGACACGTTTTGAGTGCGCTTGCCGATCTTGTCGATCTCGTCCACGTAGATGATGCCCCGCTCGGCGCGCTTCACGTCCCCGTCCGCGGCCTGGATGAGCCGCAGCAGGATGTTCTCCACGTCCTCGCCCACGTATCCGGCCTCGGTCAGCGTCGTGGCGTCCGCGATGGCGAAGGGCACGCCCACGGTCTTGGCCAGCACGCGGGCCATCAGGGTCTTGCCACACCCGGACGGCCCGATGAGCAGGACGTTGGACTTGTCCAGCTCCACGTCGCTGGCGCTCAGGGCCGAGTGGAGCCGCTTGTAGTGGTTGTGCACGGCCACGGCCAGGATGCGCTTGGCCCGCTCCTGGCCGATCACGTACGCGTCCAGGTCCTTCTTGATCTTGGCGGGCGTGGGCACCTCTTCGGCCTTGAGCTCCTGCTCGGCCTCGCGCAGGTCCTCCTGCTCCAGGATGGAGTTGCACAGGGTCACGCAGTCGTTGCAGATGTACACGCCTTCCTGGCCCGCGATCAGGCGCTTGACCACGTCGTAGGAGCGCCCGCAGAAGGTGCACCGCTCCTGGGTGCGCCCGCCCTGGCCGCCCTTATTCGGTGTCCGGCTGCCCTTGGCCATGATCGTCCTCCGCTCAGCGGCACGGCCGCGCCGCGCTCAGGAGTCCTTGTCGCCCTCGCTCGGCGGCGTGGGCACGGTCTCGAGCACGGTGTCGATGAGCCCGTATTCCTTGGCCTCCTCCGGGCCCATGAAGAAGTCCCGGTCCGCGTCCTTGGCGATGCGGTCCTCGGGCTGGCCCGAATGGTGGGCCACGATCTCGTTGATGCGCTTCTTGAGCCGGTCGATCTCCTTGGCCTGGATGTGGATGTCCGAGGCCGAGCCCTCGGTCCCGCCCCAGGGCTGGTGGAGCATGATCCGGCTGTTGGGCAGGGCGTACCGGTGGCCCTTGGTGCCCGCGGTCAACAGCACCGCGCCCATGCTCGAGCACTGCCCGATGCAGTAGGTGGCGATCGGGTTGGGCAGGTACTGCATGGTGTCGTAGATGGCCAGGCCCGCGGTGATGCTGCCGCCCGGGGTGTTCAGGTAGATGCTGATCTCGGCCTCCTTCTTCTCCAGGTTGCAGAACAGCATCTGGGCGATGACCGTGTTGGCCACGTCGTCGCTGACCGGCCCCCCGATGAAGATGATCCGGTCCTTGAGCAGGCGGCTGTAGATGTCGTAGCTGCGCTCGCCGCGCGCGGTGCGCTCCACGACGAAGGGAATGAGCGGGCTCATGCAAGTCTCCTTATCGCGCGTCCCGGGCGGATCCTGCGGCTGCGCGCCCGGCCCGGGCGCTGTGTACGTCTAGCTCTCCTTCTTTTCGTCCTGTTTCTTCGCGTCCTTTGACCGCTTCTTGGAACGGCGCCGCTTCTTCGGCTCCCGGGCCGGGGCGGCCTCGGGCTCTTCGTCGGTCTCGGCGGGGGCCTCTTCGCGCCGGATCTGCGCGGCCCCGAGCACGAGCTCGGTGACCTTCATATCGCGGATCTCCCGGCGCACGGCCTCCATGCCGTCCTGTTCCTCGATGCGCTTGGCCATCTTCGCGGGCGTGGTGCGGTAATGCTGGGCGAGCCGGGCCACCTGGCTCTGCACCTCCTGGTCGGTGACCTCCACGCCCTCCTTGTCCGCGACCGCGTCGAACAGGATCATCCGGCGGATCGACCGCTGTGCGCCCTCGCGGCTGGCGGACGCAAGCTCATCGCGGCGCTCCTCCAAGACCTGGGTGGGCATGCCCAGCCGCGCGAGCTCGGCCTGGTGGCGCGAGAGGCTCGCCTCGGCCTGCCGGTCGACGAGCGCCTGGGGCACCTCGAACGTGTTCGCCTCCAAAAGCTTGTCGAGCATCTGGCGCTCCAGGTCCTCGCGCGCGGACTGGCGCCGCTCGGATTCGAGGGACTCGCGCAGCCGTTCGCGCAGGGCCGCCGCGTCCGCCACGCCCAGGCGCTTGGCGAACGCGTCGTCCGCGTCCGGGACCCGGGTGCGCAGGACCCGCGCCACGGACACCGTGGCCGTGGCCGGCTTGCCGCGCAGGTCCTCGCGCGGGTGGTCGTCGGACAGGGGGAACTCCATGGTACGCGTCTCGCCCGGCTTGACGCCGCCCAGCGCCTTGACGAGGTCGCCCGCCTCCATGCCGAACAGGGTGGTCCCTTCCACGCGCAGGGCGCGCTCCTCCTCGTGGAAGAGCTCCTCCTCGCCTACGCGCAGCGCCACCTCGCCCTCGACGAGGTCGCCCTCCTGGGCCGGCTCGTCCACGGGCACGTGGTCGGCGAACCGCTCGCGCAGCTCGTCCAGGCGCGCCTGCACCTCCTCGTCGGCCACCGGCACCACGCGCTCGGTGAGCTCCAGGCCCTTGTAGTCGCTCAACTCGAACTCGGGGCGCACGTCCAGCTCCGCGCTGAACCGGAACGGCTCGCCCCGCTCGCACGCGATTTCTCGCTCGTCCATCCGGGGCATGCCCAGTGGCGAGAGGGACTGCTTCTGCACCGCCTCGGCCAGGCCGCGGCGGAACAGCCGGTCGCGCACCTCGTCGCGCACCGCGCCCAGGAACCGGCGCTCGAGCACCCTGCGCGGCACCCGGCCGCGACGAAACCCGGGCACCTGCGCCACGGTGCTCACCTCGCGGAACGACTCTTCGAACGCGGCGTCCACCTCGCCCGGGTCCATCTCCACGGACAGGCGCTTGCGGCACGGCGCAACGTCTTCGACCTGCACGTCCATCGGTGTCCTCTGGCGTCTGTAGCCTGTATATCGCGTTCGGCCGGCATCGCCCGTGGGCCCGGCCCTGAAAGGGAACGGGATGCCGGCCTCCACGGGCGGCATCCCGCCGGCGACGTCCTGACGCGCGCATCCGCGGCGCGAGCGCTCTACGCACCCGCGCATCCTGCGACCTGCGCGCCTCTTCCGTATCCGCATTCTAATTGCACGGCAAGACCTGTCAAGGGCTTTCGGCGCCCCGCAGGCGCGCTGCGCGGCCGATTGACACCCGCCCCGCCCGGCGCTACCATGCGCGCGCCCGAACGGCAAGGGGGGCGGCGGTGCGCACGATCAAGCTGGTGATCGAGTACGACGGCACGGCCTACTGCGGGTGGCAGGTCCAGCCGCACTGTCCCAGCGTGCAGGCGCGCCTCGAGCAGGCCGTCGCGGACCTGACCGGGGAGCGAGCGCGCGTGCACGGCGCCAGCCGCACGGACAGCGGCGTGCATGCCATGGGCCAGGTGGCGCACTTCCATACCGCGTCGGCCATTCCGGGCGCGCAGTTCGCCCGGGCGCTCAACGCCCACCTGCCCCGCGACATCTCGGTGCGAAGCTCCGAGGACGCGGCCGATGATTTCCACGCGCGGTTCCACGCCCGCGCGAAATTGTACCACTATCTCGTCGAGAACGCGCGCACCCGGCCGGTCCTGGACCGCCACCGGGTGTGGTGGGTCTCCTGGCCCCTGGATACGGACGCGCTGGAGAAGGCCGCAGAGCTCCTCGTGGGCACGCACGACTTCACGAGCCTGGCCGACGCGGGCCGCGCGGGCGAGGAGAACGTGCGCACCGTGCACTGCGCAACCTGGTCCCGCGCGGGGCGGCGGCTCACCTTCGCGATTGCGGGCAACGGGTTTCTGCATAAAATGGTCCGCTGCGTAGTGGGTACGCTCCTGGAGGTGGGCCGGGGCGCCCGGCCCCCGGAGTGGATCGCGCAGGTGCTCGCGGCCCGGGACCGCACCGCGGCCGGGCCCACGGCCCCGCCCCACGGCCTGCACCTCGTCCGCGTGGACTACTGACCCCGGGCGGACAGGACACAAGATGGAAGAGTCGACCACCGTGGTGCAACTGAATTGGGTGGACGCAGCGACCCTGGGAGCCATTGTCCTGGGGCTGATCGCCGGGCTCATGAGCGGGTTCTTCACCCAGTTCGCCGGGCTCCTGTGCCTGGCCGCGGGCCTGGCCGCGACCATGCTCGCCGGGGAGGTCGCCGCCCAGGTTCTGGGCCAATGGGTGGCCCAGCCGTCCGTGGCGCGCTTCCTCGCGGACCTCGTCCTGTTCGTGGCCGCCGCGACCCTGATGCGCCTGGGGCTCCTGGCGGTCAACCTCCTCTTTCGCAAGGAACACCGCGTCACCGGCGCCGACACCCTCAGCGGCGCGGTGTTCGGCGCCATCAAGGCCGTGCTGTTGTGCGCCATCCTGATCGTGTTCGCGGGAAGCGGAGACGTGCCCGTGCTCAGCACCGCGGTGCAGAGCTCCTACTCCGGCAGCGCCGTGCTCGCGGTCACGGGCGCCCTGTCCGACTGGGCCGACCGCAGCGACGTGCACCCGCCCACCCCCGAGGAGGCGGAGGCCATGCTCGAACGGCTGCGCCGCCAGGTCGAGGAAGGGCTCCAGGAGGAAGGCGCCGAGTCCGAAGACGGCGAGGAGGACGAGGCCCCGGACGACGAGTCTACCGACGGCCCCGTCCTGCCCCCGAGCGGCTATGAGGAGCCCTAGGCCCGGCCGCGCCCGTTCGCAGCCGGTCCGCTCCCAAGCCCGCGCCCGGCCGCGGGCAGGACCAGAGGGGGACGCGACGATGCCCGTGTCCAGCGGACTGCCCGGGGTGGGCGAAGAGGACGTCGCGTTCGCGCGCGACGGGCTCACGCTTCGCGGCACCCTGGCCCTGCCCGAGCAGGGGCCCGCGCACGGCGCGGTCGTCACGATCCACGGATGGGCGGCCACGCGCACCGGGCCGCACCGGCTGTTCGTGACCCTGGGCCGGGAGCTCGCCGCCCGGGACGTGGCCGCGCTTCGCTTCGACCTGTCCGGCCGCGGCACGAGCGACGGGGCCGCGCGCGCCACGAGCCTGGACCACATGATCGCGGACACGCACGCGGCCGCGGACTTTCTGTGCGCGCGCACGGGCCTGGCGCGGGTCACGTTCGTGGGCCTGTGCTCGGGCGGCAACGTGGCCATCGGCGCGGCCGCACAGCGCCCGGACCGCACGGGGGGCGTGGTGTGCCTGTCCACTCTGCCCTTCGCCCCGCCCACGGCCCGCCAGGCCCGGCGCAAGGCCGCGGGATACCTGGCCGGGTACGCGCGCAAGGCCCTGAGCCTGCGCACGTGGCGGCGGCTCCTGCGCGGCGAGGTGAGCCTGCGCGGGGTGGGCCGCACCGTGGGCGGCGCGCTCGCGGAGGCCCCGGACCTGCGCCGCCTGCGCGACTCGGCCCACGACCTGATGGCGGCGTTTGCCCGGTTGCGCGCGCCGGTGCTGTTCGTGTACGGTGGGGCCGATCCGGAAGGCGCGCAGGCCCGCGAGCACTATCAGGCCTTCTGCACCGCGCAGGGCGTGCCCACGCGGTTCGAGGCGGTGCCCGGCGCGAACCACAACTTCTACGCGGTGCGCTGGTCCGAGGATCTGCGCTCTCGCGTGCGCGCATTCGTGGACCAGGTGTCCGTGCTCCCGGCCCCGCGTTCCCTGGCGATCGAGGCCACCTAGTCCGGCGGCCGGCCCAAGGACGACCATCCGCAACGCACCCAGCCAAGGAGACCCCCATGGCCGACAAGATCGAGCAGTACAAGGCCGCCGACGCGCCCCTGCCCTCGTCGTACCTGTCCTGGGACCTGTTCGGCGCGGGCATCGAGCACCTGGGCCGCGCCGGCAAGCCCGTGCGCCTGCCCCTGCGCCCGCCGCGCGACGACGAGGTGCTCTTGCGCGTGGACGCGATCGGGCTGTGCTTCTCGGACACCAAGCTCATCTGGGCCGGGCCCGAGCACCCGCGCATCCGCGGCCGCGACCTGGAGAGCGATCCCACCGTGCCCGGGCACGAGCCGAGCCTGACCGTGGTGGCCGTGGGCCGGGACTGGCGCGAACGGTTCCGAGTCGGCGAGCGATATCTCGTGCAGGCCGACGTGTACGTAAACGGCGAGCAGAAGGCCTACGGCTATGTGCAGCGCGGGGCCCTGGCCCAGTACACCTACGCCGGGCCGTGGCTGTTGGACGGGGACGAGGGCTGTTATCTCTTGCCCCTGCAGCCGAGCACGGGGTACGCCCAGGCCGCGCTCGTGGAGCCGTACACCTGCGTGGAGGCTGCGTACCGGATTCCGCAGCGCACGCACACGGCCGCCGGCGGACGGATGCTCGTCGTGGCCGCGCCGGGCGCACAGCCCGCGGACCTGGCCGGGGTCTTCCCACAGGGCGGACCGAGCCTGATCGCGGCCCTGGGCGATGCAAAGGTGCACAACGCGCCCGCGGACCTTGCTCCGGTCCTGGACGGTGGGGCCAACCCGGACGCGGTCGCCCGAGCCAAGGACCGGCACACGGACGGGCAGGGGTTCGACGACATTCTGCTCCTGGGCGCGCCGGACGAAAACCTCGCGCGCGCCTGCGACGAAGCGCTCGCCGCGGGCGGGGTCCTGTGCCTCTTGGGCGAGCCGCCCGAGGCGCCCGTGGACGTGGGCCGGGTCCATTACCACGCCACCCGGCACGTGGGCGCGCGGGGCGGCCCGGTGGCCGAGGCCTACTGCGCGAACACGCGCCAGGACCTCGCGCCCGGGGGCGCGGCCTGGATGGTGGGCGCCGCGGGCCCCATGGGCCAGATGCACGTGCAGCGCGCCCTGGAAGCGGGCGACCCGCCGGCGAAGCTGTTGTGCACCGACCTCTCCGACGAGCGCAACGCGGCCCTTGCCGCCCGGTACGCGCAGGCCGCAGGCGAGCGCGGGGTGGAGCTCGTCATCCGCAACCCGGCCGAGGCCGGGGACTTCGACGCCGAGGTGCGCGCGTTCGCGCCCCAGGGATTCGACGACATCGTGATCATGGCCCCGGCGGCCAGCGTAGTGGAGCAGTCCGCCGCGCACCTCGCCCCGGGCGCGATGCTCAATGTATTCGCCGGGGTCAAGCCCGGCACCCTCGCGCGCCTGCCCCTGTCCTTGTTCGCGGACAAGCACGTGCGGTGCGTGGGCTCGTCCGGGTCCCGGCTCGAGGACATCCGCGAGACCCTGCGCAAGACCGAGGCGGACGAGATGAACACGAACTTCAGCCTCGCCGCGCTCGGGGACGTGTACCAGGCCTGGCAGGGCATGCAGTGCGTCAAGCAAGGCACCTACCCGGGCAAGATCGTGCTCTTCCCGCACCTTGCGGACCTGGGGCTCCAGCCGCTCGCCGACCTCGCCCGGTCCTGCCCGGCCGCGCACGCGGCCCTGGGGCCCGGCGGGTCGTGGACCGTGGACGCGGAGCGGGCGCTCTTCGCCGACCGGCTGCCCGACCAGGCCTAGCGCCACGCGCGGTCATGCAAACGGGGCCGACCTGAGATTGGCCGGCCCCGGGCAGCCGATCGTTCGGTTGACAAGCGGCGCGCTACTCGTCGCCGCCGAGCATTCCCAGGCGCAGCGCCCAGTACAAGAGCTGCGCGAGCGCGGCCAGGGTGGCGGCCACATAGGTGAGCGCCGCGGCGTTTAGCACCTTGCTCGCGCCGTCCACCTCCTCGGCCCGGGACAGCACCCCGTTGCGCACGAGCGCGTCCTTGGCCCGGCTGGAGGCGTTGTACTCCACGGGCAGGGTGATGAACTGGAAGGCCACGATCGCCGCGAACAGCACGAGCCCCACCTTGGCCAGGCCCAGGGACCCGAACAGGATGCCCCCGATGATGATCGGCCACGCCAGCCAGCTGCCGATGCCCGCCACGGGCACCAGGGCGTTGCGCAGGCCCAGGAACGCATAGGCATGGGCGTGCTGTAGGGCGTGCCCGGCCTCGTGGCACGCGATGCCCACCGCGGCCACGCTGGGGCTGCGGTACACCCCGGGCGAGAGCCGCAGCGTCCGGTCGCGCGGGTCGTAGTGGTCGGAGAGCCAGCCCTGGGTCTCCTCGACCTGTACGTCGTTGAGCCCCTCGCGGCGCAGCATCTCGCGCGCGGCCTGGGCGCCGGTGAGCCCGGCGCTGTTGGCCACGCGGCTGTAGTGGCCGTACGCGGCCTTCACCTTGAACTGCGCATAAATCGTGAACAGGATGGCCGGTCCCAGGAACAACCAGTAGACCGGATCGAACAGCGTAAACAAGCCCATCGGCATCGCTGCGCTTCCTCCCTCATGCACATCGCGGCCGGTGCGCCCGGCCTCCGTCCTGTCTGTCAGGCCACGCGCACCGAACCCGCTGCATACATGGGTGCAACTGTCGTGCCGTGCGGCCAGACCTCATAACTCGCGCTCAGGCAAGGCCTTCCACGCGGGCGCGGTCCGGGCCGCCTGCGCCCGTCCCTGTCGGAATGACCCAACGCCTGCGCCAACGCCAAACTGACCCAGTTACAGATATCCTGTCATTCTGACATGGTCACTGATGCTGATGCCATTCATAACTCCTTGTCTTTCATGGCCTAATGCATGCTTGGGAATGGAACAAGGGTTGCTTACTTGGAAGACCGGTTCGGGACGCGGTCTCGTGCGCTTGGCCGACATCTGCGCGAGGGCTCGACCGCGGACCCGGAACGCCGTTTTGGAGACGTGCAGGAACACGAAGAGGGACCATACACGATGCGCATGGACAAACTGACCGTCAAGACCCAGGAAGCCCTGGCCGCGGCCCAGGACCTGGCCGGGCAACGCAACCACCAGGAGATCGGGCCGCTGCATCTGTTGGCCGCCCTGCTCGAACAGGAGGAGGGCGTGGTCGCGCCCGTGCTCAAGAAGCTCGGGGCCGAGCCCACGCTCATCGCCCAGGAGGTCGAGTCCGCGCTGGAACGCCTGCCCAAGGTGGAGGGCGCGCCCGCGGGCCAGTACATGGCCAAGGCCCTGGGCGAGACCCTGGAGAAGGCCTGGGAGGAGGCCCGCCGCCTCCAGGACGAGTACCTGTCCACCGAGCACCTGTTGATCGCGCTCGCGGCCGCGGACCAGACCGAGGCCGGGCGGATCCTCTCCGCCCAGGGCGTGACCGCGGACGGGGTCTACCAGGCCCTCACCCAGGTGCGCGGCGGCCAGCGGGTCACCGACGCGAACCCGGAGGACAAGTACCAGGCCCTCCAGCGCTACGGGCGCGACCTCACCGATCTCGCCCGCCGCGGCAAGCTCGACCCGGTCATCGGCCGGGACGTGGAGATCCGCCGGGTCATGCAGGTCCTCAGCCGCCGCACCAAGAACAACCCGGTGCTCATCGGCGAGCCGGGCACGGGCAAGACCGCCATCGTGGAGGGCCTGGCCCGCCGGATCGTGGAAGGCGACGTGCCCGAGGGCCTGAAGGACAAGCGGGTGGTGGCCCTGGACATCGGCGCGCTCATCGCCGGGGCCAAGTACCGCGGCGAGTTCGAGGACCGGCTCAAGGCCGTGCTGCGCGAGGTCACCGAGGCCGCGGGCGAGGTGGTGCTCTTCATCGACGAGCTGCACACCATCGTGGGCGCGGGCGCGGCCGAGGGCGCCGCGGACGCGGCGAACATGCTCAAGCCCGCCCTGGCGCGCGGCGACCTGCGCTGCGTGGGCGCCACCACCCTGGACGAATACCGCAAGCGCGTGGAAAAGGACGCCGCGCTCGAACGGCGGTTCCAGCCCGTGTACGTGGACGAACCCAGCGTAGAGAGCACCATCGCCATCCTGCGCGGGCTCAAGGAGCGGTACGAGGTCCACCACGGCGTGCGCATCCAGGACAGCGCGCTGTTGGCCGCGGCGCAGCTCAGTCACCGCTACATCAGCGACCGATTCCTGCCGGACAAGGCCATCGACCTCGTGGACGAGGCGTGCAGCGCGCTGCGCATCGAGATCGACTCCATGCCCCAGGAGCTCGACCAGCTCACCCGGCGCAAGACCCAGCTCGAGATCGAGCGCACCGCGCTCAAGAAGGAGACCGACCAGCCCGCGCGCGAGCGCCGCGAGGGCCTGGACCGCCAGGTCGCCGAGCTGGGCGAAGAGATCGACGCGCTCTCCGCGCGGTGGCGCGCGGAGAAGGAGGCCATCGGCGCCCTGCGGCGCATCAAGGAGGAGATCGACCAGGCCAAGACCGAGGCCGAGCAGGCCGAGCGCCGCGCCGAGCTCGACCGCGTGGCCGAGCTGCGCCACGGGCGCATCCCGGAGCTCCAGCGCGAGCTCGAGATCGAGAACGCCCGCCTCCAGGACCTGCAGAAGGACCGCGCCCTGCTCAAGGAAGAGGTCGCCGCCGAGGACATCGCCGACATCGTCAGCCGCTGGACCGGCATCCCCGTCAGCCGCATGCTCGAGAGCGAGATGAGCAAGCTCCTGCACATCGAGGAGCGCATCCACGAGCGCGTGGTCGGCCAGGACCAGGCCGTGACCGCGGTCGCCGACGCGGTGCGCCGCGGCCGGGCGGGACTCCAGGACCCCGACCGCCCGCTGGGCAAGTTCATCTTCCTCGGGCCCACGGGCGTGGGCAAGACCGAGGTCGCCCGCAGCCTGGCGCAGTTCCTGTTCGACGACGAGCACAACATGGTGCGCATCGACATGGGCGAGTACCAGGAGAAGCACACCGTCAGCCGCCTGATCGGCGCGCCGCCCGGGTACGTGGGCTACGAGGAGGGCGGCCAGCTCACCGAGGCGGTGCGGCGCCGCCCGTACAGCGTGGTCCTGTTCGACGAGATCGAAAAGGCCCACCCCGAGGTGTTCAACACCCTGCTCCAACTCCTGGACGACGGGCGGCTCACCGACGGCCACGGCCGCACGGTGGACTTCCGCAACACGATCGTGATCATGACCTCGAACGTGGGCAGCCGGTTCCTGATAGAGGCCGCGGACCTCGACGACCCGAAGGTGCGCGGCCAGGTGCTCGACGCGTTGCGCGCGCACTTCTCGCCGGAGTTCCTCAACCGGATCGACGAGACGATCATCTTCCACCGGCTCGGTCCGGAGGACATCCGCCGCATCGTGCGCATCCAGCTCAAGGGCCTGGAGGCCCTGTTGGCCGAGCACAAGCGTACGCTCGAGGTCACCGACGCGGCGGTCGCGCTCCTCGCGCGCGAGGGGTACGACCCCAACTACGGCGCGCGGCCCGTGGCGCGGGTCATTCAGCACCGACTCCAGAACCCGATCGCCAAGAAGGTGCTCGCTGGCGACCTGCCCGAGGGCCGGCCCGTACGCGTGGACGCGCGCGGCGGGGAGCTTGTCATCACCGCGGCCCCGGCCGAGCCCCGGACCGAGGCCGAGCCCGCGCAAGAGCCCCAGGCCGCGAGCGCCTAGGCTTTGTCTGAAAACGCTGGAGGCATCCGGTGGACGTTGACGATATCCC
>CAZOBJ010000003.1:0-29889 GCA_964577825.1 uncultured Planctomycetales bacterium
ACCAGTACATGCGCTTCAGCAGTTCGGACTGCATGGTGATGCGCTTCAACATGCGTTCCGCGCCATCGCCCTTGTCCGAGGACGGCCGTCTGTGGCGCACAAGGCGTCCGGACTCGTCGAGCGTATAGTAGAAGGGCGCGGTGCAGATTCCACGCAGTGCGGGCACATTGTCGCGGATGTCGTTGAGCGAAAACTGAAGAATGACCAGGTCGGGCTGGTACCGGATGCCTTCCAGCCGCAGAGCCTCCAGCTCCTGCGTCGTGTCCCAGGCCCCGAGGGCGATCGGGATCACCTCGACATTATATCCCGCCTTCTGCAGCCGGCCCTCCAACAGCGGTGGATAGGTCTGGTCCAGCGCCACAGTCTGGCCGAAGGTGTTGGAATCGCCCAGAATGACAATGCGAAATGCCCCGTCGGGGTTGTCGAACCGGCGGTCTCTGTCGCGCCATCCATGGTTGTTGGCGAGCGTCACATAGACTTCTCCCGTATCCGGGTCTCGCGCGACGATCGGCTCGCTCGGCGCAAAGCCGTACCCATATCGCTTGGCGTTGGCACTGTCTCGGTACCCGATGACCGGGAGCCTGAGGGGCCAGACAAGACGCAGAACGATCTCCGCGGCCACGAGTGACAGTGCGAGGCTGACAAGAAACACCAGAATCTTGCGGAGCTTCGATCGTTTGGAGGACTTCTTCACCATACCGCGCCCCACTCGGGACTCGTGAGCTGGAGGCCTGCCACATAGAATTACAGTCGGCACAGGTCTCACTGTCAAGCGGCCCGCGGTTCATCCCGCGGTCGCCGTGGTGCGAGGTGACGTTGCGCCGGTTCTCATCTGCGTCCGCGGCGCATTGTGAACGCGCCCAATCGCGCACGGAGTTCGCGCGCTTCCGTTCCGGGTCGGCTCACTGTGCCGCGGAAGTCCGGCGCTGCTCCGGACAGGAGTCCCTGTCCAGGAAGAGCATCCCTTCATGCTCGCGCAGGATGGAGGCGGGCAACTGCGGGGTCGGGGCTTCGGTCGCGAACAGGCGTTCCATAATCGGCCGCTTGAGCGCGAGCGGGACCATGGTGAACACGAACCGGGCCTGCAGCATGGCCGGGATCGTCAGGGGGATGCCCTGGTCCGGGACATACCCCAGGCCGCGGAAGTTCGGATCGTTTGCGAGCTGCTGCTTGGACGTTTCGCAGAGCCGCGCGACTTCGGCCCGCACGGACGTGCAAAAGCCCGTGGCGCCCGGCTCGTTGAACGCGAGATGGCCCGACGTGCCGACACCCTGGTAAAGGACGTAAACGGGCTCGGCCGCGGCCAGACGCGCCGCGAACCTATCGGCCTCGGCCTGGGCGTCCGGCGCGTCGAAGCGGATCGCCTCCGTGCGGCGCGGACGGATCTTGCTGTAGAGCTGGTGCTCGAGTGGATGCGCACAGGTGAACTCCGCGGGCAGATCCGGCCGCCAGAAGTCGTCCATGTTAAAGCAGACCACCCGGTCTCAGGCGATTTTTTCCTGTTCGGCCAGAGCATCCACAAACGTAGTCTGGCTCTCGCCGGCCGCCAGGATCATGCGGACCTCTTCCTCTCGGTCAAGCAGGCCCCGCAGCGCGTCGCCCACCGCCGACGCGGCCCGGCGGCCCAGGTCGGCTGCGTCCGTGCACACCACGACTTCCGTCTTGCCGTAGTGCATCGTCCGCCTCCCATTCGAACTGCGGCAGCCACTCGCCTGTGGCCCGCATGAGCTCCTTGCCCATGCTCCGTAGGTCCTTGGCCGGCAGATGCGCACCCTGCGAATCAAGCAGTAGCGCCTGGAGCGCCGTCCAGGGTCACCTGTTCCGAGTCGTTGACCTCTGCGTGCGTCACCGGCCGGTCCGCCTTCGCGTCCCCGGCGGGCCCGACTCCGCGGCCGAGATGCCGCGGCGCGGATGGGGATACGTGTAGGGTTCGTAGCCGGGACGCTTGACAAAATGATAGTCCCGGTCCTTTTGAATGTAGTCGTACTCCTTGCCGCGCACATTGTAAGGACTCAGCACATCAATGCTTCCGGTTTCAAACTCATTATCCCACACAAATACGTCGCCTGCGCCGGTGGTTTCAGGATCCGTCCCCGTGTGATCCTCGCCGTATTTCTTGCCACTCTCCCATCCAATCTGATAGGGAGCGGGGTAGGGCGGCATTTTCCATTCCGCCGGTGCCTTTGTCCAGTAGTTGGATCCATGCCACGTCCCATCGGGTTTGAGCTGGATGGACACATCGCCCTTGAGCCGGTTTCCCCAGATGAGCGCTTCGCCTCCCCGGCAAGTGATCTCCCAGGGCTCGGTCTTCTGTCCTCCGTATATTGTATTCCAATACACTTCTGCCAGACGCGTGGAGTAGGTATACGAACCCAACCAATCCGGTCGGCCTCCGTGCATATCGACGGCCCAACTTCCTCCGCTCTCCTTTAGCAGATTGCGGCGGAATACATACAAAGCCCCCTCGCCTCCGGCTACAGCATGATGACTCCTGGTGAAGTAGTTATCTTCAATGAAAAGAAAGTCGCTTGTGCCCGGACTGATCGGGGGCCAACTGTCCTTGAATCCGTTGACGATCACTGCATAATGGTTGTCGACAAACACGTTGCTGCTGATGAGCCCCATGCCCTTGGTGTTATTCGACACTGTAACGGCGGCACGTGCGAACCCGCTGAACATGCAATCGTGAAGGTAGAAATCGGTGTTCATGAACATGATCCCTTTACCTTCAAGACGATTGCTCTGTTCAAACCCCTGGAAGCAGATGGAGGAGACCTGCACGCCCGGCCCGTTGCTGAAGAACTGTATCATGTTCTGCGGCGCCTTGTGATTCCGATGGAGCTTGGTCCCATCCCGACCGGCTCCTGCACCTTTCAGATGGATGTTCGGCCTGGCAGAGGGAGACAATTTGATTGTCCCGTCAATCCTGAACTTCCCGGCAGGCAGCAGGATGGTGTCGCCCTCGGATGCTCGATCCCATGCTGCTTCAAGATTGGGGCCGATGTCATTGCCTTCCCCAGGGTCCTTTACATGTATCACACCGGCTTGACTCGCCGCGCCAGTGAGCAGCCCAACAAGAACAAGACACGCCACCTTCTTCACCGCATCATGTCGGAACATTGTGTTGGACCTCCTTCTTGGCCTCCCTTTGCCAATACGTGCTCAGAATCTCCCCTTTGCCGGAATGCCCAACGGTAACCATCAGGGCCTTCGGCGTCAACTGGTTTGCGCCGCTCGGAACTGTCGGGCTTACCCCTAGAAGGTCCATGGAGCCGGATCCTCAAGGGCCTCTCGTTCGTACCACTCTCGAAACGTACCCACCGGGCCCTGAACCCCCGCCTTCACAAGGTGCACCCCCTTGCTCGGCCACTTCACTTCACGATCGTGCCGGACAGGCTCGCGCGTCCAGCCTCCTGTCTCCATCCGAAGGAGGTTCTTGCCGCGGCTCAGCTCGATCTCCCCAAGGCTCTTCCTCCTTTTCCATCCACATGCTTTGCCCTGAACATCGCCCTGGTAGAACACGTCGGCTCCGTGCCCTCCGGCATGCCCTTGAACTCCAGGTCGAATCGCTCCGCCGCTCCTCACGAACCCCTTGCTTGGAATCGGGGCAGCCACTCGCCTGTGGCCCGCATGAGCTCCTTGCCCATGCTCCGTACGTCCTTGGCCGGCAGATGCGCGCACTGCGGATCGACCAGCAGGGCCTGAAGCGCCGCCTCGCGGTCTCCTTCCAGGGCCGCCTGCACCGTGAGCTCCTGCACGCGGCAGTGCGGGCGCACCAGGTTTGCGAGCACCTCCGGCATGGAGCCGACGCTCAGAGCCCGGAATCCCAGAGCGTCGACGCGGCCCAGGGTCTCCACCACCGCGCCGCGGGGCAGGTTCTCGATCTGCCCGGTGTTGGGCAGGTTCACCACGTCGAAGAAGGGCTTGTTGTTCGCCAACGCATTCATGATGTCCACGGCCGTCTCGCGCGAACGGGCCGGCGGCGCTTCCTTTCCGGCGGCGAGGCGCAGGGTGCGCCGTCGGTCCCTGGCTCGCGCGCGTTCACGTTCCTTCACGGACGTGCGTTGCAGGCCCCACTGCCTCAAGCGCGAGACCTTGCCCGTGATGTAGTGCGGGAAGAACTCGCACGTATGGCGGTCGGCCACGAACGGCAGATACCCGTATCCGCGCAAGAGCTCGTCGCACAGGGCATGGTGCGTATGCCACCCCGCCCCGTCGCGCGTTCCCTCGGACAGGGCCTCTCCCAAGGTCTGTTTCTGCAATCTCTTGCGCAGAAGCGGGTAACCCGGCTCGCCGCGCACAGTGAAGTCCAGAAACCAGAAGAAGTGATTGACGCCCGCGAAGTTGACGGCCAGATCTTCCTCTTCGACGCCGAAAAGCCTCTGGAGGACGTCGAGATTCGCGAACGGACCATGGCACAGGCCTACGCAACGCAATCCGGATACCCTGTGGATGACGGACGTCAGGGTGCTCATGGGATTCGTGTAGTTGAGGATCACCGCGTTCGGGCTGTACCGCTCGATCTTGCGCGCCAGGTGCACGAACACCGGCACATTGCGAAGCGACCGCGACCACCCGCCCGGGCCCACGGTGTCGCCCACCGTGGCGAAGATGCCGTACTGTTCCGGAATCTCGATGTCGTGCTTCATCATCGCCAGGTCGCCGGTGCTGATCGTGATGAGTACGAAGTCCGCATCCCGGAATGCGGACGCCTCGCTCTTGGTGGACCGGAGGCGGAACCTACGTCCCAGCGTCTGGGCCATGGTGCGGCCGGCGGCCTCTACCTCGCCCGCCGCGGCCTGGTTGGGGTCGAGCAGCACGACCTCGCTGCCGTCCATCTGCGGCTCGTGGAACAGGTCGCTCAGCAGACGCGGACACCACTTGTAGCTACCCCCGCCTACCATGACGATCTTGGGGCCGGTTCGCCTAGACATGGAAGCGCCCTTTCTCTATCGGTCACAAGGATCAGGATTGCGAGCTGCGCCGATGTTACCCGCTTGCGCGTCAAATGCAAATGGCGTAACGTATGTCTTGTGAAGTAGGGTTATCACACGCGGCGGCGCTTGCGCCTAGATCGCAAAGGTCGCGGCTGGCCAAGGACACTGTGCGTCAGGCCTGTGGCGTCCTTGTGGGTATTCCAGGCTGAGGGGCACTGCGATGGGTTTGGACCTGCCCGTACTATGGATTTGCGGGGCGCTGGCTGGCGTAGGGCTGTCCGTGCCTGTGCTGGCCGCCCAGGCCTCGGACGCAACCCAGGAGCGCGAGCCCTTTACCCAAGACCTGACGTTCGATGCCGCGACACTCTATCAGCAGGGCACGGTCCGGTCCCTGGCCCTCACGGACGATGGACAGGCCGTGCGCCTGGACGACCATCACCTGATCGAAGACGACAGCCCCGGGGCCGGAGTCGCGGTGAAGGCGGATGGCACGCGCGCGCAGAACTTCGACCTCCTCACCCCCGCGTGCAGGATCCGCAAGACCCTGGTGTTGGACAACGCCGAGGCCGAGTCCGCGATCCTCTCTTTCTACGCAAGGACGCCCCAGGAGCTGGGCGTGCCCTTGCGCGTCTTTGTCAACGGACACGAAGCCCGGTTCGCCGACCCCCGCGCGGCCTTCCCGGAGGCGTATCGCACGCGCGCGCTCCAGCAATGGTTCTACCTGCCCGCATCCGCGGAGGCCTTGCGGGCCGGCGAAAACCACATCGTGATTGCCGGGACAGACGCGGACCATCCCTGGAAGGTCTTTTTCAGTGAAAGCCGATTCTTCCAGGAGGGCGCCATGGCGCCCGGCGACCGGTTCCGCGGCCACAGCGCCAAGAGCGAGGACGGGGGCAAGACCTGGCGGCGGTCGCAGCTCGGCGTCGAGTCGGACATGGAAGGCGAGTACAACGTCCGGCTTTGCCTGAATCAGCATCTGCCCGAAGGCATGCTCACCTCCTCGGTCATCGACCTGCGCGCCGACCTCGGTGCTCAAGGCGTACAGATCGTCGAGCCCGCCTTTGTGGACGAGCTGTCCGTCGCGTGCCTCGACGCGGACGTACCCGACGGAGCGCGCCTGTCCGTCGAGGCCCGGTGCGGCAACAGTCCCCAGTACGGACCGAACGACTGGACCGTTTGGCAATCCCTGGACAGCGAGTGGCGGCGTCTGCCCGGGCCCTTTGTTCAGTTCCGGGTGCACTTCGTCCGGGGGCCTAAGAACCAGACCCCTGTGCTCAGAGGCGTCACCTTTCGCGTGGCGGGCCGCCGCCTTCCCGCGCCCGGGAAGGGGCGCATCGAGATCCTGCACGCGCACAACGAGAAGATTCTGCGTACGAGCTACCCTTACGAATACGAACCGTTCGACGCGCCCGGGCTTGTGGCCCTGCGGGAGCGCTACCGGCTCGACTTGGTGGTCCGGCCGGCGCAGACCGAGTTCGAGAAGATCCTCCTGCTCAAAGACTGGGCCGCGCAGCAATTCGCGCGCAAGGACCTCACCGGCGCGGCCGATCCGCCCTTCCCTCCGTGGGACGCGAATGTGATTCTGCAGGGAAAGGGCTACTTCTGCCTGCATCACGCCGTGGTGTTCATGCAAGCCTGCCTGTCCCTGGGCATCCAGTGCCGCCATGTGCAGATCAATTCCTACTGGCGCGGCGGTCACGAGGTCAACGAGGTATGGTCCAACGACTATGGGAAGTGGATCTTTATCGACGCCGGGAACAACTGCTATCTTCGCAATCCTGCCACGCACGCTCCGCTCAGCGTACGCGAGGCGAAAGCCCTGTTTCGCGCCCACCAGGATAAGCAGGCCCTTGTGGAGATCGTCCCCGGGCAGGCGCCCATTCCCCTGATCGTTTCCTGTGCGCGGATGCCGAACGTGGACATTCTCGCGGAGCCCTCGCCGAAGAATCGCGGCGAGCCTCCCCCTCAGGTCGCGGACGGGTTCGTCCCCTTCCTCGACTTCTTCCGCATCATTCCACGCAACAACATGCTGAGCCAGCCCACGCCCCTGCCCCTGCACGAGGGCACGAGCCATTGGCCCTGGGACGGGTACATCTGCTGGGCGGGGCCCGACACCCCGCGGCTGCCGCAGTACAGCCGCTTCACCTATCGGCCGCACGACATGTACTGGACCCTGAACCAGACGCACTACGTCGCCTGCTACGGCCGCCGCGCCGAGGAAATCGTCTTGCAGTTCGACACGCACACCCCGGACTTCGACGCATTCCTCGTGCGGCGGGATCACGAGCCCTGGGTGGAGTCGTCCGATCGGTTCACCTGGCGGCTGCACAAAGGAGAGAACCAGCTGGCCGTACGCACGCGCAACCGCGCGGGCAACTTGGGCATTGCCAGTGAACTGAGCGTGTCGTTTCGGTAAGGATCGACTGCCGGGCGCCCCGGCAAGCGCTCCCGGCGAGAGGAACCCCATGCCCCAGCATTCGTCGTTGGCGGACAAGCCGCTCGGGCTCCGCGCCGTGTTCTCCATCGCCGCGGGCGCGATGATCAGCTCGGGGCTCTTCGTGTTGCCCGGCCTGGCCTTCGAGAAGGTCGGCGCCGCCATGATCCTCTGCTACCTGCTCGCCGGCATCCTGAACGTCCCCACCATGCTCGCCCAGGCCGAACTGGCCACCGCCATGCCCAAGAGCGCCGGCAGCTACTTCGTGGTCGAGCGAAGCCTCGGCGCCTACATGGGCACGGTCGCAGGCCTCATCAACTGGTGCTCCATCGGGCTGAAGGCCGCGTTTGCGCTCGTGGGCATCGGCACGCTGGGCCTGTACTTCGCGCCCGAACTGGGCGCGTGGGCGGTCAAGGGCGCGGCCCTCGGCGCGTGCGTGCTCTTCACCGTGGTCAACCTGGTGGGCGCTAAGCACGCGGGGCGGCTCCAGGGGCTCTTGGTCGCCGGCCTCGTGGCCATTCTGGCGGTGTACATCGGCGCGGGGCTGCCGCACCTGGAGGTCACGCGCTACTCGCCCTTCTTCATCGGAGACTTCGAGGCCTTCATGGCCGTCACGGGCATGGTGTTCATCTCCTACGGAGGGCTCACCAAGGCCGTGGACGTGGCCGAGGAGGTCGACAACCCCGCCCGCAACCTGCCGCTGGGGATGTTCCTCTCCTTTGCCGTGGTGAACGTCTTGTATATCGGCGTGGCGTTCGTCACCGTGGGACTGCTGGACGCTGAGGTGCTGCGCGGCAGCCTGCGCCCGATCACCGAAGGGGCCGGCGTCAGCCTCGGCTCGATCGGATTGATCGCGGTCGGCATCGCGGCGTTCTTGGCGTATGCGAGCACGGGGAACGCAGGCATCCTGTCCGCCTCGCGTTCGCCCATGGCCATGAGCCACGACGGCCTGCTGCCTCGCGCGCTGGCGCGCACCAACGCCCGCTTCGGCACGCCGCACGTGGCTGTGCTCGTCACGGGCGGTTTGATGGCCGCGGTGATCGCATTCCTGAGCGTGGAGGACCTGGTCAAGACCGCGTCCACGATGCTTCTCATCTCCCTGGGGCTCATCAACATCTCGGTCATGGTCATGCGCAAGAGCGGCATCACCGGGTACCGGCCCACGTACCGTATGCCGCTGTGCCCGTGGCTGCCGCTCGCCTGCACGGTGATGTACGGCTTCCTGATCGCGGAGATGGGGCTCGTGCCGCTGTTGACCACCGCCGGGTTCATTGCCGCGGCGAGCGTCTGGTACGTCGTCTACGTCCAGCAGAAGATCGACCGCGAAGCGGCCGTCGCCTACCTCGTGAAGAGCATCCTCTCCAAGCACATCAAGCGCATCGGCCTGGAAGACGAACTCGTGCAGATCAGCCTGGAGCGCGACGAGGTCGAAGCGGACCGCTTTGATCGGCTCGTCCGGCAGGCGCCGATCCTGGACATCAAGGAGGAAATTCGCGCAGCGGATCTGTTCTTCAGGATCGGCGAGGCCCTGAGCGACCGGTTGAAGCAGTCCCCGGAGCGCATCCGCGACCTCCTGCTCGAACGCGAACGAGACGCCAGCACCATGATCCAGCCGGGCCTGGCCATCCCGCACGTCATCGTGGAGGGGACGGGCGTCTTCGAGCTCGTGCTCGTGCGCTGCCGCAAAGGCGCAATCTTCTCCGAGCTTCATCCGCCGGTCCATACCGCCTTCGTGCTGATCGGCTCGCCGGACGAGCGTTCGTACCACCTGCGTGCCCTCGTGGCCATCGCGCACGTGGTCCAGGAGCCGCGCTTCCAGGAACGCTGGCAACAGGCCGCCAACGCCGAGCAGCTGCGCGACATCGTGCTCCTGTCCGGGCGCATGCGCGACTGAGGTCCGCCGATTCCAGACAGATGGGCCTTGCGCCTACACAGCCGTCCCGCTCCGGCGGCGGCCTCGACGCTGCTTGACGATTTGTTCGCTGCGTGAAGAATGGGGGCTGCAATCGCGTGCTTCGGGCCGGTCGAGAACCGGCTTTTCCGCCCGCCGGGCCTTGCCGCGCCGCGAGGAGTGTCCATGCGCGTCGTGCACATGATCACCCGCATGATCCTGGGCGGCGCCCAGGAGAATACGCTGTTGTCCGTGCTCGGCCAGCAGGCCCGCCCGGGCTGGGAGGTCGTGCTCCTGACCGGCCCCACCACCGGGCCGGAGGGCACGCTGGTGCCCCTGGCGCGCGAACGCGGGGCCATGGTCGTGGAAGAGTCGTCCCTCGTGCGCGCGCTCGCGCCCCGGGGCGACTGGCGGGCCTGGCGGGCGCTGCGCGGCCGCGTGCGCGACCTGCGCCCGGACGTTGTGCACACCCACTCCAGCAAGGCCGGGGTCCTGGGGCGGTGGGCGGCCTGGCGCGAAGGCGTGCCTTTTGTCGCGCACACGATCCACGGCCTGCCCTTCCACCCGTACCAGAGCAGGCTCAGCCACGCCCTGTACGTGGCCGCCGAGCGGTTCGCGGCCCGGCGCTGCCACGCCATCGTATCCGTGGCCGATGCCATGACCGCGCAGGCGCTCGCCGCGGGCGTGGGGCGCGCCGACCAGTACCGCACCGTGTACAGCGGCATGGAGGTGGAGCCCTTCCTGCGCCGCGACTGGGACCGCGCGGCCCTGCGCGCGCGGTGGGGGCTTGCGCCCGAGGACTACGTCATCGGCAAGGTGGCGCGCCTGTTCGAGCTCAAGGGCCACGACTACCTGTTCGACGCGTTCGAACGCATCCTGCCGGCCCACCCCAACGCGCGCCTGTTTCTCGTCGGCGACGGTCTGCTGCGCGACCGGTTCGAGGCCCTCGTGCGCGAGCGCGGATTCGCGGACCGGGTCCTCTTTGCCGGACTCGTGCCCCGGGACGAGATTCCCGCGGCCCTGGCAACCATGGACCTGGTGGTCCACTGCTCCCTGCGCGAGGGCCTGGCGCGCGTGCTGCCCCAGGCGCTCCTGTCCGAGCGGCCCGTAGTGAGCTTCGACGTGGACGGCGCGCGCGAGGTGGTCCGCGACGGCGAGACGGGCCTGCTCGTACGCGCACAGGACGTCGACGGGCTCACCGGCGCCATCGAGCGGACGCTCACCCGCCCGGACGAGGCCCGGGACATGGCCGCCGCGGGCTGTGTCCTGTGCCGCGAACGATTCGACTGGCGGCGCATGGTCGACGCCCTGTGCGACCTGTACGAGCAGGGCCTGGCCGCGCACGGCGCGGGTCGAAACGGGAACGACTGACAGATAGCTTGTGGACCGCGCGCCGGCCCGACCCACACGCACGGACGGCTCGCTTGCGCAATCCTGGCCCCGAACCTGTGAGGAGAGAAGCATGAGACCCCTTTGCGCCGCGACATGCCTGTTCGCACTGGCCTTGGTGTACGCCCTGCCCGGGGTTGCCGGCGAGGACCTGGCCGCCAAGGGCACCGAGGACCTGCGCGCCCGGTCGGCCGCGTTCCGCAGCGTCGTGCGCCAGGCCAAGGGCGCGGTCGTGCACATCCTCTGCAGCCTGCCCGGCGACGCGGTCAGTCGCGGCAGCGGAGTCATCATCGACGAGCAGGGGTTCATCCTCACGAGCTACCACGTGGTGCGCGCCGCGGAGAAGATGCGCGTCCACCTCGCCGACCGCAGGCGGGTGCCGGGGCAGCTGATCAGCTTCGACCCCCTGACGGACCTGGCCATGCTGCGCATCCATGCCGACGACCTGAAGGCCGCGTCTCTGGGCGACAGCGACGCCATCGAGGTGGGCGACTGGGTGCTGGCCATCGGGTCGCCCCTGGGGTTCCAGCACACGGTCACCGCGGGCATCGTATCGGCCACCGGACGCGACTTCTACGGAGACCGCGACGACCCGTTCGAGGGGTACCAGTATTTCATCCAGACCGACGCGGCCGTGTACGAGGGAAGCTCCGGCGGACCGCTTCTCAATCTCGACGGCGAGGTGGTCGGCATCACCCACAGCGCCACGCTCATCAGGCCCGGACCGGAGGGCCGGGTCACCAGCTACACCCCGCTCGCGTTCGCCACACCCATCGACTTCGTGAAGAACGTGCTCGAACCCATGAAGCAGGGCCGGGGCGCCCCGCGCGGACGGCTGGGCGTGGGCCTGCGCGACGTGGGGCCGGCCATCGCGGCGGCCATGGACCTGGACGAGATCTACGGCGCCCAGATCCAGCATGTGGAACGCAACAGCACCGCCGCGGACGCGAACCTGCACACCGGCGACCTGATTCTGGCCGTGGAGGGAGTGCGCGTGCGCAACCGCGCGCACCTGCGCAGCCTGATCGCATGCAAGCCCGTGGGCGAGGAGATCTCCGTGCAGGTGCTGCGCAACGGTCAACGCTTCGAGCGAGAGTTCGTGCTGCGCGGCCAGCCCACCCTGCTTGAGGACCGGAAGCTCCTGGGCATCGCGCTCATGGACCTCACCAAGGTATGGGCCGACCAGCTGGGCCTGGACGCGCCCCGCGGGGCGCTGGTGGTGGCCATCATCCCCGGCGGCCGGGGCGAGGCCACGGGCCTGCGGCCGGGCATGGTGATCAGCGCCATCAACGCCATGCCCGTGCCGGACATCCGCGCCTATGCGGCGGCGGCCAAGCAGCTGGACGAGGCCGAGGACCTGCAGCTGGCGGTCAACATCGGCGGCAAGCTGTATCTCGTGCGCCTCCACCGCAATGCGCAGGGGCTGTTTCGGCCCGCGCCGGCCTTGTCCGAGTCCGAAGTGGGGGAATCCGTCGCGCAGTGACGCGAGTCAACGCACGGCCTCCACCACCGCGATTTCGCTAATGCGCCACTCGTCGTCGACCTTTTCCCAGTCGATCTCGATCTCTCGAGCACCGGTCGCCTGAGGCTCTGCGCCCCGCTGGTACTCCAGCATCGCGGTGAGCCGAACCGTGGCGCGCTCGCGGCTCTCGGCTACGTCCACCTCCACGTCGCGCAGGTCCACCTCGGCCCAGTCCACGACGCTGTAGGCCCTTCGGTAGGCCAGGGCAAGGCCCTCCTGGCTTTGAATGTCCGGGATCGGGTTTCCGGGGCTCAGCCGACAATCCTGGGTGAACAGGGTGCGCAGGCTCGACAGCCTGCCGAACATCGCCGCGTCCGGGCTGCCGCGAGGCTTGCTTACGGTCTGCGACAGGACGTCCAGCCGCCGCCGGATGCGCCGCTCGTCCCCCCCGCGCCAGAGGAAGTACGCCCCCACGCACAGCGCGATCACGAGAATCAGAATCAGCGTCCGCTTCACCAGAGAGGCGCTCCCACTATGCGCGAGCGGTCCACGCGGCCGTGAATGTGCGCGGACGACCGCATCGCACGGTTGTCCCCGACCACGTAGTACTCTCGCTCGCCGCACCGCTTGGGCGGCAGGTTCCAGTCGCCCTCAAACAGGACATACGGCTCGTCCAAGGGGCTGCCCTCCACGTACACCTGTCCGTGCCGGAACGAGACCGTCTCGCCCGGCAGGCCGACCACGCGCTTGAGCAGCATCACCGACCGCCCGGCGAGCTCGATGGCGATCACGTCGCCTCGCTGAGGGTCGCTTCGAACATAGGCCAGGGCGTTGACCAACGTCAGCCCGCCGGTCTTGTAGTTGGGTGACATGCTCGCGCCCTCCACGCGCGCGGGCAAGAGCACGTACCCGAAAAAGACGTACGCAGCCGCTGCCACCACCAGCGCGCGCACCAGCGTGCGCCGGGGATTGCGCCCGATCACGAGCCGCCGCCAGCCATCCGCCATACCGGGCCTCCGCAAGCATTGTACCGCTTTGGCGCCCGGGGGTCAAAGCGCGTGCTTTTGCTCCAGACATCTGCATTGAGAGACGATACACCATACGGACGCATCGTTCGTCCGGGAGGCGACCATGTCCGCGCGCATGCTATGCACCTGCCTCGTGTTCGCCCTGGCCGCCACGTGGGCCCAGGCCGCGGACCGGCCCACCGACAGCCGGGTGGCCTATATCGACTACCTGGCGGCCGGCAACCTGGCCCGCCAGGGGGCGCTCAAGGAGGCGCTGCGCTACTACCGAAGCGCCATGCAGGCCGACCCGCAATTCACCGAGGCCATGCATGACGCCGCGCTCATCTATGCGCGCCTGGAGGACTGGGAGCCCGCCCGGCAGGTGATCGATCAGGCCATCAAGGTCGCGGGCGACGACCCGATCCTGCACCACGCCCGGGGCGAGATCCTCCAGGCCGAGGGGTTCGCGCGCCTGCGCGCCCGCGATCAGGAGGCCGGACTCCAGGCCGTGCACGAGGCCGTGCAAAGCTACGGCAAGGCCATCGAGGTCGCCGAAGAGCACGGAGAGCTGGCCGCGCGCGCGCCCACGTACTTCCGCCTGGGCGAGATCCTGTATCGGGTCTACGGCGATGTCGCCTCGGCCCGTCGCTACTGGCAGCAAGTGCTGCGCCTCCACGCCCCGGCCCCGCACCGGGCCGATACCCCGCAGGAGGTCGCCCGGCGCACCAGGCTGCGCACTCGGCTTCGCACCTGGCAGCGCTGGACCGAGGCGCACCTGCGCCAGCTCGGGGACGCGCCCTCTGCGCCGCCTGTCCCGCCGCAGGAGCCGAGCCTCTTGCCCGCGCCGGACGGCCAGCCGCCAGCCCTGCCCCCCATCGAGGAGGAACCCGCCGCGGCCCCCATCGAGCGGGCACAGACACGGTACGAGTTCTGGGACTGGCCCAGGCACCGATAGGCACGCGCCTCAACCCCACACCCGCAGTCCCACCACCAGCACGTCGTAGCATGCGTGGCAGCCCACCGCCAGGCCCAGGCCGCGCGCGAGATAGACCCAGGCGAAGTACACACCGGCCACCGTACGGAACGCGAACAGGCCCAGCCGCCACTCGTCGCCCAGGGGCGGAAGGTGATGAAAGCCCGCAAACAGAAGCGCCGACACCAGCACGCACGCGGGCTGCACCCAGGCCGGGCGCTCGCCTTCCTCGTCCTTGCGTCCGAGCACGGCCAGCAGGCCGCCCAAGAGCACCAGCCGGAACAGGAATTCCTCGTACACCCCGGCCCCCAAAGACAGGACCAGCGCGCTCACGAGCCCGAGCCCGGCCTGCCCGGCGGCCAGCGCGCCCTGGGCTCCGCCGCCCAGGGCGTACTGCACGGCGCGGTCGAGCGCGAACAGGGGCAGACTCAGGATCACGCTCTCCAGGACCATGCCCAGGAACGTGACCCCGTGCACCCGCCAAGAGGCCTGGCGCAGGCCCTGCAGAAGCAGGAGGGTCACCACAATGCACAGGGCCGAGAGCACCGGCCCGTAGATGCCCAGGGCCTCCAGGGCCCGCTTGAGGATCGCGTCCGCGGTGTTGACGACCACCTGACTGCGTCCCGCGGCCATGATCTGCACGCCTGCCTCGTACACGAGCAGGATGGGCAGGATGAACAGGAGCGCCGCAATCGGGCGCTGGCTCTCCTTCAGGTAGACGAGGATGGTGTACCTGGGCTCGCCGGCCATGGCTTCTCCGCGAACGCGCCCGCCCTTGCGCGGGCGTCCCTGGACATCCTGCCTTGATCGGGTTACTCTTTGCAAGGCTTTTCGACTCCGCGAGGGGAGGATCCGTGGCCACCGGCAAGCTGCGCGGTTTCGCCCAGCCCTATACGCCCGACTATCCGGGCTTCCTCAGCAACCTGCGAAGAGAAGGCACCCCGGACCGCGTGTGGTTCGTGGAGCTCTTCCTGGATCCGGAGGTCCAGGACGAGATCGACCGGCGCTTCGGCGTCACGGCCCACCTGGACCCCGGCGACCCGGACTACGCGGTTCGCCGCCTGATCGCGCTTCAGCAGTTCCTGGGCTACGACTACGTGCGCGTAAAGCTCGAAGGCCACGAGCTCGCCCGCGCTCTGCATACCGTCCAGGACACGGCCTCCGCCGCGCGAGCGGGCGGGCGCGAGTGGATCGAAGAAGGATTCGGGCCCATCCGTTCGTGGGACGACTTCGAGCGCTATCCCTGGCCGCAGCCCGCGGATGCGCGCACCGAGATGCTGGAGGCGGCCCTGCGCCACCTGCCCGAGGGCATGTGCCTGGCCGGGAGCGGCCTCGCGCACTTCTTCGAGGAGCTCGTGGAGCTCTTCGGGTACGAGGGCCTCTGCTTCGCCCTGTACGACAACCGAGACCTCGTGCGCGCGGCGTTCGAGCGCCTGCTGGCCCTGAACGAAGCGCGCGCCCGCATCTTTCTGCAGTGCGACCGGGTCGAGCTCCTGTGGCATTCCGACGACATGGGGCACAAGACCGGGCCCCTGATCTCGCCGGCGGACCTGCGCGAGTTCGTGCTGCCCGGCCACCGGCGCCTCGCCCACCTGGCCCACGAGGCCGGTCGCCTGACCGTGCTGCACTCCTGCGGCAACCGGCGCCTGTTCCTGGACGACCTGCTCGAGGACGTGCGCGTCGACGCGCTGCACTCCTGGGAGGACACGATCGAGCGGATCACCGACGCCAAGTCCGAATACGGCGACCGCGTCGCGTTGCTCGGAGGGATCGACGTGGACTTCCTGTGCCGCGCTCCGGAGCAGGCCGTGCGCGCCCGGGTGCGCGAAACCCTGGACGTGTGCCAGCCCGGGGGCGGGTACGCGCTGGGCACGGGCAACAGCGTGGCCAACTACGTGCCCGTGGACCAATACCTGGCCATGCTCGACGAGGGCAGGCTCTACGGGCGCTGAGGCGCCTTGTCGGACCGGGGCGCGGTCGTCTTGCTCAAGGATTGCAGCAGCTTGGCAAGCGGCCCGGGCTCGTCTTCCTCGGCGAGGGGCTTCCTCTGGAATGCAAACTCGTCCTTGGCCTCGGCCCACCAGGCCTCCCAGGCCTTGCGGTCCTTGCCGTAGTCCTGCCCGGTCAGGGCCTCCAGGGCCTCGACCGCCGGACGCACGTGGGCGAGCGGCGCGGCGGCGTCCTCGTCGCTCACGC
The DNA here is from genome assembly GCA_964577825.1 of uncultured Planctomycetales bacterium. GTDB lineage: Bacteria > Planctomycetota > SZUA-567 > SZUA-567 > JAFGNG01 > CAZOBJ01. The sequence goes on from CAZOBJ010000003.1 coordinate 16,290, forward strand.
CCGCGGCGAGCGGACGGTTGTCCGCGAAGGGCGTCCGGTCCACCTCGCGGATAAGCGCGGGCACGAATGCCCGATCCCCAACCATGCGCATCAGGTAGACGACTCGTAGGCGGGCCTGTTCGCGCATCGCGTTGAACAGGTTCTGAAACAGCCGGTCGCGAACCGCCTCCCCGCGCGGATGCGCGGTCACGGCCTCGGCCAGGGCCAGAAAGTGCGCACGGCTGCGCTCATACGGGACCCGGTCCACGAGCGCATGCGCCGCCTTCGGGTCCGCGATGCCGCCCAGTGCGGCGATGGCCACCGCGCGCAATTCGGGCACCATGCTGTGCAGCGCCCGGGTGAGCGGCCCCACCGCGCCCGAACCCAGCTGAGCAAGCTGCCGGGCGTGTGCACCCAGGTCGCGACCGGACGGGCGCTGCTCGATGCGGTCGATCAGCGCAAAGGCCGCCTGTTCCGCGGCGCGCAGGCGCGCGAGCTCCTGGTCCTCGGCGAGCTTCCTCTCTGCCTCGTCCTCCGGCATCCAGGTACCGCCGTACCGGCGGTATCCTTGCTCGCGCATGTATTCCTCGCGCGGCAGCCATTCGCCCTCGTGACGCACGTATCCCGCGGCGCGGCGCGCCTCTTCGTGGTCGGGCTCCAGGGCGAAGACCCGCGCGAAGTGCTCGTCCGCGCGGTCCGGCAGGTCGTGGGCCTTGCACCACAGGGCCAACATGAACTGCGCCTGCACGTCGTCGGCGGCCGCGGCCGCGCGGCGCTCCGCATATTCCTCTTCCGGAGCGGGGCGCTCTTCCCAGTGCTCCACGCGTGCCTCGGGGACGACCACGGTGCCTGTGCGCGTCTTGATGCGGTACCCCGCGGCCACGCGCTCGACCGGGCCCTCCAGGGTCTCCCCGTCCACCAGGTACAGGACGTCCGCCGGAGCCAACGCGCCCGAGAGCAGGACGAGCGCCAGTACGCCTAGCTGCGCGGCGCGGCGCACCCGGGCCCAGTCCAGCCGCCAGCCGGCGCCGCAAAGCACCGTACGCCCCTGTGCGTTGCGCAGGCGCAAGGCGCCTTGTCCGTCCAAGCCGAGAACGCGCCCCCGCATGCGCTGTCCGCTCGGATGTTGCGCGCACACATCCTCCCCCCGCCGGGCCAGCCGCGCCTCGACCTGGGTGCGCAATGCCTGCACATCGGTGCAAGCCAAGTCCAGGCCGTCGCTTAGCGCTCGGGCCACCGCGCCCGCCACGCACGAGAGCGGCCAGGATCGACCGGTGTGCAGCCGAACGCTCGTGGCCTCCTCCGCCAGGTTCGGGGGAAAGTCTGCGGCGTCCATGTTGAGGTTCAGCCCGATCCCGACGATCGTATTCGGCGCTCCGGCAGGCGCAGGCCAGCGCTCGGCCAGCACGCCGCCCACCTTGGCGCCGCCCAGGAGCAGATCGTTGGGCCACTTGATCCGCGCGGCCGCGCCGGTCGCCTGCTCCAGGCCGCGCGCCACGGCCCACGCGCCCGCGAATCCGACCCACGCGGCTGCTTCGTCCGTCGTACGCACCAAGGCGCTCAGGTACAGCCCGCCCCGTGGCGAGTGCCAGGTCCGTCCCTGCGTGCCCCGTCCCGCTTGCTGGCGCAGGGCCACGCGCAGCGCCGGCGCACGAGCGCCCTGCGCGGAGGCGGCGCGCAAGTCCTCGTTCGTAGAGTCCGTCTCCTCGACCACGGTGACCGACCGCCACAAGCCGCGCGCATCCCCAGCGCGGATCGCCCGCTCGATCTGGTCCAAGTGTCCGATGCGCTCATTCACGACAAGGGCTCTCGCTCATGCAAGCCGTGTTCGTCGCATGCACGTAGACCGCTCCTGGCGGCTCCGCTTCCCGGAGGCGCCGCGCGTCCGGCTGCCCACTTTGGTGCGTGCATCGATTGTACGCGCGCATGCGCTCGGCCCACCGAAAAATCCGAGAAAAGGTCCCCGGATTCTTGCAACGCCTATGCGGGTTTCGTAGAGTAGTATGAGAGAAGAGCCAAGTAGTGTCACTATTCATGGGGGAAGAGTGAAGCGCAGACCCCACATCCTGTGTGTGCCGCGCACAAGGTCTACTTCAGCGTCGTGGGATGAATGACGACATTGTATAGAGGCCCGAGGCGATAGCACGAGGGGAATCCCGGGCCCGGCGGGGAGGAGCATCATGGAAATCAACGCCTTCTACGAAGCAATCGAGAAGCACCCGGAGTTGCGCGGTGTGTCCATCGGCGCGAATGACGCGCAGGAGGGAGGCCAGTTCGCCGTCGAACACATCACGTCCAAGCTCTCAACCGTGGTGCCCTGCGCAGCGGTCGAGTCGGCCGATTGGCCGGTGCTGGAAGAGATCCTCACCGGCCAGCGCGAGCCGGAAGTCCTGCATCATATCACGCGCGTTGTCGGATACTACTCGCGTGTGGAGAACTGGAACAAGTCCAAGCTGGGCGAGCTGAACGATCGCCGCAAAGGAAGGTACGCCTTCGCTGAAGCACAGTCCTGATTGATGACGGGTGGCGCGCGCCCTTCACGGGGAGGGGCGGCGCATTGTGTCGGTGGGAGTCACCTCTTGTGAAGAAAGGGGGGGACATGGCTAAGAAGAAGAAGGCCGCCAAGAAGACGGCTACCAAGCGGAAGGGGACCAAGAAGAAGACCACCCGCAAGAAGGCCGCGAAGAAGACCACCAAGAGGAAGGCCAAGAAGACTACGCGCAAGAAGAAGGCCAAGAAGACCACCAAGCGCAAGCCCGCAAAGAAGAAGGCCAAGAAGACCACCCGGAAGAAGACCACCAAGCGCAAGCCCGCAAAGAGGACGGCCAGGAAGAAGACCACCCGCAAGAAGAGCACGAGAAGGCGCTAAACGCGCGACTTGCGGCCCTGCGAGTCCGTACTGCGAGTGGAGTCGCAAGAGCCGCCCGTGGACTCCCACCCGCCTGAGCGTCCGGCAAGTTCGGATGCAGAAGAGACCCCTGCGAACGCAGGGGTTTCTTCTTGAAGGCCCCGCACTTCCCCCTTGGCGCAACCGGGCCCATCGCGTATACTCTTGCGCTCCGTGCGGCGGCGCCCGCGCCTTCGTATGAGACGCAAAACGCGACGGATTCGTGAGAGGACAAGCGGCACGATGAGCCAGAATCCCGACCTCGTTAAGTCCCTGCCCAGACAGTACGACCCGGCGGCCGTGGAGGACCGCTGGTACGCCTATTGGGAGGAAAACCGCCTCTTCCACGCCGAGCCGAACACCGGACGCAAGCCCTTCACCATTGTCATCCCCCCGCCCAACATCACCGGCATCCTGCACATGGGCCATGCCCTGAACAACACCTTACAGGACGTCCTCATTCGGTTCCGGCGCATGCAGGGGCGCGAGGCCCTGTGGCTGCCGGGCACGGATCACGCGGGCATCGCCACGCAGAACGTGGTCGAGAAGGACCTGGTGCGCCAGGATCTGCATCGCGAGGACCTCGGCCGAGACAAGTTCCTGGAGCGGGTATGGGCCTGGAAGGAGCAGTACGGCGGCACGATCGTGCGCCAGCTGCGAAAGCTGGGCAGCTCCTGCGACTGGGAGCGTGAGCGATTCACCATGGACGAGGGGCTCAGCCGCGCCGTGCGCGAGGTCTTCGTGCGCCTGTACGAGGACGAGCTCATTTACCGCGGGCGGCGCCTGATCAACTGGTGCCCGCGCTGCCACTCGGCCCTGTCCGACGACGAGGTCGAGCACGAGGAGACCGAGGGGCATCTGTGGCACGTGCGCTACCCGGTCAAGGGACGGCGCCAGAGCCTGGTCGTGGCCACCACCCGGCCCGAGACCATGCTCGGCGACACGGCCGTGGCCGTGCACCCCGAGGACGACCGCTACCGCAAGCTCGTGGGCGCCACCGCGGTGCTGCCCATCATGAACCGCGAGATCCCCGTGATTGCCGACGGGATCGTGGACCCGGCCTTCGGCACCGGCGCGGTCAAGGTCACCCCGGCCCACGACCCCAACGACTACGAGGTGGGCCTGCGCCACGGACTGGAGGAGATCACGGTCATCGGCTCGGACGGAACCATGACCGAGGCCGCGGGCAAGTACGCGGGCCTGGATCGATTCCGGTGCCGTGAGCTCTTGGTCAGCGAGCTCGAGGACCTGAACCTGCTCGAAAGCGTGGAAGACCATACCCACGCGGTCGGCCACTGCTACCGGTGCCACCACGTGGTGGAGCCGTACCTGACCGAGCAGTGGTTCGTGCGCATGAAGCCCCTGGCCGAGCGTGCGATCCGCGCCCAACGGCGCGGGCACGTGGCCTTCCACCCGGCCCGGTGGGAGAAGGTCTACCTCGCGTGGCTGGAGAACGTGCGCGACTGGTGCATCTCGCGGCAAATCTGGTGGGGCCACCGGTTGCCCGTGTGGTACTGCGAGGACTGCGGCGCCATCACCGTGGCCCGCGAGGACCCCGAGGCCTGCGGCAAGTGCGGCGGCAAGCACCTCCGGCAGGACGAAGACGTGCTCGACACCTGGTTCAGCTCGGCCTTGTGGCCCTTCTCTACGCTGGGCTGGCCGGAGGACACTCCGCAGCTCGAGACCTTCTACCCCACCGACGTCCTGGTCACCGACCGGGGCATCATCTACTTCTGGGTCGCGCGCATGGTCATGATGGGCCTGTACTTCATGGAGGTCGCGCCCTTCTCGGACGTGTACGTGCACGGCACGATCCTCGACGATCAGGGCCGCAAGATGAGCAAGTCCCTGGGCAACGGGATCGACCCCTTGCAGATGATCGACCAGTACGGCGCGGACGCCGTGCGGTTCACCCTGGCGGCGCTGACCACCGAAGGCCAGGACATTCGCCTGTCCCCGACCCGGTTTGAAATGGGCCGCAACTTCATCAACAAGCTGTGGAACGCCAGCCGTTTCGTACTCATCAGCCTGGCGCAGACCCCCGGCGGCGAGGCCCCGGTCCCGGACGAGGCCCTCGCGTTCGAAGACCGGTGGATCCTCTCGCGCCTGTCCGCGGCCGTGGAGGCGACCACCGCCTCCCTCGAGGAGCTCAAGTACAGCGACCTGGCGGTCGGCTTGCGCGAGTTCACCTGGCACGAGGCCTGCGACTGGTACCTGGAGATCGTCAAGCCCAGGCTGCGCGCGGGCGGCGAGGACGCCCGCGTGGCCAGCCGCGTGCTCGCCCAGGTGCTCGACGCCATGTTGCGCCTCTTGCATCCGGTCGCCCCGTTCGTGAGCGAGGAGATCTGGCACCTGCTCGGCGAGGTGGCGCCCAAGCGCGGCCTCGCAAAGGCGCAGCCCGCCGCCCGGGACCTCGTGCGCGCCCCGTGGCCCACGCCGGCCCCGGAACACCGCGACACAGCCGTGGAGGCCGAGATGGCCTTGGTCCAGGACGTGATCCGCGCGGTGCGCAACGTGCGCAGCAAGTTCCGCATCCCGCCCAAGGCTACGGTGGACACCATCGTCAGCGCCCAGGACCCGTCCGCGCGCCGGACCCTGTCCGGCCATGAGCGGCTCCTGTGCGAGCTGGCTGGCGCCAAGGAGGTCACCCTCGGCGTGGGCGTCGAACGGCCCGAAGGGGCCGCCAGCGAGGTCATGGGCCGGCTCCAGGTCTATGTGCCCCTGTCCGGCCTGATGGACGTGGACCTGGAGCGGCGCCGCCTGGAAAAGGAACGCGGCAAGAAGACCGAGTTCCTTCAGAAGAGCGCGAACAAGCTGCGCAACGAGCAGTTCCTCACCAAGGCGAAGCCCGAGGTCGTGGCCCGGGAGCGCGAGCGCAAGGCCGACCTGGAAGAGCAAATCGGCAAGCTCGACGAGTTGCTCGCAAGCCTGGCCTCCGGGGCGGAATCCTAGTCCCGTATCGAACGACGATCGGCCGCTCCCTGTGGCGCGGTCGAGGTCGTCTGACCAGCATGTTGCCAAGACCGGGAGATGCAGCCATGGCGAAGATTCGCACCGTGCACATCGGGCTGGGGCCCGTGGGACAGAAGACCGTGCGCTACGCCCTCGAACGCGACGGAATCGAGGTCGTCGGGGCCGTGGACACCGATCCGGCCAAGGCGGGCATGGACCTCGGCCGCCTGTGCGGACTGCGCCGCGATCTGGGCGTCGCGGTCCACGACAGCCTGTCCGGCGTGGCCCGAGGCGCCAAGCCGCATGTGGCGGTGCTCACCACGGTCTCGGACATGGAGCGCATCGCACCCCAGATCGAGGGGGTCCTGGCCCAGGGCCTGCCGGTCGTCTCGACCTGCGAAGAGCTCTCCTACCCCTGGGAGGCCTCTCCGCGGCTCGCGCGCCGCCTGGACCGCGCGGCCAAGGCCGCGGGCGTGGCCGTGCTGGGCACGGGCGTGAACCCCGGGTTCCTGATGGACCTCTTGCCGATTTGCCTGACCGCGGTCTGCCAGAAGATCACGCGCGTCACCGTCACCCGCGTGCAGGACGCATCATTCCGGCGCGGGCCCTTCCAGCGCAAGATCGGCGCGGGGCTCACTCTCGCCGAGTTCCGCCGCCGTCGAGACGAAGGGACCCTGCGCCACGTGGGGCTGACCGAATCCATGCACATGATCGCCGCACGCATGGGCTGGGTCCTGGAGCGCACCGAAGACGCGGTCCGTCCGGTGGTGGCCAAGAAGCGCATCCGCACCAAGAGCATGACCATCTCCAAGGGCCGGGCCGCCGGGGTCCAGCAGGTGGGCCGAGGGTTCCGCAGCGGCCGCGCCGTGATCCGGCTCGTGTTCCGCGCGGCGGTGGGTGAGCCCGATCCCGCGGACACCGTGGAGATCCGCGGCGAGCCGAACCTCACTTCCACCATCCCGGGCGGGGTGAACGGCGACGTGGCTACGTGCGCGATCGCGGTCAACGCCCTGCCCCGCGTCCTGGAGGCGGCCCCGGGGCTTCGCACCATGACCGACATCCCGGTGGCGAGCTGGTTCTCGACGCCGAGCAGGTGAGCCTGCGCGTCGAGCCACCGAGCTGTCGACGCCGGCTCCCGACTGCGCTGAACAAGGGAGAGCGCGCCTTGCTTGACCTGAAGGTCGTCAACGCCGCGCTGGTGCCCGGCGACGGGTCGGAGCCCGCCCCCGGCGAGGTGGGCGTGCGAGACGGACGCATCGCGCGCGTGGCGGCGCAGATCGCCGAAGACGCGCGCACGGTCGTCGACGCCCAGGGCCACGCGCTCGCGCCCGGGTTCATCGACCTGCACACCCATGTGCACACCGGGCCGCTCGTCAATTTCCTGCGCCAGGGCGTCACTCTCGCCGTGGGCGGCAACTGCGGGCACTCGCCCCTGGACCTGGCCCAGGCCGCCCGGGAGCTCGAGCGCACCCCCACCGGGCCCAATATAGCCCTGCTCGTGGGTCACGGGTCCGTGCGCGAGGCGGTGCTCGGCTGGGCCGACCGCGCGCCCGGCGCCGCGGAGCTCGACCGCATGCAGGGCATGGTGTGCCGGGCCATGGAGAGCGGGGCCATGGGCCTGTCCACCGGGCTCGTGTACGCGCCCGCGAGCTATGCGAAAACGGATGAGGTCATTGCGCTCGCCGCCGTGGCCGCACAGGCCGGCGGGTTCTACGCCACCCACATGCGCGACGAGTGGGACCACAGCCTGGAGGCCATCGGCGAGGCGCTCCACATCGGCGCCACTGCGGGGTTGCCCGTGCATATCAGCCACCACAAGGCCAAGGGCCGCAACAACTGGGGTCTAAGCGAACGCACCCTGGCGCGCCTGGACGCCGCCCGGCAACAGGGCCGCGACGTCACCCACGACGCGTATCCGTATACCGCGAGCCAGGCGTCCATCTTCCTCCTGTTGCCCGGCCCGGTCTGCGAGGGCGGGACCGAGGCGATCCGCGCCCGTCTGGCCGACCGAGAGGCGCGCGCGCAGGCCCGCAGCCGGCTCATCGCCGCGCTCGAGGGCAGGTACCGCGACGACCTCTCGGACGTGGTCGTGGCCACGTGCGCGCACGATTCCGGCGTAGAGGCCCGCACCATCGCCGAGGTAACGCATGCGCGCGGCCGCGGCGGCGGCCTGGCCGATGCGGCCGAGACCGTGCTCGAGCTCGTGGCGGCCGACCCCCGGCCCGAGGCAACCTACTGCGTGTACCACAGCATGAGCGAACAGGACGTACGCCGCATCCTGGGCCATCCGTATACGGCCGTGGCCTCGGACGGGGAAAAGGTCCCATTCGGCAAGGGCCGCCCGCACCCGCGCCACTACGGCACGTTCCCGCGCGTCTTGGGCCTGTACTGCCGCGAGGAGAGCCTCTTCTCTCTCGGCGAGGCCGTGCGCCGCATGACCGGGCTGCCCGCCCGGCGGCTGGGCCTCACGGACCGGGGCCGGCTCGCGGAGGGCGCATGGGCCGACCTCGTGCTCTTCGATCCCCAAACCGTGCGCGACCGGGCCACGTTCGAGGACCCGCACCAGTACGCGCAGGGCTTCGACCTCGTGGTCGTCAACGGCACGGTGGTTGTGCGCGAGGACCGGCCCACCGGCGCGCTGTGCGGGCAGTTCGTGCCCCGCCCGGGCTAATCATCATTTCCGTTTGAGCAACACCGGTTCGCGGGAACGACCGCCACGTCGGCCGGTCAGACGGTCAGGGCCCGCCGCATGCGTTCGGCCACCTGGGAGAACGTGTGGTAGGACTGCTCAAAGGCCGCTTGGCCGCCTAGGGTGAGCAAGAGGTTCGTGGGCGCCACGCCCGAGGGCAGGGCGAAATACTCCATCACGTCGGCCACAGGCTCGTCCTCATGCGCGGTGCACACCGCGGTGCGGCCGTCCTGGTGGAACGCGCCGTCTTCGAGCAGGTCGTTGATGAGGTCGCTCAATCGCTCGCACTCCAGGCCGCAGCAAAGCGCGAAGCGCATCTGCCGCTCCAGAAGGGCCCCGGCCATGCTGCGGAACGCGTCGTCGCCCACGTGCACCTCGGCCTGGATCAGGCACGCGAATGGCTGCTCCTCGAACGGCAGCGTGAGCTCCATGCCCGGAGCGTATCGCGCGGAGTAGAACGGATGCCCGAAGATCGTACCCATGTATCCCGCACGGCTCGTGCAGGTCCACGCGTGCGCGCCGCGCACAGTACACGCTGCACGCACGCGCGCAGTCACGCGCCGCCGCCGTCGCGGGCGAGGCGGCCTGCGCGTGCGCACCGCCTGTTCCGCGGCCAGCGCGCGCAGCCGACGGCGCGCGCCCTTCATTCGATTCGCCATGCTTGCGCACCCCCTGCCCTTGCGGACCCCATACGACCCGTCCCCGCGGACGGCCCCGCAGGCCCGAGGGCCTACTGCGCGCCTCAATGTCGATCGAGGGGTGGCTCCCCCTTAACAACCGTGGTCTCGCCTCCTCGTAGGTCCGTCATGTTCGGTCTTGACGCGCGGACCGTCAACCCGAAAAACGCCCCCAGGTGCAGATTCCCGGTACGAGTTGGCCCGCGAAGCGGTTCCCGCCGTGCCAAGCCAGCCGCGCAGGCGAGCCCTCGGACACGAACACAGGCCAAGCTCCGGCCCGAGGTTCGTGGGCCTCATCCGCTTGCACGCCCTTTGCCTCACAACCGGCACACACGCTGCTTCCCTCTCCGCCAAGTCGCTCAGAACGCGTCCCACCAGCGCAGATGACGTTTCGCGTTGACAAGCCCGAGGGCTGCGGACAGAGTATTGTCATCAACGCCGACGCAGACGCGACCCGAAGCGGTGTCCGAGTCGGGAACCAGGAGGATCGCCCTTACCCATGGCCACAGATTGCCCGCGCGCCGAATGCGTGCGGACCCTGCACCTGGACGGTTGCGCCGCGAACGAGATCTCTCCGGCCGACGTCAACGGCGACGGCGAGCTGGAACTGCTCTGCCTCCAGTCGCCGGGGATCTACCAGTCGCGGCTGTTCAACGACGGCGCTGTGTTCTGGGACGCGCCCTACGACGCCAGCGGGCGGACCCGGCGCGCGGACTGCGGCCTGGCCGCCGTGGACCTGCGCGGCAACGTCCTCTGGCGTTACGGCGAGCCTAAGCCCTATGTCGATGCCGTGGAATGCTTTACGCACGTGCCGGACCAGCAGGTATGGTGCGAGGACATCGACGAGGACGGAAGCGCCGAAGTCCTGCTCATCCACCGCGACCGGCTACTCTTGCTCGATGGCCGGACCGGAACGACCCGGCGCGAGACGACCCTGAACCACGACAGCTACGGAATCGTGCGCACCTACCGCGGGCCCGGGGGCCGGCGCGTGTTGGTGAGCAACACCGAACGCGGCTACCCGCCGCACTGGTACGGCGACCCGACTTTGCTTTTCGATGCGGACCTCAAGCCGCTGGCCACGCTGACCGGGATCGTGGGCGCCGGACATTCGCCGCGCGCCCTGGACATCGATGGCGACGGCGTGGACGAACTGCTTCTGGGCTACGAGGCTTACGACGCGGACGGCCACCGGCTCTGGCGCCTTGATGGCCTGGATCCGTCCGGCTACGACCCGGACGAGGAGCACGTGGACCAACTCCAGGTCGCGCCGCTCGGCGAGCAGGGCGAGCCGCGGATCGTGTATGCGGGCAGCCGCATGGCCTATGCGGCCGACCTGCACGGGCATGTTGTCTGGGCCCGGGAACTCGGGCATCCCCAGCACGTGGCGCCCGGCCGGTTCGTGCCCGCGCCCGCGCCGTTGCGGGTCGCCTTCCTCGCCAACATCCGCACGAACGTCGTTCTGTTTGTGCGCGGCCCCGACGGACGGCTGGACAATGCCGTCATGCCGCCCGTGGCCTGGCCCGAGGCCCCGGCGGCCCGGAACAAGGCGCACTCCGGCGAGGGGTTCCTGATCTACCCCCAGGGGTGCGCGGACGGCACGGACGCCCTGATCGCCCGGGACTGGGGTTGGCCCTCGGCGTGGACCATTCATGGCGAGCAGGCCTTCGAGATCCCCTGCCCGGACTTCACGGCTCAAGGTCGAGCCGGGACCTCGCCGCGCACGGCCGCGCAGGACGAGCAGCTGCGCCGCGACCATATGTGGCCGCACGCCCCGGTGGTTCCTCGCGAGAGCTATGGCGTGCGGATCGCGGACTTCGACGGCGACGGCCGCGCCGAAATCCTTGTCCACAACCTGCGCACGGCCTGGATATTCAAGCCGCCGTTCCCTGCGCCGGGCGCCCCCACCACGCATGATCGGCTCCAGCCCGTGACCGGCCAGGGCTGGTATGCTCTGGAGGCGGGCGGCTTGCCTGCGCCCCGCCGGTAGACAGGGTCGGCTGAGACAAGAGGGTTCGCACACCCGAGCGCCCGGCGCGTGCGTGGCCGCTCTGCTGCGCTCAACAGGTGCGCGGACCGACGCGCCCGCACCAAGGCTTGACAACCGCGGGCCCCCGGGTATAGTGCAAGCGCACACGTGCCCCGGTAGCACAGTGGATAGTGCGGCGGCCTCCGGAGCCGCAGACAGGGGTTCAATTCCTCTCCGGGGTACCAAGCACACGAGCTCTTCCCGATGCCCGCGGGGAGGGCTTTTTTCTTGCGCCGCGCGTATCATTGAAGCCCGCCGGCCGGTACAGAGGACTCTCACCGGTCGCTTGACCGGCGGCATTTCCCTGCATATCCTGTCACCTGGGCGGGACGGAAGGCCCAAGCAACCTTGCGCGTCATCAGGCTGACGAGCCGCGCAAGCGCGAACCGGTGGGGGAGGTCGGTCACGGAAAAGCGGGCGTCAGGTGCGCGTCTCGATTGCTTCCCAAGGACGCGTTCAGGTCTTTGGGCCTTCCCGCCAGATGTAGGCTCGTGATAGGACTGGCCTAGGATGAGAGTGCCACCCTGGACGAATCCGCTCCAATTCTTTCGAGAGGTCCGGCGATGAACAGGCTTGCCCATCTCAAACAGGTCCTGCGTTATGGTGCCATCCTCCTACTCGCCATCCTCCTTGCCGTACTAGCCGCCCTGTATCTTTTTCCCGCGAGGGAGGCTGCTTCGCTGCCGAAGTGGAGCGAGCCCGAGAAGCTGATCGAGCTCACAATCGATCTGAACAGACTCCAGGAGCCCAATCTCGACGCCAGCGCCCTGAAGAGCGAGCTCGACGCTCTCACCGAGACTGCGCGCAAGCGTGTCGAAACATGTGCAACCGTTGAAGAGAAGCTGGCCGTTCTCGTCGACGTGCTCTTCAGGGAACGCGGTGCAATCTACCTTTCGAACGTATACTGGCGCGACTCCACACTCGCGGCCGCCCTTCTGAGGAAAAGAGGCAACTGCGTGGCGAGCACTACGCTTTTCGTAGTGGTCGGCCGCCGCCTGGGTCTACCGATATTTCCTGTGGTAATACCCGAACACATATACGCCCGCTACTTCGATGGGGAAAACTCCGTCAACGTCGAAACCACCAGCCCCGGCGTGGGCGTATCAGAGCAATCCTATCGTAGGCTATACGACTGGCGCCCCGAAGATGCCGAGTCTATGGGCTACGGCATCAACATGTCTGAAAAGCAGTTCACGGCCGTTGTCCACTCTCTCGCCGCCCGACACCACAGCGCTACCGGCAATTCCGAAACGGCCCTCGAAGAGATCAACAAATCGATGGAGCTCTGGCCGGACAACGTGGATTTCATGCTCCAGAAGGCCTCTTACACCTACACAGGAAGAGCAGACAGAGAAGCCACCAGCAGGATGCTCGGCGAAGTGCTCATCGCCGGAAACACGGAAAGAATCAGGGCCCGGGTAAGCCTTATCCAGGCCCAGATGCTTAAGGACCAAGAGGAATACGAAGAAGCTCTCGCCATCTTGAAGCAGGCATATGGAACCTGCCCGAAGAGCATGGAGTACCGCGTCCTCTCTTCGATGTCGGTATGCTACCGATCCATGCGGAATTTCCAGAACATGCTTCTCGTCGACGAGCTTGCCGCCATACTGCACGGCACGAGACAAGACCTCGTGGGTCTGGCCATCGCCTACAAGAACGCGAGGGAGATAGAAGCAGCAATCGCGGCTCTGAGAGTGGCTCTTGCCGAGAATCCCGAGGACTGGAACGCCAGGCTCATCCTCGCGGGTTACCTGATACGGGCTGGAGAAGAGGATGAGGGGTGGAACACGTTTGAAAGCATAAAGAAGCCGCGCGAGAACGAAAGACTGTACGAGACGAATATGGCATGGTTCTACGGCTCCATAGGAGAAAAGAAGGAATTCCTCCAGCATCTGGAGAACGCGCTGAAGCTGGACCCCGGGAGCTCTGTGCTCAGTTACGCCAAGAGAGAGGTCGACTTCGACAGGTACCGCGATGATGAGGATTTCAGGGCACTTCTGAGCAAGTACGCGAGAAGTGAATAGTCGGCAACTGGCTGACTTGATCCAAGAGAAGCTACGCTAGCGAATGCGGGCATCCAGGAGCAGGCGAGCGAGTCAATCGTCCGCTCCTCTTGCTTGGTCGCGTTAGATGGTCCTTGGCCGCATTCTGCCCTTTGGGCCCCGTCTGCCGGCTTCCGAATGTCCCTACAGAATGAGATCGATTACGCGGCACGTCACGGCCGCGCCGAACGGGTATCGATTCGGCGCGACCTGATCTCGAGTCGACAGCGGCGATGCAAGCTTCACGCGCCCTTGCTGTCGCCATTTTCCCCTTGCGCACTCGCTCAGGTTCTGCTGTATAGAGAGTGGTGAACGGAGCCTGTATGTGCACAGGCGCCGCGGCAG
>CAZOBJ010000003.1:29989-71371 GCA_964577825.1 uncultured Planctomycetales bacterium
GCCCACGGCATCATGGCCCTGGAGTCGGGCCGGCACGTGTTGAGCGAGGTGCCCGCCGAGGTCTCGCTCGACCAGGCCCACAAGCTCGTGGCCGCGGTGCGCAAGACCGGGCTCAAGTACATGTTCGCCGAGAACACGTGCTACTGGGGGTACGTGCGCGAGTACCAGCGCCAGGTGCAGGCGGGCCGAATCGGCGAGGTCTTGTACGCGGAATGCGAGTACGTGCACGACACGCGCACACTGGCGGTATCCAACCCCGGCCTCCCGCCCGGCACTCCTTTCGAAGAGGTGCTGCGCCACCCGGACACGCGCAAGACCTGGCGCGCCACGCTGCATCCGGTCAACTACCTCACCCACGACCTGGGCCCGGTCCTGGAGATCCTGGACGACCGGTGCGTGAGCGTGGTGTGCATGTCCACGCCCCCGGCCATCGGCGAGGGGTTCGCGCCCGCGGCCGAGGCGGCCCTGTTCAAGACGGCCAAGGGGCGCGTGATCAAGTTCCTGATGGCCAAGGCCCTGCCCCGTCCCGCGCACCACTGGTTCGTGCTGATGGGAACGCGCGGGAGCATCGAGTCGCCGCGCGGCCCCGCGAGCAAGCACCTCCTGTACGCGGAGGGCGAGAACATGGACGGGTGGTCCGAGATGTCCTGGACGAGCCGCAACCTGCAGGGCCCGCGCCAGGCGCTCGCCTCCGGGCACGGCGGCGCGGACTGGTTCATCACCCGCGAGTTCACCGACTGCATCCTCAAGGACACCCCGCCGCCCATCGACGTGTACCGGGCCATGGACTACACGGTCCCCGGGATTTGCGCGGTGCAGTCCGCCGCCCAGGGCGGCGCGCCGGTGGAGATTCCGGATCTGAGGGAGCAGTCATGAGCCGGCACGTGACCCAACAGGATATCGCCCAGGCGCTGGACGCCATGGGTTTGTCGGCCGGCGACCGGGTGCTCGTGCACAGCTCCCTGTCGAGCATCGGATACGTGGAGGGCGGCGCCGACGCGGTGCTCGACGCGTTCCTCCAGGTCCTGGGGCCGGAGGGCACACTCATGGTGCCCACGTTCACGTACGCGATGACCACCGACTTCGACGTGGAAAACACCCCGTCGAAGACCGGGCGCATCACCGAGACCTTGCGCGCCCGCCCCGAGGCGGTGCGCAGCTTCCACCCCTCGCATTCGCTGTGCGCCGTCGGGCCGAACGTCCAGGACCTGCTGGCCGGGCACGAGCACACCGACCCGGCCGGCACGGGCTCGCCGCTCGACCGGTTCGTGAGCCAGGGCGGACTCGTGTTCCTGCTGGGCGTGGGCCACCGGGCGAACACCACGGTCCACCTGGGCGAGTACCACGCGCGCGTGCCCTACCTGTACGCCTCCCGCAACCTGGGCACGCCCAAGCAGGCCCAGGTCAGGACCCCGGACGGGCGCACGGTCCCGGTGGCCTACAATCAGGTCCCGGGCTGCAGCCGTAACTTCGGCGCCGTGGAAGAGCCCCTGCGCGCGAAGGGGGCCATCCGGGACGGGCGGGTCGGCGAGGCGCCCTGCCAGGTGATGCCGGGCCTTGCCATCGTGGACGCCGTGGCAGAGCTCGTGGCCCGCCAGCCGGACGCCCTGCTGTGCGACCATGAGCGCTGCCGGTACTGCGCCGAGGCGCGCCGCATGGTCCGCGAGGCACAGGACGGCGACGCGTAGTGCCTACCGCCACTCGATCATGGCCTTGGTATAGGCGTTCTCGACAAGGCGCCCGCCTTGTCCCAGGCAGGGCACGCCGTGCCCGGGCAGCAAGTGGTCGCAGCCCAGGTCCACGAGCCGCTCCAGCGTGCGCAGGTACACCGGGCGGTCGTAGTCCGGGCCGCCGGCCCATCCGAGGATGGCCGCGCCGCCCGCGCGCTCTGTACAGATCACATCCCCGCAGAACCACACGCGCCCCGCGGCATGGGCGAGCTCGTAGATGACGCAGCTTCCGGCGTGCCCCGGCGCCTCGATGCATCGAAACGCGTACTGGCCCACGCGGACCTCGTCGCCGTCCGCGATGACCTCCTCCGCGCGGCACGGCTCGAACCGGCGGTGCACCGCGTACCCGATGCACCGCGCGTCGCCCGCGGCCATGGCCTCGGCCCCGTCGGCGTTCGTGACAAGGCGCGCGCCCCGGCGCTGCAGCTCGGCCGCGTGGCCGGCATGGTCGTAGTGCACGTGCGTGATGAGCACATGGCGGGCCGCCGCCAGGTCCAGGCCCCAGCGCCGGGCATGAGCCTGCATGCGCTCGAGCGCGTCGTCGCTCTCCAGCCCCGTGTCCACGAGCACCGCGCCTTCGTCGGTTTGGACAAGGTAACTGTTCGGATGGCGGGCGTACGCGAATCCCTCGACCAGGTACACGTCCGGCAAGATCTGCATCCGCTTTCTCCTCCTCCGGCAATGCACGCCAAGTTCCAGGACCAATTTCCGCGCGACCGCGCGTTAGAGCAGGCGGCGCTGATTCCTTGTTGCAGCCAGCCGCCTGGCGCGGGCGCCGGTGGCGCCCTCCTCCTGGAGCGCCTCCTCGATCCGATCCAGGAACGGGCTGCGGCCGGGACGATAGTCGCGGCCGAACAGTCGCCGCCGCGCCGCGTGCGTGAGGTACAGGAACCGCGCCGCGCGCGTCATGCCCACGTACAGGACCCGCCGCTCCTCTTCCGGGTCCGCGGCGTCCCGCTTGAAGAGCCGGTACGGCATCAGGCCCTCCTCGCACCCGGTGACGAACACGCACGGGAACTCCAACCCCTTGGCCGCGTGCAGGGTCATCAGGGTCACCGCCTCCGCGCGCGGATCGTACGCGTCCACGCTCGCCCCGAGCGCGGCCCGCGCCAGGAATGCGGACAGGTCCGCGGCTTGAGACGCGAGAAGCATGAGCCGCGCACGCACGGGCTCTGCACATGCGTGCCCCGCGGCCGCGCACGAGTCGAGCAGTCCCTTCACGTTCTCCGGCCAGGACGCGGCCCGCGCCAGGCCGCCGAGCGCGTCCGCGCCCACATCCCGGGCCATCGGGCTCGTCTCCAGCCGGGCGCGCAGGTACCGGCTGTCCGGACGCTGTGCAAGCCGCAGGGCGTCGAGCACGGTGCGCGCGGGCTCGGCCTCGAAGAGCGGGGTGCTGCCCACGGTCTGCCATGGGATGCTGTGGTCGGCGAAGGCCTTTTCCAGCAGCGGGAACTGGCGCGCCGTGCGGCAAAGCACCGCGAAGTCGGCGAGGCTCGTGATCTCGGCCTCGCCCGCGCCCGAGGTCACGCCGCTGTCCATGCTGAAGAAGCGCAAACCGCCGGCAAGCGCCTCGATGGTGCGGGCCACGAACTCCGCTTCGCTGCGGTCGGTCCGGTGACGCACGATGCGCACCTGCACGCCCTGCTGGAGCCCGTCCAGCGGATCGCCGTCCGCGCGGTCCATCACGTCGTGGGACGCGCGCAGAATCCGCGCCGAGCAGCGGTAGCTCTGCCGCAGGCGGTACACGGCCGCTTCCGGATAGTCCTCCACGAACCGTTGCACGTACCGCACGTCCGCGCCCCGGAACCCGTAGATGGCCTGGTTCGGGTCGCCGATGGCGCACAGGTTCGCGTCTCTCTCCGGCGCGAGCGCGCGCACCAGACAGTACTGGGCCGCGTCGATGTCCTGGTATTCGTCCACGAGCAGATACCGCGCCGCGGCCCGCCACCGCGCCCACAGCCCGTCGTCCGCCTCCAGCGCGCGCACGGCCCCGGGGACGAGGTCATCGAGGTCAAACGCATCTTCCGCGCGCAGGGCCGCCTCGTAGCGAGACGCGAGGTCGGCGAGCTCCGGCGGCGCGTTTGCCTTGCCGCAGGCCACGGCCTGCTTGTGCTCGCGTAGCCGTCGGCTCGCGCGCGCGGCCGCGCGCGCGGACAGGCCCAGGGACTGCGCAAGCACTCGTCGGCGGTCGTCCTCGGTGAAGAGGAGCGGCCGCGCCGTGCGGCCCGTGCGATCCGTGGCCTCGGCCAGGATCGCCAAGCCGAGCGAATGAAAGGTGAGCACCCGGGGCACCGCGCCTCCGGAGACGCCCAAGAGGCGCCTCAGCCGCGCGCGCATCTCCTCGGCGGCCTTGTTCGTAAAGGTGACCGCCACGATCTCGTCCGGACGAACGCCTTGCTCGCCCATGAGGTGCGCCACGCGGCAGGCCAGGGTGTGGGTCTTGCCCGTACCGGGCCCCGCGAGCACGAGGGCCGGGCCGGTGGCGTGGGTGGCGGCCTGGCGCTGCTGGGGGTTGAGCCCGGCGAGCAGGTCCCCCCCGTCCCGGTCGCGCGCCCCGCTGGGCGCGGATGGAGAACCGGCGCCCGCTCGCACGCGCGCCGCATGCTCGCGCAGTCCCTGGCACGCGGTCAGGTCCAGGGCCAAGACCGGCCGGGCGGGCAGGTCGCTCGGCGTGGCCGTAGGTGCGGCGAACAGGGCGTTCTCCCTGGCGTGGCGCAGGGAGGCCACCTCGCCCTCCGCGAACGCGCGCACCACACCGTACTCGCCGTCATACCCCTCCTCGATGCGCACGGTGCGCGCGCGCATGCGGCGGATCGCCTCGGCGAGCATGAGGTCGCCCGCGGCCTCGGGCGGCCGATCCAAGAGAAGGGCGCACTCCGGCCCGCCTGCGGCCACGGCGCGCGCATACGCCCGGGCCACGGTCCGGGTGGCCCGGCCCTTGCCCGTGATCTCGGCGAGCAGCTCCTTGAGCGGAATGATCGAGCGGAAGGGGTGCCGGTTGGGCCGCTCGTCCAGGTCTGCGCGGTCGGCGAGCTGCGCCACGCGATAGAGCACCCCCAGGGTGACGGGCTTGCCGCACACCGGGCAGATGCCGCCTCGGCGGAGGGTCTGTTGCGGGTTCCAGCGCACCCCGCACTTGCGGTGGCCGTCGTAGTGGTACTTGCCCTCCTGGGGAAACAGGTCGATCGTACCCAGGAAGCGCTCTGGGTCGCCCGTGCGCAGCGCGGAGATGATGTCCGGGTAGGAGAGCCCGGTGTCAAGCACGTTCGCGTTGCGCGCCATGCGCTCCGGCGAGTGCGCGTCCGAGTTCGAAAGCAGCGTATACCCGTCCAGGAACCGGCACGCCCACAACATAGGCGCGTCCGCGGACAGGCCCGTCTCCACGGCGTGCACGTGGCCGGCCAGGTCCCGGAAGCACTCGTCGATCGAGTCGAACCCCGACTTGGACCCGAGCGCCGAGAACCACGGGGTCCACACGTGCGCGGGCACGAAGAGCGCCTCGGGCGCGGCCTCCAGCACGAGCTCCAACAGGTCCCGGCTGTCCAGGCCCAGAATCGGCCGTCCGTCCGAGGTCAGGTTCGCGCCCAAGGCCTCCAGGCGCGCGCAGATGCGCTCCACGGACGCGAAGTCGGGCGCGAGAACCAGGTTGTGCACCTTGCGGACCCGGTCGCCGCGCTTGTACACGTTGCTGATTTCCGCGGTGAGCAGGAACCGCACCGGCGCCAGGGCAGCGCCCGGCGGGGCCGGGTCGCCGTCCACGCGCAACGCGGGCTTGAGCGCGAACAGGCCTTCCTCGGCCGGATCGAGCTTGTCGCGCAGCTCCGCGAGCCAGCCCGGATGGGTGAAGTCGCCCGTGCCCACCACGGTCACGCCCTTGATGCGCGCCCATCGGTCGAGCTGCTCGGGCACGAGCTCCTTGCTCGTGGCCACGGAGAAGTGGCTGTGCAGATGCAGGTCCGCGATGAATCGCACGCCAGAGGCCCCTTGGCTCGTGCGGACGGTCGTCAACCGCAACCGAAAATCGCGCGTATTCTACGCCCCCGCCGCCTGTCCGGCAAGGGGCGCGGATGCGACACGGCGCTTGCGGGGCCGGTCGGTGTGTTGAGTTCGCCTGAGAGGCCACCGATCCGGGTAGGAGGGCGCGTGCTTGACAGGGGCGCGCGATTGTGCCAGGGTCGGCTGTATTCCATGCCGTGCGCAACGGCATGGATAGACCGAACAGGCCGCAAGCGGGGCCCACTCATGAGCGAACAGGTGTTGCTCGCCATCGACCGCAGCCAGTTCGAGGACATCGAAGGCCTTTCCCTGAGCCTGTGCGAGCCGGCCAAGGACCCCGACAACCCGATCCTGCGCCGGGACGAGCCCGCGGGCCCCGACGCGCACCTCGCCCACTTCAACGGCACGATCCTCCGGGACGGCGGCCGCTACCGCCTGTGGTACGCGGCCGCGTCCGCGCCTCCGGGCAGGGATCAGCAACGCTGGCCCCTGCGCGCGGCCTATGCAGAGAGCCCGGACGGGCGCACCTGGCACAAGCCGCGCCTGGGCCTGCGCCCGTTCCGCGGAAGCCGGGACAACAATCTGGTCGCCGGGCTGCCGGACAACTCGGAGTGCATCGACATCCTGCGCGAGGCGGACGGCACGTACCGCGCCGTGGTCATGCGCATCAACGGCCTGCGCGAAGAGCACCTCGACCCGGTCCTGCGCAAGGGCGCACGGAGCGGGATCCCCAAGCCCGCGTTCATGGGCATCGCGCACAGCGAAGACGGGCTGCGGTGGTCGTTCCGCGAGCCAGAGCGGCCCGCCATCCTGGAGAAGCTGGAGACCGCGCGGCTGCTCAAGATCGGGGACCTCTACATCCTCAACGGACAGCAGACGAGCCCCTGGGCCCTGAACCCCCGCCACGGCGGCCGAGCGGTGGGCTTTTTCGCTTCCCGAGACCTCGTCACCTGGGAGAAGCTGCCGGTCAGCTACGAGCACCAAGACGTGCAGACCCATGTGGGCATTGCGCCGCTCGCGTGCTACAGCGGCACCTGGGTAGGACTGGTGGGCCGGTTCCAGTCCGCGTTCGAGACCCCGGACCAGCACTTCGAGCTGGCCCTGGTCGTGTCGCGCGACGGTGTGCATTGGACCGAGCCCGTGCCGTGTACGCCCTTCATCCGCCGGGGCCCGGTGGGCGCATGGGACTTTGGCGGCGTTCTACAGGGCAAGGGGCTCATCGAACAGGGCGACGAGGCCCTGCTCTATTACGGGGGCAACGACCACGGCAACTCCGCCCGGTTCGCGCATACGGCCATCGGCCGCGTGCGCTTTCCCGTGCATCGGTACGGGTACCTGGGTCTGCACGTGGCGTGGGGATTCTTCGAGGATCGGCCGCAGCCCCGGGAAGGGACCTGCACCACGCGGCTCCTCGACCCGCCCGAGGATACGCGTGCGGTCTCGGTTGCGCTCAACGCCGCAAATCTGGGTGAGGACCGTGTCCTGCGGGCCGAGCTTGTCGACGAGGCGGGCCGCACCATCGAAGGGTGTGCGCGTGGGGACTGCGTCCCGCTCGCCCGAGACGGCGTGCGCGTGCCGGTCGTCTGGCGGGGCCGAGAGGTCGTCGAGCGCACGGGCGCGATCCGCGTGCGCGTGCACTTGCGCGGCGGCCGGTTCCGGGAGGAGTCGCCCCGGCTCTACGCGGTGCGGGTCGAGTGGAAGACCTGAGGGTCGCGTCCGGCGGCTGCCGCGCTCATCTCACGCGGTTCCGGCCAGACCCAGGCGCAGTCCTACTGACGTGCCCGGGCCCGCGCTCAGAACCTCGTGCCCGCATCGGGCGCGATGCCCGCGTCTTCGAGCCGGCGCTCCACGCGCCCGCGCGCCGCATGGTCGTCGGGCGCCGCGCCCAGGTACCGGCGGTAATGGAGCGCAGCCTGCTCGCGGTCGCCCAGGTGGTCCCACAGCAGGTCCGCCAGAAAGAGATGCGCCTCCGGGTGCTGGGGCGCCTTCTGTAGCGCGGCGCGCAGGTAGCTCTCCGCGTCCAGGTACCGCTGAGTGCGCAGCTCGCACAGGGCCAGCCGGAAATAGACCTCCGGGTTGTCCGGGTCGTCGCGCAGCGTAGCGATGAAGCTCTGCCGCGCGGGCTCGGGCAGGTCGAGCTCCAGGAAGCAGCACCCCTCCATGAAACGCGCCTCGGTGTAGGAGGACTTCAGCCGCAGGGCCTGCTGAAAGTACTCGAGCGCGCGCCGGTAGTCCTCGCGCTTGTCGCGGTCCTTGGCGGGGAGGAAGTAGTACGCGCGGCCCAGCATGTAGGCCGCGTGGGCGCTGGTGTTGTCCAGGCGAAAGGCCCGCTGTAGCGGGGAAACGGCCTCCTGTTCGCGGTCCTGGTGGAAGAGGGCGCTCCCGAGCACCAGCCACGCGGGCGCGAATCCGCTGTCCAGGTACGTGGCCTTGCGCGCGTTCTCCTCGGCGGCCATGTACAGCCCGCGGTCGAGGTACGTCAGCGCCACGCGGAAGTGCGCCTGCGGGCTGCGGGGCTTGAGCTGCACCGCGCGCTTGAACCGCGCCAGCGCGCGCGCGTTCTGTCCCTCCCGAGCGAACCGCGCGCCCTCGCGCATGGCGGTGCGGTACTCGCGCTCGGTCTGCGCCAGATCCCCGTCGGCCGCGCACACCGCGCTGCCGAAGAGCATCCCCGTCAGCGTGACCGTCATCAGAATCGCGCGCATGGGTCCTCCGCGCACACAGACCTCCTCACAGCCCACGCCATTGTAGCCTGCGCGCCCCGGCCCTGCAATGCCCGGGACCAGGGGCCTACTTGGTCGTGAAGGTGGTCACCCCGTCCCAGTCCGGGCCCGGGGGCTCGCGCAGGAAGGTCTCGATGCGCTCCAGGTACACGTCGTACAGCCGCGCGGGACGGCGCTCGCGCAGGACCAGGATCTTCTCTCTGGCCTGGTCGAAGCGCCGGGCCTGGTAGTCGGCGAACGCGGCCTCGAAGGCGGCCACCTCGGCGCGCACCTCGTCCGAGGGCGGGCCCTCGCAGATGAGCTCGTAGATGGCGCTGGGCTCCTCCTTGCCCTTGACCCGCACCTTGTCCAGGAGCCGGCAGAAGAACCGGTCGCTCAGGGCCGCGCGGGTGGACTCGCTCAGGATGATGTCCACCTTGTACTCCTTGGTCGCGCCCTCCAGGCGGCTGCCCAGGTTCACGTTGTCGCCCATGACCGTGTAGTCGAACCGGGTGTCGCTTCCCATGTTGCCCACGCTCATCTGGCCGGTGTTGAGCCCGATCCCGATGCGCACGGTGGGCAGCCCCCGCGCGTCCCAGTCGCCCTGCATGGCGTGCAGGGTTTCCATCATGCGCAGCGCCGCCCGGGCCGCGTTGGCCGCATGGTCCGGGTCGTCGAGGGGCGCGTTCCAGAAGGCCATGATCTCGTCGCCCACGAACTTATCCACCGTGCCGCGCGTCTGCATCACGATGTCGGCCATGGGCGTGAGGTACTCGTTGAGGAAGGTGGCCAGCTCCTCGGCGGTCATCTTCTCCGAAATGCTGGTGAAGCTGCGGATGTCGCTGAACAGGATCGTGAGCTCCTTCTGCTCGCCCTTCAGCGACAGCCGGTCCGGGTCGGCCACGAGCTGCTCCACGAGCGCGGGCGAGAGGTACGTGGAGAACGCCCCCTGGATGAACCGTTTCTTGCGACCCTCGAAGAAGTAGTTGAGCACGGTCACCGTCACGAACACGGCGAGGACGCTCACGATCGGGAAGGAGATGGTGAGCACCAGGTGCTCCTCGAACATGAGGTGGTACCCCAACAGCACGATGCCCACGAACATGGCCACCAGGAACACCGCGCCCAGGAGCGGGCGCGCGTACGCGCCCACCAGGGCCGTCACAATACCCGCGACCAGGATGAACACGAGCTCCGCCGACCACGCCCACGCGGGCTCGCGCAGCATGTCGCCCTCCAGGATGTTGTCGGCCACGTTCGCGTGCACCTCCACGCCGGGGCATCCCTCGTCGAAGGGCGTGGACCGCAGGTCCAGGAGGCCGCCCGCGCTGGAGCCGAGCAGCACGTGCTTGCCCCGGATGCGCTCCGGGGACACGTCGCCCTGGAGCATGTCCGCGGCCGGGATGTAGTCGAAGGTGCGCGCCGGGCCGCGGAAGTTCACGTACATGCGGCCGATCTCGTCGGTGGGCACGTACAGCTCGCCGCTCGATCCGTGCCCGGGGTCCGTCGACCGGGTGTTCACCGGAATCCGGATCCCGGTCACGCCCAGCTCGTCCATCTCCACCGTGCCCGAGGCGCGCTCTCCCCCCAGCGCCAGGCGCAGCATCTGGAGCGGCAGGGACGGGTACAGGTTGTCCTGGAACTCCCACACGAGGGGCACGCGCCGGATGGTGCCCGCCAGCATGGTGGACGGGTTGAAGGACCCGCTTCGCTCCATGGCCGCGTCGGCCAGCACGGGGATGTTCAGGATCGGGCGATAGGGCACCACGCCCAGCTTCTGGAAGGGCGAGTCCTCGATGGCCTGCTCGCCTCCGCGGGCCACGAACACGCCCGCGCCGTAGGGCACGTCGAACTCGTCGAAGAGCCCGTCGTCCTCGAGCTGCCAGAAGTACCCGAGCACCACGCGCGGGCAGTCCTCCACGAACGCGGCGAGCACCGCGTCGTGGTCGAGATACCGAACCGCCGGCGCCTCGGGGTCGACCTTGGGGCCCAGGGCCGCGCGGAACGCGTCCAGCAACTCGTCCACCCGGGCCATGTCCAGGTCGTCGGGCACGGGCACGCCGCCGCCGACCAGCCCGTTGATCCGCGGGAGCGCGTACTTGAGCGAGCTGCGGTCGGGCTCCGCGAACACGATGTCGAGGCCAATCGCCCTGGGCTCGCAGGCGTCCACCTCGCGCAGGAGCTTTGCCACCACGTCGCGCGGCCAGGGCCACTGCCCCAGCTCGGCGAGGCTGGGCTCGTCGATGTCCACGACCACCACGGACAGCTCGTGGCGCGGGCGGGGGTCGGGCCCGCGCATCTTGAACATGGCGTCGCGCGCGCGGTCGTCCACCGCGTGCACGAACTCGGTCACCGGCCGGGGCGTCCAGTGCAGGGGGGCGCGCGGATGGAGGGTCACCGAAAGGACGGCAATGAGCAGTCCGACTTTGAAGGGGCTCGGCCCGAGCACGGCCGCGGCCACACGGCGCAACCCGTTCACCGCTCACGCCCCTTTCCAAGAACCGCTCGTCAAGAAAACGGGGAGACGCGTACGCCTCCCCGTGGTCCGTGCGTGCCTGCTTCGAACCGGCGGATCAATACCCTATGACCCCCTGGCCTTCGGCGGTCTGGCCCGCGAACACCCCGGTCAGGATACCAGTCCCCTGCCCGGTGTCCGCGTGCGTGGCGACCACGTTCCCGCCGATGCCCCTTGGCGCCGTGGTGGCGTCGGACGGCCCGTACAGGCTGCCGTTCACGCTGCTGCCGCTGATCGTCTGGCCCTGGCCCGCGATGGTCCAGTTGCTCACACTCCCGTTGAACTTGCCGAAGTCCGAGACGGCGGTCTGCGGAACGGTGAGCACGTGCTGGCCGCTCGTCTGCCCGGTCATGGAGAGCGAGCCCGACACATTCGGCTCCGCCCCGAACTGCACGGTCAGCGCCGTGCCGTTGCGGTCGAACAGGCGCTCGGCCCCGGCCCCCTGGCGATGGTAACTGCCCGCGCTGGGCCCGGTGTACGTGCCGGTCACGCCGTCCGCGATCCCGGAGATGTCCCCGGACTCCTGGCCGGCCACCCAGTGGCTCAGCCGCCGCACGAACCCGTGCTCGTCCATGGTCCTGTTGTCCACGTACGTCGCTTCCCATTCGCCCCACACGACCCACGGGCAATCCGGGAGTTGGTCTTCGGGGGGGGCGGTCACCAGGTAACAGGCCCCGTTCGCGGGATCCAGGCCCTGAGCAACGGTAGCGCCCGTGGGCGTCACCTGGCCGTCGGTCAAGGTCAGAAACGTGCGCAGGCCCACGGCCACGTAGCCGCCGCCGACCTCGGCCACGTCCTCGAGAGTGGAGATGTCATAGTCACCGACCTCTGCCTCGCCACCGGTCATGGTCATCAAGAGGTCCACCGTGTTGTACGTCAGGTCCACGTCCAGGCTCAGCCCCGCATCCGTCTCGTTGTAGGCCACCTCCGGCACGCCGTCCCCGAACCCGGTGAGGTTCTGGTCCAGCCCGGCGAAGTAGCCCTGATAGATCGCGGTTCCGGTCGAAGTGTCGTAGAACGGGTCGCTCGCGAACGCGGCCCCGCCGGTATGCCAGGTGTTGTCCGTGCCGCCGCCCAGGGAGACGTAGTCGATCGTGTCGCCCTGCCCCTGGAAGCCCAGGGCCTGCACGTCGTGTCCGAAGAAGTGTCCGAGGAGCTTGTTCGTGTCCCCGGCGGCCGCGCCGCCCCATACGAGGTAGTCGCCGCCGCGCTCCTCCAGCTGACCGAAGACCAGGGCGTCGAACCGGGCGTCCTCGCCCCCGCTGATGTTCGCGTCAAAGAAGTACTTGTCCACCTCGCCCGTGCCCGGCACGTACGTCCAGCCCAGGAGCCCCTGGTTGGTGAAGTTCACCGCGGTGGCCAGGTTGCCGGTCTGCTCGTAGGCCAACGTACGGTCCGGGGCCACCTCGTAGTCGAGGTACCGGGACATCTTGACGTTCCCGAGCCCCCGGCCGCCGTAGAGCCACAGCCCGGAAGTGGGGAATTCCTCCCACCCGAGGCGCACGTAGTCGCTCGTGCGCACCCCGGCGTACCCGAACGTGCGGTAGTGGTAATCGCCCTGGGCATAGTTGCGCGTCAGATCCTCGGTGGGCGAGCGCCACTCCGCGCGCGTGGACAGGGCCTGTGCCTCGTCCTGGGTCATCGTGAAGAACGCGAACTCGCCCAGGGCGCCGTGCACCTCGTTCAAATCCACGGTGACCGGGTCGTTGTCCCATTCGCGCCAGCCGCCCTGGTCGTAGAACACGTAGCGCACCGACTCGGTGGTCGCGGCCCCGTAGCTCACATCCGCCGCGCCCGAGTAGGTCCCGCCGGGGTTCACGGCCGGCAACGTGAAGTCGAGCCAGCCCATGCCCGTCGTGTAGGGCTTCGCAGTGATGGCCCCGTCCTCGCTGACCCCGGTGAGCGGCCCCTGCCAGTTCGCGTCGTACGCGGCCGCGTCGTCGTCGAGCAGACCGAGCACGTTGCCGTGCATATGCGCGTAGCTTGTCACGTCGTCGGTTTGCAGCGCGGCGTAGATGCCGGTGGTAAAGAGCCGCTCGCTGGCCCCGATGGAGGCGTTACCCGTGCCGTTGAACGCGCCGGCGAGGGCCGGGCCGCCGTCGGCCTCGAAGAAGCTGCCCACCACTCCGTCGGCGGCGCCGGTCGGCTGCCAGTCCACGTAGGTGACCGCACCCTCCAGCGCGCCGCCCGTCTCGACGCCCTCGAACAGGGCCAGGCCTTCCTCGTCGCGCACATGGCCGCGGAACCCGAGCGTGCCGTCGAAGTCCTCGAACTGCACGCGCGAAGCGCCAGCGTTCAGGCGCTCGTGGTAGGTGCCGTCCACCTTGCCCCGGGCGCCCAGGGCCAGCCCCGTCCAGCTCTGCCCGGCGACGACCGTTTCTTCCGTCGGGGTGCCCGCCACGAAAGGACTGTACTGGCCCGGCTGCATCATGCTGCTTCCATCCTGCAAGGACCACTGCCCGAAGATGAGGTCCGGGGCCAGGTCCGACCCGTTCAGGAGCGTCGGATGCGCGAGGGCGAAGCCCTCGTCATCGTCGTAAGACGCGTACCATAGGTCCGGCTGCAGATACAGCCTGGGGGTCGATCCGTAGGTCTCGTCACCGGACAGGAACGTAAAGGCCGCCGCGACCGTCTTCGAGATGGGATTCACTGCGATGGCCACGTCCTCCGGCCCCGCGCTGATCTCCCGCAATACGCCCGTGGGCGGATCGTCCGGACTCGCATACACGAACTGCACGCGGGATGCGTATCCGTTGTACGTGCGCGGCGCGGTAAGCTCCTCTCGTGCGGCCATCTCGTCGGTGGCCGTCCAGTTGAGGAACGCACCGGTCGAAAAGGCCAGGTCGCCACTGAGGCTGTCGCCCATGGCGGTCTGGGCTCCGGTGCCCTCGAACCCGAGGCCCTGCCACTCGGTCCCGAACACGCTGCCCAGGATGTCCGTGGGCGTGGTCCCGGTGGAATACCACAGCAGGTCCGGACCCGTGTCACCGGCGGGGTCGTCTGGCCCCGGGGTGTTCTGCGAATGCAGGTTGAAGCTCAGCTCACCCGCGGAATTGATCTGCCCGACCAAGATCGCCGCCGGATAGGCGTCGGCAATCGTGCCGTCTCCGCCGCTTCCGTCGTCCTCGTCATAGGCGTAGAAGATCGCCATCGCCGTGCCCGCGTCCGGGTCCAGCGCCACCAGGGGGACGATCTCGGCGCCGGTCGTGGCTCCGACGCCCATGTCCGCGCTGTCCATGTGCACGAGCCCCTGGCCGAAGTCCGTGGCCGCCGAGGCCTGCGCGCCGATGAGGTCGTCGCGACGGCTGCCGTACAGGTACACGTCGTTGCCGGTAGGCGCGTCGCCGGGCTCGACGCCCGTGTAGCCCACCAGGTCGAACCCGTAACGCGGGTACTCGTAGGCGGGCTCGCCGCCGTAGGCAGGCACCTGGATCGGATCGGCGCTCTGCGCGCTCAAGGGGTCGCACGCGCAATTCGTGTTGAACAGGTAGAACTCCCCGAGGTTGTCCGTGGCGTAGTCCACCGTCGTGCATACGGTCTGATCGTCGATCGTCCATTCGCCCTCATTGTCCTTCCACCACAGGGGCCCCAGGTACCCGTGCTCGTCCAGGCCCCAGGTGTCCATGATCAGCTCCATGGAGTTCGCGGTGTCGGCCGAATGCGGACCGTAGTCGAGGCGGTGCAGGTTCGGGATCTCCACCTTGGCGCGACCCCGTATGGAGGTGCGCTGTGCGATGATCCCGCCCGAGGCATCGAGCAACTTGTCCTCGATGGTCAGCCACGAGACCCGGCTGACGTTGACGATTTCCTCGTCGTCGCCTTCGCCCACGACCTCGGTGGAGGTCACGTCCACCGGCCCGTGCCACCGCTTGCCCCAGTACGAGGCGCGCGGCTCGTAGTCGGTGAAGTTGCCGACCGCGTACCCGCTGTCGAGCGCCTGCCACGCCATGGTGACCGTGCGGCTGGCGCGCCCGAGGTTGCGCTCGAACGTGGCCACCACCTTTCTCTGCGAGGCATCCTTCGACGTCTTCTGGGCGTTGTTGAGGAGCGCGCCGCTAGGCGGGGGCGTGCCGTCGGGGCCGTCGCCGCCGTCGTCGCCGTCGCCGTCGTCACCCAGCCCCGGGACGCCGCCGCCCCCGCCACCGCCTTCACCGCCGCCGTCGCCGCCAAAGGCCATGTCGGAGAGGATGGCGTTGATCTCGGCGGAGGTAAACAGCCGCGGCTGGCTCGGGGGCTGGCCGGCTTGCAAGTCGCACCCGGTGCCCGGCTCGCCGCGCAAAATCACCTGGCCGTAGGAGTTCGTGGCCGACACCGCGGTGCCGCTCATGTACACGGCCTTGCCGCGCTGTGCGCCCGCGCTGCCCAGGGCCGTGGTGCCGCGGATGCCGATCGTGGCCGTGGGCGTGCGCACCTTCACGCGGTCGGGCGCGATCTTGCCGATGGCGCCGCTGATGACCTTGAAGGCGCCTTCGGCCACGCTCGTCTCGCACCGGCTGCTCTCGTCGCCAGGCTCGAACAGGAAGTCGTCGAGCGTCAGCCGCGCGCGCTGGCCCACGGCGATGAGTGTCTTGTCGCGGAACATGATCTGCAGCTTGCTGCGCGTCTTGGTGCGGATCATGTCCCCGATGTACACGGAATCCTTGATCGCAAGCGGGCTGTCATCGTCCTCGCCCGAGCGGGTGACCGTGGCCTGGCCGGTCAGGGCCACCACCTTGCCCACCGCCTCGCTGTCCCCGAAGGGATCCTCTTGTTCGGCCGCTCGCACCGTCGGCGCGGCGAGCAACGCCGCCAGCATGCAGGCGAGCAGCCCCGTCGCGGCCGTACGCATACGACGCTCGGTAGCAGAGAGCAGCGTATCCATGGTCCTCCCTCCGATCCGCACGGATCAGCGCCGCGCCCCGCGGGTCAAAAGTCCTTGGCCAGCGTAAGCATGGTGCGGTGCCGCCGGTATTCGTGCAGCTCCACCGTGGAATAGGTGTACGTGCGCTCGTGCGCCAGGTCTACGGACATCCGCCAGGGCAGCTCCTTGGTGACCCCGGCGGTGTACACGAACGACCGGTCCTTGCGCGGCACGTCGAAGGTCTGCGTACGCACGCTGTACTCGGTCTCGCGGAAGGTGTAGCCCAGGTACGGCCTGAGGCCCCACCGCCACTGGTGCGAGAGGCGCAGGCTCGCGCTCTGCTCGATATACGAGTCCTTGAGCTCGTTCCAGTTGTCTCGCCGCCGGCTGCGGTACTCGGCCCCCTCCTGGGGGTACTCGCGTTCGTACCGGAACTCGGTGAAAAGCTGCGTGCGACCCTCCGCACCCAGCCGGAACACCGGGCGCACGGCAAAGGCCCAGTTGACCGCATCCAGGTTGCGGTCGTAATGGACCTTCTTCATCTCCCGCCGGCCGCTGACGCCCACCATGACGCGGGGATTCACGGCATAGGCGATGTTGAGCTCGCCGCCGTGGCCCTTCTGGTACATCTCGTTGTCCTTCTCCAGGGCGTTGAACGTGGCCAACAGCTCCACGTCCCATGCCCCAAAGGTGGCCCCGGGCCCGGACTCCACGCTGTAGTAGTTGAAGTCCTGCTCGTCGGCGCTCTCGTACCAGGTCTGATAGGACGAGAAGGTCGTGCGCCACTCCATGGGCTCGGCCGGGGTCTTCCACACGTGCTTGAGGAACGCGCTCGTGGAGCGGAAGCCGTCGGCCTCCTCGAATACGTCCGGGTCCAGGCGCACTTCGCCCAGGACCGTGTCGATCACCTCGCGCGTGGGGGCGATGGCGGGGTTGGAGTCCGACCCGTAGGTCACCGCCAGACGGCCGAGCAGCAGGTGCTTCTGCTGGGCGCGGTCGATGGCGGCCAGAAAGCGGTCGATGTTCTCTTGCACCGGCTGCGGGGGCTCGGACTCGCGCACCCGCTGGAAGTGCTCCTGGGCGCGCTCGTAGTCCTGGAGCATGTACAGGCTGCGCGCGAGCTCCAGGTGTACGCGCATCAAGTCCGGCTGCTTGTCCAGGATGCGCTCGAACGCGGTGGCTGCTTTGCTGTACTCGCCGGCCGCGTAGGCCGCTCGGCCCATGTAGAAGTTCACGGACGGGTCCTCGGGCTCCTGGAGAAAGGCCTCCTCCAACAGCGCATAGGCCTCCTGCGGCTTGCCCGCCTCCAGCAGCGCACGCGCCTCGCGCACGAGCGGCTCCACCCGTTCGTGCGCCGGGCTCACCTCCGCGGGCAGGGGCTCGGGCTCGCCCGCCACGGAGTCGCGCGCGATCGCCATCGTCATGACGAAGGCAAGAGCCGACACGGCAACGAGTAGGCTGAGCGCAGCCATCAGGCCCTTGCCTCCAGGGTCAGCATCCGACCTACCCGGTCCGCTACCACGCTCGGCGGTCCCTGAGCCAAGTGCGCGTTCATCCGAATGCACCATACCCCCCTCTCCCGCGATGTCAAATTAGTTGTCAACCCTTTCCACCGGATTTTTCCCGGCGCAGGGCCTCATCGCGCGAGTGCGCTAGGGGCTCCTTTTCGCCTCGGCAGCGGCAGCAACGAGGCGGACGAAGTCACCCCTACATCATCCAGGATTATCGGGTTTCTTCTCTCGTGCGCAAGTGAAGAATGCACAAGGAATCCCAGCAACTTGGGTCGCCTGCAGGTCGCCCGAGGGGCGCACCGTCCAGCGCGTTGCGTGCAGGTCCCGGGCTTCCTCCGGGCTCGATACGAAAAAGGCCCCACAAGCACCGAGCTTGCAGGGCCGGCTATTGGAGCGGGCGAACGGACTTGAACCGTCGACATCCACCTTGGCAAGGTGGTGCTCTACCACTGAGCTACGCCCGCATCGTCCAGGCCCGTGGCCTGTCCGCGAAACCATTATAGAACCCCACAGGCGGCCTTGTCAACCGGCCGTGCGCAAATCCTGCCCACCGGCGCGGGGTCAGTTCTCGGACTCGGGTGCTGACGGGGCCTCGCCTTCGGGCGCGGGCGAGGCGAGCGCGGCTGCGATCCCTTGCCAGGTCTTCTGCAACAGGTCCCAGCCTGCTGCGGCGGGCGCGTCTTCGGTCCATTGTCCCACGAGCCTCAGCCCGGTTGCGGTCGGCTCGAGGGCAATCGTGAGTTGGGGCGTCTCGCCGTCCCGGCGCTTGTTCGCTCGGATCGCGTGCAACACGCCCTCCTCCCTGCGAGTCACCCACAGGGTCCCGGTCCCGTCCCCCTCGGGCCCGAGCACAAGGAACCGGGAATGCGCACCCGACGCCGCGCCGCGCAGCTCGTACTCGGCGCCCTCGGTGGATCGCGCCACAGTCGCGAACCATCGTGCGGCAAGCCCCTTGCGCTGAAAGTATGCGCCCCAGGCGGCTGCGCGCTCAAACCCTTCGCGCATGCGCGCCGCGTCCCGCACGCCCAACCACAGCGCCGACCACGTGTCCTGCCCCTCTCGAATGGCGTACAGTCCGATTCGGCCCGTGAGGTTGCGCAGGAAATCATGCTCGAGGTTCACGCCCGTCAGGGACGCGAGCAAGCGCAGGACCTCGCGGATGTCGCGGACCTCCTGCGGCCACAGATAGGCGCCGAGCTCCAGGACCCGCGGATACACGACACGCGGCCAGGACGGTTGCGCCCGAATCTGCAGCGTGGCCTGCGTGCGTTCTCCCTGCTCCAGCACGGCCGCATCGGCGGCCACGAGCCGCAACACGCGTCCCGCGCCGGCCGCTTGCGCGTCAAGGTCCAGGCCGATGTGCAGCGTGTGCGGCTCGCCCGGCCCGCCGGGCAACACGCGTACGCGCGCGGCCACCAGCCCGTCCAGCGCGCGACTCACGCGTTCCTGGCTCGGCGTCAGGGCCAGGATCTTGCTCAGGTTCCTGAGCCGGTTCGCGGCCACAAAGGCCCACAGCCCGGTCCCTTCACCGCGGGCGGCCCGGATGGCCGCGAGCGCCTCCTGCGGCATCGGCGGCGCCTCCGGGTCCTGGAGGCGTTCGATGACCTGGCCGACCTCCGCCACGACCACGACCGTCTGGGCGATCCGTGATGCGGCCATGGGTGGATGGGCCCCCACCGGCCCACGTGCCGCATCGAGCAGGCGTCGGATGCGCTCCTGCAGCCGGTCCGCGGCCCCGGGCCCGCCCGGGCCCTGGGCGAGCAGCACGAGCCGCGGCGGGCCCAGGCTCACCGGCACGAGCGCGAGCACAGCCTGTACGGGCCCCGCCTCGCCCGGCTGGGCCTCGGCCAGTCCGAGGAAGACCTCCACGACCGGTCGTCCGCCGCCCGGGCTCCCCAGCGCCTGGACCCCGTCCCGCAACAGGGCAGACACCATCGTTCCGCGCTCACGGTCCTCGTCGGAGGCGGTCTCCTTGCCCTTTCGCAGAAGCCGGGTGAGCTGCGCGTCCTGGCGCAGCCCCACGGCCACGAGCGGCGCAGACCGCAGGTGCCCGACGAGGTCCGAAGGCTGCTCCTGCGCGCCCACGCGGCCCCCAGCCGCGTGGGCAAAGGCCCCGACCAGCAACATGACGAGGAACAGCCGCCTGGCGGACGTGACCGCGTTCACCAAGTCCTCTCCTCGTGTGGTGACGTCCGGTCGACCCGCGTCCCGATCCTGCCACGGGCCGCCGCCTGGGTGCCCCTGGATACGGCGGCGAGCACGCGCCCGGGGTCCGCTCGCTTGCGCGGTAAGATTCACCCCTGCTCCTCAGGGCGGCTCGGGGCGAAGGTGGGCTCCTCGGGCATGAGCTCCTCGGCCGGGATCGGTTGGCCGTTGTGCCAGGTCACGTGGCTTCGCCGCAGCACGTCGACGAGCCACTCGCGCTGCCGGTCGACCCGGCTGCGGTCTATGAGGTAAAAGGTGATCCGGGCCTGGGCGTCGCGGAACGGGACCTCACGCGCCGGTCGCTCGTCTTCCACGTACAGGATATGGAAGCCATGGTCGCTCTCGACCACGGGGCTGACCTCGCCCGGCTCCAGGCTGCGCATCGCCTGGACAAAGGGCCCGGGGTAGAAGTTGTCCAGGGCCGCGATCTCGACCGGAAACATGCCGTCGCTGCGGTGCGGCACGGGCGGCACGAGCAATCCGCCCCGGGCACGGTCGGCCGGGTCCGGACAGTGCTGCGCCGCGATCTCGGCGAACGAGGCCCCTTGCGCCGTGGCCTGCCTGCGGATGCGCTCGGCCCGGCGCCGCTCGATCTCGTAGAGCTCCTCGGTGGTTCGCGGCAGGCTGATATGGCGCACGCGCACGAGCCGCGGCGTGCGAAAGGCCTCTCGATGCTTCTCGTAGAACCGCCTTACCGTCTTGGGCGAGGGCACGAGCATGGGCCTGCCTTCCTTGCGCATGATCTTGTCGAAGAGCAGGTCGTCCTTCAGCTCGCGGCGCGTGATCTCGTTGTCTTGCAGGTTGCGCTTCTCCAGCTCGGCCTCGAGCTCCTCGTCGGACACGTTGAGTTCGAGCCGGCTCGCTTCTTGTCGAATCAGTCGCGAGCGCACCAGCGTATTGAGCGCCCGGCTGGCCGCCTGGGTGCGCTGCTCTGGCGTAAGCGTCTCGCCTCTTTGCGCGTCGACCATGTTGGTCGCGTAGTAACTGGCGAGCTCCTCGATCTCCCGTTTTCGCACGGGCTCGCCGTTGACCACGGCTATCACGGCCTTGAGCACGACGAACCCGTCCTCGCCTCCATCGGCCCCTGCGGGCCACAGCACGGCTGCGGTCAGGCTCAACAGCCCGATCCCGATGGATATCCGCGCCTGGCTCGGTCGCCTCATGGGGCATTGCCTCCGACAGGCAAGTCGCCAAGGGATCTCCCGGGCCGCTCCCAGGATCACCCTTTTCTGTCCGCGGCGTGCGCCCGTTCCCGCGGGCCCCGGCCATCCTACCGCTGGACCTGGCAAATGCAAGCCCTTCCGCGCACGCGCCTTGACTTCGCCCCGCTCGTGCCTAGAGTGAGGGGGCCGGCCGCCAGCCAGTGTCTGGGCGGATCCGGTCCTTTGGCCGCCCAAGGAGGCGCACATGTCCGCACCGGCCCGGCGACGCCGCCGGTTGATCGTCACAAGTGTTCTGTTGATCGTACTCGTGGTCGTGCCGATCGGCGTGGGCTGGCTCCTGGCGCCCCTGCCGCCGGCGGGGCCGGGCGAGTCGCTTCTCTTCGCGCTCCCAGCGGACCGGTATCCCGTGGCCGTGGAGCTGCGCAGGGGCCGCGCGCTCTATGGCGAGCTCGCTGCCGACGGCCTGTGGCCCGCACCGGCCGGACAGGAGTCCGGACCCGGCACGGACGAGGCCGCTCAAGTGCGCGACCTGGTGCATGCATCGCCCTCGTTCTGGGCCCTGCGGGCCCTGGGCGAACAGGCCGCCGCGGGCGTGGCCGATCCGGGGGGTCGATCGGGCACCGCGCTCGTGCGGCTCGACAATCTCTCCTGGGCGGGCCTGCGGGCCTATCTGTGGTGGCATGAGGGCGACCTGTCGGCCCTGCTCGGCGATGCGCTCGCGGGCGGGGACCTGCACACCCGGTTCTGCGGCCGCGTGCTCGTGGTCAGCACGGCCCCCGCGTGGGCCGACGAGGCCGCGGACCTGCTCGCGAGCGGCAGCGCAAGCTCCGCCCGACCCGAGCCCCGTCCTTCCTATCCGCAGCAGGGACTGGTGCTGCGCTGGGCGGGCGGACAGGAGCAGCCCCCATCGTGGATCCCCGCGACGCTTGCACGCGACATGCCCGGCGCCCAGGTTACGATCGAACGGCAGGGCGGGGACCTGCGCCTGCGGGTCGACGCGCAGGTGCGCAGCGCACCCCTGGCCCGCGCGCACCAGAGCGCAGTCGCCGGCCCCGCGGGCGCGATCGAGCGCGTGCCGCCCATGCCGGAGCTGGATGCCTCGGACGTCATCGGGGGCAACGTCTGGGTTGCGCCGCGGCTGGTTGGTGGGCTGCTCACGAAATGGGAGGACACGAGCGTGCTGCGGCTCGTGGCCGCGGCGCTTATGCAGGCCAACGTGGTCCTGGGCATGGACGGCCGCATGGGCCTGCAAGTGCGCGCCTGCCCGCCCATGCAGATATTCTCCGAGGTGCCGGAGGCCCGCGGCTGGGTCGGCGTCCAGCATCCCGGCCAGATCCACACGCTGCTCTACTGGTCAGCGCTCGTGGAAGTGGCGCGGTTCCGCGAGCCGGACGGCAATCCGCTGTGGGAGGCCGTGTGCGGCGAGACCAGACTGCTGACCGCGAACCAGGATGATGCTCGGTACACTGTGATGCGGCTGCATCAGTTCTTCTTCCACGGAATGCAGCCCTACTGGGGCCACCAGGAGGATGGTGAGGCCCTGGTCTTCGGCACGCACTTCTTCACGCAGGCGGGCGCGCATCCAGCCCAGGAGGACCGGCCCGCCTGGCCGCAGGCCGACGGGGCGCCCGGCCGGACCCTGGTCCGCGCGGCGGTGCGCTGGGCCCTGCCCCACGACGAGATCGCCAAGTGGCGCACCCTCGTGCTGGACAAGGCCATTCGTTGGGCCTGGGTGGACCCGCAGGCAGCGCCCGCAGTCCGGGCCCAGGTCGCGCACGCGGAGGCAATCCTGCGTGCACTCCCGCCGGGCCGGGCCCGCATGCGCCTGCATATCTGCCCCGAGACCCCGGAAGCGCAATCGGTTTTTTGCCTTGACATCGAGGCGCGCGCGCCGCTAAAAGAACTAGTCGCGGGACTTACAACGCATGGTCTTTCCCGCCAGGAAGTTGCGGAAGTGGCGGAATGGCAGACGCGCTAGCTTGAGGGGCTAGTGGGCCTTATGGCCCGTGGAGGTTCAAATCCTCTCTTCCGCACCAAGCCTTCGCAGGGCCGCGGCAGACCGCGGCCCTTTTTCATGTGGTGATGCATTCAAGTCTTTGAGGCCCGCGCTTTTCGAACCTCCCTGGCATTCCAGACCCACAGCCTGACAGAAGACTCGGACTCCAGAGCACTCGGATGATGCCCCCGGGTCGTTGACCGACGCAGCCTGCGGGGTAGAATCCGCACCGAGTGACCGCTTTCGGCTGGCACCCGAGTTGCAGAGCCGCTCTGAGCTCGGCATGCATGCGCGCCGCGCCCCGAGGAGGACGTCATGCCCGGACCTGACACGCCGCTTGCCGGACGAACCGCGCTTGTCACCGGCGGCGCACGGCGCCTGGGGCGCGCGATCAGCCTGGGGCTCGCCCGAGCGGGCGCGCACGTGGTCGTGCATTACCGCAGCTCATCCGACTCGGCGCAGGAGGTCGTCTCCTCGATCCGCGGCCTGGGCGTGCAGGCCTGGGCGGTGCAGGCCGACTTGTCCGAGGCCGGCGCGCCGGAAGCGCTCTTCTCCCAAGCCGTGGACCGCGCGGGCGGGGTGGACGTCCTGGTCAACAACGCCAGCATTTTCCCGGACGACGCGCTCCTGGACCTTACCATGGAGGCCATTGCCACGAACGCGCGGGTGAATGCCTATGCCCCGTACGCGCTCGCGCGGGCCCTGTACGCCCAGGGCCGGGAGGCCGCGGTCGTCAACCTGCTCGACGCGCGCGTGGTCGACCGCGACGACGCGCACGCGGCCTATCACCTGAGCAAGCGGATGCTCTACACCTTCAACCAGGTGACCGCGCTCGCGTTCGCGCCCCGGGTGCGCGTCAACGGCGTGGCGCCGGGGCCGATCCTGCCGCCACCGGACGGGGACGAGGCCGTGCTCGACCGGCTTGCGCAAGAGCTGCCCCTACAGCGGCGGGGCATGCCCGAGGACGTGGCCCGGGCGGTCTTGTTCCTGGCCGCGAGCCCGTACGTCACCGGCCAGGTCCTGTTCGTGGACGGCGGCCGGCACTTGAGGACCCGGTTGTATGGCTGAGCAGGCGAGCGACCGCATCCATATCACCGACCTGTGGGTGCCCTGCATCATCGGGGTCAACGCCCACGAGCGCACGCACCCCCAGGAGGTGCGCATCGACCTGGCGCTGGACGTGGACCTGTCCCTGGCGGGCCGCACGGACCGGATCGAGCACAGCGTGGACTACAAGGCCCTCAAAGACCGCATCCTGGCCGCGATCGAACCCAGTCAATGGTACCTGTTGGAGCGGCTCGCGCAGGCGGTGGCCGACGTGTGCCTGGCCGAGCCGCGGGTGCGCCGCGTGCGCGTGCGCGTGGACAAGCCCGGGGCCCTGACGCGTGCGCGCAGCGTGGGCGTGGAAATCACGCGCGCGCGTTCTTCCGACGCTCCGACCCCAGGCGAGGGCGGCGCCTGAGCGCCGCTCGACCCACGCACAGAGGAGCTTGCCATGCCCGCACAAGTGGACACGCGCCCCCTGCCCCTGCCCGAGCACTACGACCCGGCCCACGCGTTCGAGGCGAGCTACGCGGTCGGGGACGCGGCCGCGCTCGAACACGAGGCGACCGCGTGGCGCGAGCGGCACGATCTGCGCCCCGCGCATCAGGACGGCCCGAAGGTGGTGCTGCTCATGATCGACTTCCAGGTGGACTTCGCCTTCCCGGAGGGCGCGTTGTTCGTGGCCGGGCGGTCCGGTCGCGGGGGCATGGAGGCCGCGGACCGGCTGGCCCGGTTCGTGTACCGCCACCTGCGCGCGCTGACCGAGATCCGGTCCACCATGGACACGCATTTCCCCTTCCAGGTCTTCCATCCGTGCGCGCACCTCACGCAGGACGGTCGCCATCCGGATCCGAATACCGTGGTCTCGGCCCGGGAATATCGCGACGGGGTCTACCGGGCCAATCCGGCCATGGCCGCAGCGCTGGGCCGCGACCCGGACTGGCTGCAACGCCAGTTCGTGCACTACTGCGAACGCCTGGAGGCCTCGGGCAAGTACCAACTCTTCCTGTGGCCGTATCACTGCCTGCTCGGGGGCACCGGGCACCGGCTCGCCGGGGTCATCGAAGAGGCGCGCCTGTTCCACGGGTTCGCGCGCGAGACGCGCAACCGGATCGAGCTCAAGGGCGGCCACCCCCTGACCGAGGACTACAGCGCCTTCTCCGCGGAGGTGGACACGCTCTTCACGGGCGAGCCCGTCGCGGAGGCGCAGCCGAACACGGCGCTCATGGACGAGCTCCTGTCCGCGGACCGCCTGCT
This sequence comes from uncultured Planctomycetales bacterium, assembly GCA_964577825.1. GTDB lineage: Bacteria > Planctomycetota > SZUA-567 > SZUA-567 > JAFGNG01 > CAZOBJ01. The sequence goes on from CAZOBJ010000003.1 coordinate 54,949, forward strand.
CGTGGGCGGACTTGCGAGCAGCCACTGCCTCAAGACGAGCGTCATGGACCTGCTGGCCTACAGCCGGGAGCACGACCCCGCGCTCGCGCGCAAGGTGACCGTGCTCCGGGACTGCACCGCGCCGGTGGTGGTCCCCGAAGGCCAGGACTTCACCGACGAGGCCGAACAGGCCCTCGACCGGTTCCAGGAGGCGGGCATGCGCGTGGTCGACAGCGCCGAGGCCTTCGCCGAATGACCGAGCCACAAGGAGCCCGAGGATGAGCGTTCTCGCGCGCCTGTACCAGCCGGGCCTGGCGCTGCTCACGGACCTGTACGAGCTCACCATGGCCTACGGCTACTGGAAGAGCGGCGTGGCCGACCGCGAGGCGGTGTTCAACCTGTTCTTCCGCAGGAACCCGTTCGGCGGGGGCTTTGCCATCGCCTGCGGCTTGCCCCAAGCGCTCGATTACATCCGCTCGTTCCGGTTCCAGGACGACGACCTCGTCTACCTGCGGGGTCTGACCGGCCGGGACGGCAAGCCGCTCTTCGACAGGGCCTTCCTGGACGCGCTCGCGGACCTGCGCTTCACCGGGGACGTGGACGGCATCCCGGAGGGCCGGGTGGTCTTTCCCAACGAGCCGCTTCTGCGCGTGCAGGGGCCGATCATGGAGTGCCAGATCTTGGAGACGTTCCTGGTGAACGCGCTCAACTTCCAGAGCCTGGTGGCCACCAAGGCCGCGCGGGTGTGCCTGGCCGCGGAAGGCGACCTCGTGGTCGAGTTCGGCGCGCGGCGCGCCCAGGGGCCGGACGGCGCGGTGAGCGCCAGCCGCGCCGCGTACGTGGGCGGGTGTGCGGGGACCTCGAACGTGCTCGCCGGCCGGCTGTACGATATCCCGGTCAAGGGCACGCACGCGCACTCCTGGGTGGAGTGCTTCGACGACGAGCCCGCAGCGTTCCGCGCCTGGGCCGATGCCATGCCCAACAACGCGGTGTTTTTGGTGGACACCTACGACTCGCTCCAGGGCGTGCGCAACGCGGTGGAAGTTGGCAAGCGCCTGCGCGAGCAGGGCCACGAGATGGTGGGCGTGCGTCTGGACTCCGGGGACCTGGCGTACCTGAGCATCGAGGCGCGCAAGATCCTAGACGAAGGCGGATTCCCGGACGCGGTGATCATGGCCTCCGGCGACCTGGACGAGCACATCATCTCCAGCCTCAAGCAACAGAAGGCAGAGATCCACGCCTGGGGCGTGGGCACGCGGCTCGCGACCGCGTACGACCAGCCCGCGCTCGGATGCGTGTACAAGCTCGTGGCCGTGCGCGAGCCGGGCGGCCCCTGGCGGGAGAAGCTCAAGCTCAGCGAACAGATCGCCAAGACCACCATTCCCGGCATCCTGCAGGTGCGCCGGTACAGGGTGGACGGCGAGTGCCGCTGCGACATGCTCTACGACGTCCGGCAAGGCTCGGCCTCCGGCAGGATCGTGGACCCCGCCGACCCGACCCGCCGCCGGTACGCACCGGAGGCGACCACGCACGAGGACCTGCTTGTCCCGCTCATGCGCGGGGGCGAGCCCGTGGCGGAGCCCGACACCGCCGCGCAGGCGCGCGACCGGGCGCAGAAGGACCTCGCCCAGTTCCACTGGGCCATCAAGCGGTTCGTGAATCCGCACGAGTACCCGGTCGGACTCGAACAAGGCCTGCACGAGCACCGCCAGGGGATGATTCTCCAGGCGCGCGAAGAACACGGATCCTAGGGAGGATCAGGAAGAGCCGTCCAGGGAGTCAGGGATCGCTCTCCAGCGCGCGGCGCACGGCCGCGGCCAGGGCGGTCCGGGTGAACGGCTTCGGCAGGCAGGAGCACTCCTCCGGCTCCGCGATGGTGTTTGCGCCGCTTCCGCGCGGGAGGCCGCTCATGAGCAATCCCCGGGGCCCTTCCCGACCGTGAATGCGCGCGAGGTGTCGCAACAGCTCGGGCCCGGTCATGCCCGGCATCTCGATGTCCGTGAGCACGAGGTCGAAGCGCTCTCGCGCGCATCGCGCCGCCGCGTCGTCGCCGTCGCAAGCGCAGGCCACCATGTAGCCCTCGGCGGCCAGCATCTCCGCGGCGAGCTGGCGCAGGCCGGCGTCGTCGTCGACGACCAGGACGCGGCGCAACGGGCCGGGGGGCTGCGGGGTGAGCTGTGGCATAGGCCCTCGCTTGATCCATGCGTACCGGCCCGCTCCGCCGGCCGTTGGCAACAAGGCGCTGGGCCTGTTCGCCGAAAACGTCCACGCAAACTGGAGACGGTGCGGTACCGGACTACTCTTGGGCTGTCAGGATACCGGCCGAATGCGCCGCCCCCATTCGGGAACATCCTGATCGCGGGTGGGGATTATCCTGAGGCGCGCCCGCGTACGCGGGCTAGAGGTCCAGCGATGTGAGCCCCTCGCGCAGAGAGATCTTGATCAGCTCGGCCACGCTCGTGCAGTGGAGCTTCGCCATCACGTGTTGGCGATGGGTCTCGATCGTCTTGGGACTCAGGTGCAGGCGATACGCGATCGACTTGGTGTTCAGGCCCTCGGCGATTAGCTGGAGCACTTCGCGCTCGCGGGCTGTGAGCAGAGAAAGCACCGACCCGTTCTCATCGGCCAGGTGTCGTCCGTAGTCCTCGAGCACGGGCGCGCTGATCTGGGGGCTGAGGTACCCCTGGCCCGCGGCCACGGTGCGCACCGCGCGCAACAGCTCCTCGAACGCGCAGTCCTTGAGCAGGTACCCGGCCGCGCCCGCGGCGAACATCTTGGCCACGAACCGCTTGTCCGCGTGCATGGACAGGGCCACCACGCGCACCCCCGGGCACGCGGCGCCGATGCGTCGGGCCGCCTCGATGCCGTTGAGATCGGGCATGGTGACGTCCATGAGCACGACCTCGGGCCGCAGCTTGACGGCCAGGTCCACGGCGTCGCGGCCGTTGTCCGCCTCGGCGACCACGGTCGTGTCCGCGGCCCCGTCGAGCAGGGCCCGCAACCCCTCGCGCATCAGCTTGTGGTCGTCGGCGACCAGCACCCGCACGCTCATGCCTTCGACTCCCCGGCTCCCGGCTCCTGCAGGGGCACACGCAACGCGAGCGTGGTCCCGGCGCCGGGCGCCGTGTCGAGCTCCATGGCCCCGCCCAGGTGCAGGAGCCGCTCCCGGATGCTGAAGAGCCCATATCCGCGCAAATCGCGATGCGCCTGCTCCAGGCCTGCGGGGTCGAACCCCACTCCGTCGTCCCGGACGACCGTGCACAGCGCGTCGCCTTCGCGACGCAGCGTCACGCGCACCCGCCGGGCCCGGGCGTGCTTGGCGACGTTCGCCAGCGCCTCGCGCACCGCCTGGAACAGGGCCACGCGCACGTCCTCGGCCAGAGGCTTGTCGCGGCCGTCGTCCTCGAACGCGGTCTCGACGTCGTGGTGGGCCTGCAACTGTTCGAGCAGCCATTCCACCGCGCTCTCGAACCCGACCTCGTACAGGATGGGCGGGCTGAGCTGAAAGATCGCCACGCGCAGGTCCTGGATCGTCTGCTCCATGAGGCCGCGCACCTCTTCAAGGGACGGGCGCAGGCCCGCGGGCGCCTCCTGCAGGATGCCCCCGAGCCGGACCTTGGCCACGGCAAGGGTCTGGCCGATCTCCTCGTGGAACTCGGCGGCGATGCGGTGGCGCTCGCGCTCCTCGGCGAGCGCCGCTTCGCTGGCCAGAGACCGCAGCTCCTTTTGAAACCGCAGTAGCTTCTCCTCCGCGCTTGCGCTCGGTGATGTCGCGCGCAAGGCCCATCACCGCCTCCACCTCGCCGTCTTCTCCGGGCACGGGCGCAAGGATGATCGAGAGGTCCCTGCGAGCCCCATCCCGGTCCTGCGTGGTCCCCTCCTCCTGAAAGGAGCGCCGTTCGGCGAAAACACGGCGAATCAAGAAGAGGGCCTGCCGCGCGCGGTTCTCATCCAGGAGCTCGCGCAGCAACCGTCCGGTCACCTGTTCGACCGGTCGATCCAAGTAGCCGAGGGCACGTTGGTTGGCGAACAGGACCCGCGCTTCGCGGTCCAGCATGAAAATCGCATCCGGGCTCGTCTCCACCAGGGTGCGGTATTTCTTCTCGCTCTCGCGCAGGGCGGCCTGGGCGCGGCGTACCTCGGTGAGGTCCACGTCGATGCAGAAGAGCTCCGGCTCCCGGCCCGGAGCGCGCAGGACCGCGTGGCTGCTGAACACCGGCACGCGCGAGCCGTCCTTGCGCAATAGGTCGAACTCCCCGGCCGGGGGCATCTCCTCGCCCGCGGCCGCGCGGTCGGTACACGCGCGCACCATGTCGCGCATCTCCGGCGGGATGATCAGCTCCACGAGATCGCGGCCCATGGCCTCCTCGGCCGTGTAGCCGTACACGGTTTCGTTCGCCTGATTCCAGAAATGCACGGTCCCATCCGGTCCGTATCCCTGGACCGCGATGCGGGGGAGGTTCTCCAGCAGTTTGCGGAACCGGGCGTCCGCGCCGAGGTGGGCCGAGCGCAGCTCTGCGCCGGCCAGGCGTTCGCGCAAGTGGGCAAGCTCGCGCTGGAGCGCGCGCAGCTCCTCGCGCAGCACGGTCGTGTCCGGCTTCGAGGGTCGTCTCGGCGCGTCGGACGCCACCCGGATCCTCCGCTCTCGTCAGCGGGTCAACCGCCCGTCAACCGTTCAGGGACGCGCCCACAGGTCCCGGACGCCGTCCACGACCATCTCGGTGGAGATGGCCCCGATCAGCAGACCGTTGAGCCGGCACAGGATGTTCACCCACCGGAAGAACACCCGCTCCCGCCGGCCGCGCACGCGATCGCGCACCGCCTTGAAGGCGAACACCATGCCCACCGCCACGACCATGCCCGCGGCCAAGAGCAGCAAGGACGCCGCCGGCGTGTGCCGCTTGCCGATGAGGATGGCCTGGGTGATCGTGCCCGCGCCGATCATGAACGGGACCGCGATCTCGCTGGGCAGGTCCTCCAGCGAGCCGCGCAAGAGCGCCGTCTCGCGATATCCGCGCATCACGTACCCGTAGGCCAGGATCAGGAAAATGGCCCCGCCGAACACGCGCATGGCCTCGGGCCGCACCCCGAGGAGGTTCACGAGGATCGGCTCGCCCATCAGGGCGCAGAACGCGAAGACCAAGAAGCTGACCAGCGACGCCCGCGCGAGCACCCCCTGGAAGTCGCGGCCGGACAGATCGTCCATCACGCCCGCGAGGTACAGGCACAGGGCGAACGGGTTGAGGATGGCCAGGAATGCGGCCAGGCTCGTGAGATAGTCGTCCACCAGGCCCTCTGCGGGCTGTGCCGCGGCGGGGGCTACTCCCCTTGCGCCGAGAGCAGCCCTTGGTCGACCAGAAACTCCCGCGCCACGTCTTCCTCGCGGCGCTTCTCTTCGTCCACTGCATAATTGAGCCGCTGCATGGACTTCGTGTCAATACGTCCGGCCAGCAGATTCAGTGTTTCGCGTAGCTCGGGGTACTTCTCCAGGGCGTCTTGGCGCACCACGAACGCGGCGTCGTAGGGCGGGAAGAACCTCTTGTCGTCTTCCAGGATCTTCAGATTGAACTTGTCGATGCGCCCGTCCGTGGTGAAGGCGTCGATCACGTCGACCTCGCCCTCCTTGCACGCCCGGTACATGAGGCCGATGGCCAGCTGCTTGGGCGGGGTCTCGAATTCGAACCCATAGTGCTCCACCAGGCCTGGGTACCCGTCCTGGCGGTCCAGGAAGGCCGGGTCGAACCCGGCCTGCAACGCGTCCGTGTGCTCCTCCAGGTCCGAGATCTTCTCGATGCCCAACTCCTCGGCCTGTTCCGCGCGCATGGTGAGAGAATAGGCGTTCTCGAACCCGAGGGGCTTGAGCCATTCCAGATCGAACTCTTCCGGGTAGACTCGCTTCACATGCGCATAGATCTCCTCGGGCGGCTCGCCCTGGTACGTGTTGTCCAGGATGTCCGTATAGCCCGTTCCCGTATAGTCCGGGTACAGGCTCAGCTCGCCGCGCTGGATCATCTTGATCGGCAGGTTCGTCTGTAGGTGGAACTTGCGCGTGACCCGCAGGTCCAAGCGATCTTCGATGAGCTGCGCGGCCATCTCGCCGAGGATCGTCTGCTCGGTGAAGTTCTTGCCGCCGACCACCAGGTCGCCGCGCTGTCCGCGCGTCCCGAAATATACAGCCACCCCGATCAGCACCACCACCACGACGACGAAGAGAATCCGTGCCATCTTCATCTCAGCACCCCCTGTCCAGGATTATGCCCCGGCCTGCGCGCTTCCCTTGTCCTCGCGCATGCCCGCCGGCGTGAACAACCATTCGCCCACCGAAAGCACCCAGTCCAGGAGCAGCGCCAGGCCCATGGCCGGCAGCGCCCCCGCGAAAATCAGTGCGTCCTCGGCGCGGTCGATCCCGATCCAGATGAGCTCGCCCAGCCCGCCCGCGCCCACCACGCCGCCCAGGGTGGCCACGCCCACGCAGATCACCGTGGAGGTGCGCACGCCCGCCATGATGATGGGCACGGACAGGGGCAGCTCCACGCGGAATAGGATCTCGCGGCTGGTCATGCCCATGGCGCGCGCGGTCTCGGTGATTGCGGGATCGATGTTGCGCACGCCGGTGTAGCTGTTGCGCACGATGGGCAAGAGCGCGTACAAGAAGAGCGCGGCGATGGCCGCCTTGGGACCCGCCCCCAAGAGCGGGACCATCAGGCCCACGAGCGCGAGGCTGGGCAGGGTCTGGATCACGCCCACGATGCCGAGGACCACCTTGTCCGCGCGTTTCGCCCGGGTGAGAATCAGGCCCACCGGCACGGCCAGCACGATGGCCATGCCCATGGCCGCCATGGTCAGGTACACATGCTCGCCCAGAGCGTTGAGAATCTCCCCGCCCCGCTCCTGCAGAAAACTCTTCAGCCCTTGCCAAAAGGCGCTCACCTCTCCTCCCCCAGCTCACCGAGCACTGCGCCGACCGCCTGTAGCAAGTCGTCCTTGTGCAGCTCTCCCATGTACTCCTTGCCTCGATACACGGGCAAGTCACCGCGGCCGGTCTTCTTGAAAAGGTCCAGCGCGCCCACCAGAGACATGCGGGCGCCCAGCCGCTCCTCGGGCGGCGGCCCCTCGGGGGCCTGTTCGGGGCGCTCCTGTTCCTTGAGGATGGTGCGCACCGATCGCGTGAGGAGCGAGAGCTGAAACCGCTGCTGACCCAGAAACTGGTCCACGAACTCGTTGGCCGGCTTCTCCACGAGCTCGGCCGGCGGGGCGACTTGCTGGAGCCGGCCTTCGTCGAGCATGGCGATCCGGTCGCCCATCTTCACCGCTTCGAACACGTCGTGGGTCACGAACAGGATCGTCTTCTGGATCTCGCTTTCGAGCTCCAGGAACTCGTTCTGAAGCCCGTCCCGGGTGATCGGGTCGAGCGCCCCGAACGGCTCGTCCATGAGCACGATGGGCGGGTCGGCGGCCAGGGCGCGGGCCACACCCACGCGCTGCTTCTGCCCGCCGCTCAGTTGCGCGGGATATCGGTCGCGAAAGGAGTCGGGGTCCAGGCCGACCATGTCCAGGAGCTTGTCGACCCGTTCGGCGATCTTGTCCGGTTGCCATTTCAGGAGCCTGGGAACCACGCCGATGTTGCCGCCCACGCTCATGTGCGGGAACAGGCCGATGTGCTGGATCGCGTACCCCATCCGCCGGCGCAGCTTGATGGGGTTCTCTTGCTGGATGTCGCGGCCCTGCACGGTGATGGTGCCCCTGGTGGGTTCGATGAGGCGGTTGACCATCTTCATGGTGGTGGTCTTGCCGCTGCCGCTGGTGCCCAACAACACCAGGGTCTCGCCCTCGGCCACCTCCAGGTTGAGGTCACAGACCGCCTGCACGTCGCCGGGGAAGACCTTCCACACCTCTTCGAACCGAATCATGTCTGGGGGCCGCCCTCCGTCTTGTCCACCTCCAGGATGCCGCACAGCCCGTGCCCGGCCCCGCACCCGGTCTGAAGCTGCATGACGATGTTGCGCAGCGTGTAGCCGAGCTGCGGCTCGATCACGTTCTCTCGCGGCAGGCCCACGCCCATCCAGCCCACGCCCTCCACCACGCGCCGCATGCGCACCATGGCCTCCACCAGGGGCCGGGGGTAAGTGGGCAGGGGCGGCGGGGGCTCGGTGCGCAGCGTGCCCGCGGTCTCGTCGTAATCGCTCAACAGAGCCTGCACATAATCGATCAGCGTGTTCCAGCACGCCTGCAGGTGCTCGAAGTAGTTGTTGAGGAAGTCGAAGCCCCGCCGGGGCACGTAGTCCAGCTTCACCGTGGCGAGGTCCGTGCGCGTGTTCGCCTCGTGCAGGGAGTTGACCGTCCGGCGCATCGGCTGCGCGTGCGGGTTGTACTCCCCGGTGTCCATGTGCCGGCCCGTGAGCACGGACCGGTCGAAGTACACGAGCGGGCGGATGGACACGCCGGCGCGTTCCGAGGCCTGGGCCACGACGGCCTCGGCCTCCTGGCGGCTCATCAGGCGCAGGAGCAGATGCTGCAGCTCGTCGCGGCGAGCCTCGCGCTCCTCTTCCTCGTAGATGTAGCTGACGATGTAGTCCATGTTCCGGTGCTCGGCGAGGTCGTTCGTCCACAGCGTCTGCCACTCGTAGGAGTACCGGCCCAGCCAGTCGCACACGATCAGGCAGTAGTCATCCGTGCGCTGCGCGATATCCGCGAGCAGGCGCACCGCGGTCTCGTCCTCGTTGTGGTGGCTGAAGGTGCCGTAGCTCGTGAAGTACAGGTCATACGGCGCCTCGGACGGGTCCAGGGGCAGGCCCTCGGTGAAGTCGGCTTGCTCGAAGCTGACCTTGGGGTTGCGCCCGTAGATGCCCCGCGCTTGCGCCAGGAGGTCGGGGCTCAGGTCCACGCCGCGGTACGCGCCCAGCACGTCCGGGGTGAGCAGGTCGACCTCCGAGTCCTCCAGGTTGCTCTCGCGCTCGCGCACGCCGGTGAGCAGCTCGAAGCCGTCCGCGCTGCCGCAGCCGAGGTCCATGATGCGCAGCCTGCGCATGCGCCGGCGCACCCGGCCCAGCAGCCGGATCAGGTGCGGTTGCAGGAACTGGCGGGTGACCTCGTCCTCCCAGTACTGGCGTACGTTGTCGTACTTGCCCACCAGCCCGGTCTTCTTGGCGTACAGGCCGCTGGAGACGGCCTCGCGGTACGCGGCCATCTGTTCGTTCGGGGCCGGACCTTCATCGGACATGAACCGGTTCTCCTCGTCTGCTCACGCGCCGAGGGCCGCGGGAAGCACGCCCGGCACCTCGCGGCGGATCTGTTCGCGCACCTCGTCGGGAAGCGGCTTGCGCGGCGCGTCCCACAGCTCGCGCACGCGCTCGTGGGCCGCGCGCAGCGCGCCGCCCTCTTCGTGTTCGAGCGGATAGCGCACGTACACCGGGTCCACGCTGGGCAGGGGCAGATGGTACATGAACGTCTTGTGGTCCGTTCCCATGACCTCCCGGACCATGCCCAGCACGTCGGCCTGGCGGTCCTCGCGCACGTCGCTCTCGCGCAGCATCCACTTCACCATACCGATGTGCGCGTCGTCAAGGACCGCCTGCTCCGGACAGAACACGTTCGTGCGCTCCAGCAGCCCGAAGGCGTAATGGATGTACTGCGCGCCGCTGCGCGGCATGGACAGGTGCGTGAGCATCTTCTCGGCCGTGGCCTGGATGCCCGGAACCGACGCATCGGCCACCCCGGCCGTGGAGTAGCACGGCAGCCCGTAGAACCGGGCCATCTGCACGCAGTCCCAGTTGTAGTGGTTGAACTCCGGCGCGCCGTACATGTCGCTGAGGGTGTCCAGCCGCGTACGCACGGGCACACTGCCGTACAACACGGGGGCGCCCTCGCTCGCGAGCTGGCACAGGGCCACCCCGGCCAGGATTTCGGCGTTGATCTGCGCGACCATGCCGAACTCGTGGAAGGGCGCCGTGGCCCCGGCCATGGGCGAGCTCGAGATCACCACGGGCACCCCTTCGCGCGCGATGGCCATGAGCTTGGCCGCAGTGTCCTCGACCACCTGGAGCGGGCTCTTGATCACACAGGTGATGAAACTGAGGACCGGGTTCTTGCGGAACGCCTCCTCGCCCCCGGCCACGATCCGCCCGAGCCGCAGCACGTCCGCCAATCGCTCGGTCTTGGTGAGCCCGGCCTGCACGTGCTTGGTGATGTTGTCGAGGCTCGCGAGGTACTTGTTCACGTCTTTGTTGTCTTCGGTGACCTCCGCGTCGCGGATGTTTACGCACCGGATGAAGGCGTCGAGATGCTCGAGGTGCTCGGCCAGGTGCGCGGCCGCGCGCAGCCGTTCGATGGAGCCCTCGCGGCGGGTGAGGGTGGGCCGGTCGCCCTCGAAGCTCACCTCCAGCCACACGTTCGTCTCCGCGCCGCTCACGAACCGCACACGGGGCTCGTGCGCGTCGAGCACCAGCCGGTTGGCCGGGTCGCGCGCGCCCAGGGTCACGGTGGACGGGGCGCTGTCCAGCGCGCGGTCCACGAGCGCGCCGTCCAGACGCACCCGCGGGGCGCCATCGCCTTCCTCCACGCGTGCGCCCGCCTTGCGGAAAAGCTCGGCGGCCTGCGGGTTGTAGCACAGCAGGCCCGGATCCTCCAAGAGCTGCCGGCTTGTGGCGTCCACGAGCCGCACCTGCGCCTCGGAGAGCCGCTCGTGCGGGCGGGCCACCAGTACGCCCTCGCGCTCTTCCATGTCACGATCTCCTCGGTCCGGCGGGCCGGGCTCATACGCCGCCCGCGTCCGCCACAATGTTCGGAAAGCTCTTGAGCGCCTCCTGGCGCACCCGCGGATCCAACCGCGTTTCCGCCGGACGGGCGCGCAGCTCCTGCACAAACGCGCGGGCCCGCTGCATGGCCACGTCGACATCCGGGTTCTGTTCGCGCTTCTCTCGGCCGGCCAGCGCGGGCACGAAGAACTCGTCGCGCATATGGCGCACGGTGTGCTCCTCGGCCACGAACGTGGCGCCCGGGCCCCGGTCGACGAGCAGGTCCAGCGCCAGGGTGTCGTCGGTCACTTCCACGCCGCGCAGCACCCGCTGGCACATGCCCAGGATCTCGTTGTCCACGACGAGCTTCTCGTAGCTTACGGTCAGGTCGGCCTCCAGCAGCCCGGCGATGTCGTGGATGTAATTCGCCCCGCTCATGGCTACGAGCAGGCTCGAGATGGCGCTCTCGTACGCGGCCTGCACGTTCATGGCCTTGGCGTCGCTCGTGCCGCCCGTGGAATACAGGGGCAGCTCGAAGTGCTGGGCGAGCTGGGAGACGGCCGCGTTGATCATGGCTCGCTCCACGCCGCCGCCCACGTGGTCCATGGTCCGCAGGTTCGTGATGCTGCCCACGCTCCCGCAGATCGCCGGCGCGCCGCGGTTGACGCTCTGTACGAGCGCCACGCCCGCCAGCGTCTCGGCGATGTGCACGAGGATGTTGCCCGCCAGCGTCACCGGAGACGTGGTCCCGCAGATCGGCTCGGTGGGTACGACCACGGGCAGGCCCTTTTGCGCGAGGTAACAGGTCATCTCGCCGTAGTCCTCGTCCACTTTGAAAGGGCTGATCATGAGTGTGATGAAGCTCACGAACGGGCGCTCGCGCAATGCCTGCGCGCCGCCCGCGACCGCCTCGGAGAGGCGCACCGCCTCGCAGCAGCCGGCCATGGAGTACACCCCGCCCATCACGTGCTTGGTGGTGTGGTCCAGGGAGTGGAAGAACCGGTTCACGTCGATGTCGTCGCGGTTCTCGATGTCGTTGGGGAACACGTTGATCGTGAACACGTGGATGTGCTCGAGCGCGTCGACCATGCGCGCGTTCAATGCCACGTCCGCGAGCGTGGACGGCCGCCGCTCGCCCGTGTCCGGGTCGAGCACGTAGATCGCGGTGCCGCCCGTGCCGTAGTGGACCCGCGCGTCTTCCAGGACCGCGTCGCACTCGCCGTCGCGCGAGTACAGGGTCACCGAGCTCGGGGCCGCGGACAGCGCGTCCTCGACCAGGCTGCGCGGGAGCTTGACGATCGACTCCTCGCCGAGCTCGGCGCCCGCGGCCTGGAGCGCCCCGCGCGCGCTCGGGGAGTACACGGCCACGCCCGAGCGCTCCAGCACGGCGAACGCGGCGTCGGCGATCTTGCGGACATCCGCCTCGGACAAGGGCCGGTACAGGCCTGCACGCAGGCCGGGCACTTCATGCGCAAGTGTTGTCAAGTCAGGATCCTCTCTATGCATGGTCTCATGTGCGGCGCCGCATGCGCAGCGCGGCACTCACAGCCGCCGGGCGGCCACCAGCGCCTCTGCGCCGCCCTGGGCGAAGCGCTCGCGCGCCTCTCGTCCCGGGCAGCGCCCCTCTTCCAGCCGCGCGGTCAAGGGCGCGAGGAACGCCTCTTCCCCACGCTCGCGGTTCTTGAGTCCTTCCGTGGCCCGATCCAGCATGGTCCGCACGAGCTCGGCGACCGGGCGGCCGGCCACCCGGGCCTGCAGCCCGTCGCGGCACGCGGCGTCGCGGCCCGCGCGCAGGGCCTCCCAGTCGTAGTCGCGCACCGCCTCCCAGGCCCGGTCCAGGTCCGAGACGAGCCCCAGCGTGAGCGCGGCTATGCAGGAAAGATCCGCGGGCGGCTGCTGGTCGCAGGCGCGGTTCTCCACGGTGTAGTACCGGCTCACCCGCGCGGTGTACCAGTAGCAGGAGCTGTGCAGATCGATGTCCTCGGGCAGGGGCCGCACGCGCACGGGGTTGCCCGCCAGGTCGCGGCCCTCGGCCTCGGTTTGGGCGAAGTAGTCGGCGAAGCTCTCGTACCCGGGCAGGACCACGGGCCCGGCCTCGCGCTTCACGTAGATGGGCCGGTACGCGGCGATGGCGTCCACATACTCGTCCAGGTCGCGGAAGGCCCTCGGCGGCAAGCCGGAGCGCGCGCGCGCGGGCTCCCACCAGTCCCACAGCTTCTCGGCCACGGACAGGTACTCCGGGTCGGCGCGTCCGCGCCATACGCTCGAGTCCGCGGTGAGCGCGATCTGCGCGGGCGCGTAGGCGTTGAGCACGTTCACGGCGCGCACGGCCTCGTGCATGTCCACGCCCACGTGCACGTGGCTGGCAGCGTTGACCGTGAAGAGCAGCACATCGTCGCCCTGGTCCTTGGACAGGACCCGGTTCGAGGGGCAGACCTTGTCCCACACCCCGGAGCGCGACTGGTTCATGAGGAGCGCCTGCCCGGGCGCGCTCACCGGCTGGATGCCGTAGCCCAGGAAGTAGGCGCCCTGCGCGTCGCTGAACTCGCGAAGCAGGGCGCGCAGCTCCTGGATGCCCCGATCCAGGGCGAACAGGTCTCCGGCATGCGCGAGGCTGAACTCCGGCTTGCAGTACCCCGTCTCGCAGCTCGCCACGGTGTCGTTGCGCTCGCCGGGCCGGCGCGCGCCCACGGGCTTGCCGCTGACCTCGTCCCGGTTCACGGACCAGCCCTTGCCCTCCAGGAACCGCCACAGCGCGTCCACGGATTCGCGGTCCGCGGCCGCGCCGTCCGCGCGCACGAGCGGGAACTTGAGCTCCGCGCCCACGCGCCGCTCGAACCGGCGCGGATCGCCCACGGCCCGGCGGAATCGCTCCAGAAACCAGTCGCGAACCGAGGTCGCCGACTGCGTCACCGGGATTCCTTTCCTGTCCTTCGATGGGGGCCCATCACGTGCCCCGCGCCCTGGATGACGAACTTGTAGCTCGTGAGCTCCTCCAGGCCCATGGGGCCGCGCGCGTGCAGCTTGTCCGTGGAGATGCCGATCTCCGCGCCCATGCCCAGAGAAGCCCCGTCGCAGAACATGGTGCTGGCGTTCACGAGCACCACCGCCGAGTCGACCGCCTCCACGAAGCGCCGGGCCCGGCCCGCGTCCTTGGTCACGATCGCGTCGGTGTGGTGCGAGCCATAGGTCTGGATGTGGTCGGCCGCCTGGTCGAGGCCGTCCACGACGCGCACGGCCACCACCAGGTCCAGGTACTCGGTGCGCCAGTCCTCTTCGTCCGCTGGCTCCACGTCCCGGGCGGCGGCCCGGGTCCGCGCGCATCCGCGCACTTGCACGCCGTTGGCCTGGAACGCCTCCACGATTCGCGCGAGGTCCGCCTCTCGGTCGGCGTGCACGAGCAGGGTCTCCATGGCGTTGCACACCTCGGGCATCAGGCACTTCGAGTCGAGCGCGATGTCGAGGCCCTGGTCCAGGTCCGCGTCGCGGTCCAGGTACACGTGGCACACGCCCGCGAAGTGCTTCACCACCGGGATGCGGCTCTGCTCGGCCACCGCGCCGATGAGCCCCTTGCCGCCCCGGGGGATCACGAGGTCGATGCAGTCGTCCATTTGCAGCAGGGCGTTCACGTCCTCGTGCGAGCCGCTGACCACCTGCACGGCCCCCTGCGGCAGATCGGCCTCGTCCAGGGCCTCGGCCCACAAGCGCCCCAGGAGCGCGTTGCACGCGCGCGCCTCGGACCCGCCGCGCAGGATGGCCGCGTTGCCCGCCTTCAGACAGAAGGCGCCGGCGTTCACCGTCACGTGCGGCCGCGCCTCGTAGATCATCAGAATCACCCCCAGCGGCACGCGCACCCGCGCGACTTGCAGGCCGCTGGGGCGGGTCTCTTCGCGGATCTTGGCGCCCACGGGGTCGGGCAGGTCCGCGATGCGGCGCAGGCTCTCCACGCGGCTGCGGATCTTCGCCTCGCCGAACCGCAGGCGATTGACAAGCGCTGCGGCCAGGCCCTGGTCCTGCGCGGCCTTCAGGTCCTCTTCGTTCGCGGACAGGATCTCCTGGGCGCTACCCTCCAGGCGCCGGGCCATGGCGAGCAGGGCCGCGTTCTTCGCCTCCGTGGAGGCACGGGCCAAGTGCGGCACGAGCGCGCGGGCCTGCTGGGCAACGGTTCGCGGCTCCATAGTCCGTCTCCGTACCGTTGGTCCGCTACTACAGGGCCGACGCGTCCGGCCCCTCGGGCACGCGAACGAGTTCGTCGAGCACGCCCCGCAGCCGGCCGTGGCGCGGACTCGACTCCACCACATGCGTGCCCGGCAGGTCGCGCAGCACCCGCCGGGTCTCGTCGGCCTGGGCGGAGACGTCGGTCACGACCACGGGCACGGACGCGTCCAGGTCGCGGACGTTGAGCACGAGCTCCACCGGGTCCAGGCTCGCATGCCGCCGATCCAGGAGCACCGCGGCGAATCGTTCTCTGCGCAGCGCCTTGACCGCGTCCTCGATCGAGGTACGCACCAGAGGCTCGAAACCCATATGGAAGAGATCATCGGCCTGCGCTTCGCTCTCCTGCGCGCCCACGAGCAGCACGGTGTACCGCCCCATGCCACGCGCCCTCCTTGTCCGCGGATTGCACACGGAAATGCGCGTTCTCGCCTGATGCATCGAATGAGCAGCAACCTGTGTGCCGCGCCCGGAGCGAACGTCGTAGCTCTTTGGAAATCAACGGGTTGCGCAGGCGATCGACTGGGCTTGCTCGCCGGACGAGTAGGCGCACCGCAGGGCACACGCACGTTGATGCGCAAGAATGGTACAATTGATCGAGATATGTGCCACATATGCGTTCCATTTCTGCGCGATTTGTGCCGAACAGACTCGGATTTTCCGTTCGCCCGTCGCAGAATCGCGTGCAAGAACGCGCAGAGGAATACACGGCAAGCTCTTTATTAGATTGCAGTTAGGACAGAATATAGAGGTGCGCGCGTGTGGAGAAGCAGACGCCTTGCGCGCTGCTCGTGATCGTACTAAATGTGCACATACTCCCGCACAGCCGCCCTATTGGGGTCGGACCTCGTCGAACGGGGTCTCGGGCAGGATGCCGTAGGTCTCGTGCGCGTATTCGGCGGCCTCGTGCGCGGTGTCGAGCAGCGGATCGGTGGCATCCTTGCCCTCGGCGCGCAAGGCGTCCCTGAGCATGGCCCCGGCCCGCCGGTCGATGGCGAACGGGTTCTTGCCCACGAGCAGGCCCAGGTCCGTCGCGACCATGGGCGTCTGCGTCCGATTGATGCAGTCGCAGCGCTCGGTGATGCGCACGAGATGCAGGACGTGTACCATGCGCTCCCAGCTTCCCTGCATCAGGCCCAGCGTGTAGTCGGTGATGCGCACGGGCAGGGTCTCCTGGCCGCGGACCCAGTCCTCGATGCGCTCGGCCTGCAGGTGCACGGCGCCGCGCGTGCACACGGCCTCGCACTCGCCGCACCCGATGCACCGGTCCGGGTCGAGGACCGGCACCCCGGCGCCGTCGGGCAGAGAGAGCGCGTCTTCCGGACAATTGCGCACGCACAGGCCGCACGCCTCGCACTTCTCGGGGTCGAACGTGGGCAAGAGCGACTGGTGCATGCGCAGCTTGCCGTTGAGCGCGGCCAGGCCCATGGCCACGCTCTTCACGCACCCGGCCACGCCCGCCAGTCCGTGCAGGGTCAGGTGCGCGTGGTTGACCA
>CAZOBJ010000004.1:0-68265 GCA_964577825.1 uncultured Planctomycetales bacterium
TCACGTCCACATCCGCGGCCTGGGTGAGCCCCTCGCCCAACATCGTCTCGTCCGGGTGGATGCGGCGCAGGTCCCACGCCCCGCCCGCCAGCCCGCAACGGGCCGGGTCTACGGTGACGGTGGCCGACTGCTCGGAGTTCGTATGATTGACGAGCACGACGCAGGCGGTGCCGTCCAATGCGAACGCCCCGCTCACCACGGCCGGTTGACTCCGCTTGTCCGGCCGGTCCTCGATCGGGATGTCCACGGCCTCGCAGCGCACACGCGCGGGTGGGCGCCATTCGCCGAGGTTCAGCCACGTGCGCGCGGCCACGTGCGCGCGCCCGAGCATCAGCATGTACTCGGTGTGGGGCCGGAATCTGTCGTTGTCCCAATCCCCGGCGAAGAACCCGGCCAGCATGAGTTGCTGTCCGCCCACCAGGCACAGGGCCTCGGCGTACCAGAAGTGGGCAAGGTCACGCTGCTTGAATGAGCTCACCGTTCCATAGGTCATGTGATAGTCGTGGTACACGCTATGGAACATGGGGATGGGCATCGGGTCGGTGAGTCCGGTATGCCCCCTGAGATTGGCGAGCTCGCGCGCGAGGTCCAGGTCGAAGAGGTCCAGGAAGCATTCGATCACCGATTCGCTTGTCAGAAACGTGTCCGGGGACCGCTCGCGGATCGCCTCGCGGACCTTGCGCACCATGTCCCGGTACCCGCGGCACCAGTGGTCGTGGCCTCCGGGCGGATGATCGTGATTCGGGTCGAAGCAGGGCACCGCGTAGGCCGAGGTAATCACGTCCAGGTACGCCCCATCCATCTCGCACCCGTCGACCATCTCCAGCACGATCCGCCGCATGCGGTCATGATTGGGCGCCTGGGTGGGGCATAGGGTCTGGCGGTCCTTGGGCTTGGGGTCGGCGGGGTCTCCATGTTCGTCGCGCACAATGCATTGCAGGAAGCTCTGTTCCTTGGCCGCGCGCAGACCGGGGTTCCACGCGCGGCCGTTCACATAGGGAATGCAACGCACGTTCATCGCATGCAGCTCGCGCACGCCCTGCACGAGCTGGTCGCGAATATCCGCGTTGTCGGGGTAGATTTCCGGAACGCGCCAGCTGCCTCCGAAATGCTCGCCGTTGCACGAGTACCAGTGCACGGCCATCTCCGCGCCGGTCTGCTCCTTGAAGTAGCGCACCGCGGGGACAATGTAGCGCGGATGACTCGACTCGGGGAACTTGTGGTTCCACCACCACGCGTCGAGCTCCTTGGCCCAGGCGGGGATGTCCTCGCGCTCGCGCGTAGGCCCCCGGGCCGCCCAGGGCTGCTGTAGCGCCCAGGCGCGGTACAGGGCCGACGCGTTCCACCAGTCGCCCTCGTACAGGCCCACCATGACCGGATAGAACGAGTGGAAGGTCCCGCCGCGCGCGAGCCGGTCCTCGGGGTATTGCTTGAGCATGAGGGCGGCGTGGTCGCCGTCCGCACCGTCCGCGTACATGCCGAACCGCTTGTACAGGGCCGCGCCGTCGTGCGCGCCGAAGTACACCCCGCCCACCTGGGGATGTCCGTAGGCCACGAACTGCATGGTCCATTTGCCCGGATAGCTCAAGGCGATCGATCCCTCGCCCTCCACGTCGAACATGCCGAACTCCTTGCGGAGCGTGTTCGAGATCTCCTTGCGATGGTGATTCACCTTGTCCACGGGCGCGGGCACCCACTCGCCCATGCCCTGGGGCGTGGCCAGGGCGTCGGGCCCGTCCACATCCGGATATGCGGTCAGCCCGCTCACGCGCGGGTATAGGATGTTCCATAGGCTGGTGTCCGTGCCGTTCACCACGCCCAGGGTCCAGGCGGCGAGCGGAGAGCCCGGCTCCAGGCGGACGGTGCCGGTCACGGTCAGCGTCCCGCCGGCCGCGTCCGCGGACCAGACCGCCTCCAGCTCCTGCGCGCCGTCGCGGGTGCGCACCTCGATCCGCGGGTCCGAAGACGGCATGACGCGCGTGAGTTCTCCCTGCGCGTCGCGTAGATCCAGAGCCCATGGCGTGGTGAGCGCCGCCGCGTCGATCGGCGCATGGGCCTGGCCCTGCACGGCCCGCAGCTCGGTCAAGCGGCCCGCATTATCAAAGGCCATGCAGATGCGGTCATTCTCCAGGACGTGCATGTGGGTCCTCTCACCGACGGGTCCGCGGAGCTGGGCACGCCGATCGACTGGCATTGAGACCAGTGTCCGTTCCGGTGCAAGCCTCTGCGGAGCACGGGCTTGTCCGAGCCAAGTCGCGGCAACCCGGACGTGGGTGCGCCGCACACAAGTCCTCGCGGCTATAGCAGGTCTGCGCGATGCTGTCAACTCGCGAACGCCGCAGGCCCGACCGGCGCTTGCGCGCGGGCGGGTGCGCCGTATACTCGAAGCCATCACGAGGTCTGGCCTTCGTGTCGAAGCGTTGCATGGAGGGCGCACAATGGAACCACGTTCTCGGCTGCGTGCGCGCGTACTGGGCGGCCTGTCCGTACTCAACGTGGTCCTGGCGCTGTTGTCCGTCGTCTTGCTTCAGGTCGAGGGCGTGGCGCACGCCGTGCAGGTGGCGCTCGGGTGGCTGCTCGCCGCGAGCGTGACCGTGACCTGCATGCTGGTGCTCCTCTCGCGCGAGTCTTTGCCCCAGACAACCGACGAGAACCGGCGTCTGCAAGGCAGCGTCCGAGAGCAAGACCGCGTCGGCCGTGCGCCTGAAGGACGTCCCTAGGCGAACGGACCGCCGGGCGCCGCAAGGCACAGCACAAGGAGAAGGCGATGCAATCCGCCGTATTCGTATTCCCGGGCCAGGGCTCGCAGCATCCGGGCATGGGCCGTGAGCTCTACGAGGCGTCCGAGGCGGCGCGTCGCGTTTGGGACGCGGCCAACCAGGCCGTGGACATCGACCTCGCGCGCGTGGCCTTCGAGGGTCCGGACGAGGAGCTCAACCAGACGCCCGTGGCCCAGCCGGCCATGACCGCCGCGGACCTGGCGGTCTTTGCCGCGCTCGAAGAGCGGGACGTGCGCCCCCGCGCGGTCGCTGGGCATAGCCTCGGCGAATACGCGGCCGTGTGCGCGGCCGGGGCCATGACGACGCAGCAAGCGGTGCGGCTCACGCGTCGGCGCGGGACGCTGATGCAGGCCTGCGCGGATGCGCGGCCCGGGCGCATGGTCGCGATCATCGGGCTGGACGGCCGGGCCGTGGAGACCGCATGCCGGCAGGCCGCGCAGGAGACCGGCGGCGTGGTGAGCGCGGCGAACTTCAACAGCCCGGCGCAGGTCGTCATCACCGGCGAGGCGCAGCCCGTGGACCGGGCCGCGGCCCTGGCCACCGAGCAGGGGGCCAAGCGCACCGTGCCCCTGAAGGTGAGCGGCCCCTGGCACAGCACGCTCATGACCTCGGCGCAGGAGGCGTTCGCGAAGGAATTGGCGCAGGAGACCCTGGCCGACGCGCGCGTGCCCGTGTACACGAACCTGGACGCCCGGCCCAAGCAGAGCGCTCAGGCCGTGCGCGAGGCCCTGGTCGGACAGATGACCCTGCCCGTGCACTGGGGCTCGACCGTGCAGGCGTTGCATCGAGACTTCGCGGAGGCCGTGTTCCTGGAGTGCGGGCCCGGCCGGGTGCTGCGGGGGCTCATTCGGGCGATCGACAGAGAGGTCACCTGCCTGGGCGTGGACTCTCCGCGCGCGCTCCAGGAGGCCGTGGACAGGCTTGCCTAGACGCCTCGACCCCGACCAGGCCCTCCCGAGAGGATGCAGGTTCCCGAGGCGCCGCGCGCGGTCTGAGGCCTCAGGGCTCCGTGATTAGGGGCCCGGATTCTCGGTGATCTCTTCGAAGCCGGCGAGGTGGTGGTACAGCCCGCCCACGGTCACACCGATGAGCGCGGGATTGCTGATCACGTGGTCCAGGATGTACACAGCCGGCCCGCCGAACCCGAGCGGGCTGTACGCGGTGCCCTTGATGCCGTGCGGGGTGTTCGTGACACCGAGCGTGAACCCGAAGAAGTGCTCGGCGACCTCCTCGCCGGGCGGCAGGATGCCCGGATCAATGGCGAGCGCGTCGAGCGCGGTGAGCGCGTTGAGGAACGGCAGCCCCGCGTCGTACACGTTCACGAACGAATCGCCCGCATCCACATAGGCCAACGCCCCCAACTCGCGCGGCATGCCTCCCAGGGTGCGGCGAAAGTCGCGTCGGTCGAGGATCGTCTTCTGCGAGGCGTCACGCAGGATCGACTTGAGCACCTGCGGATGCGTGGCCACGAGCACGGTGTTCCGTTCGCGCAACACGGCGTAACTGGGCGCAAAGGGCAACGGATACCCGGAATGGTTGAAGTAGAACACCCGTCCGTTCGGGTCGCTGGAAAACTGTCCGCCCAGGTGCTCTTCCATGCGGCGGATCACGTCGTCGAAGGCCCGTGGGTCGGCCCGGTCGAACCTGAGCGCCTGGCCGTACGGACCGGCGTGATAGATGACCGAATCGCCTAGCGAACCCAGGACTTCGTCCGTGGGCACGCCCAGGATCTTCTGCTCGCGGGCGAGTGCGGCCAGGCTCAGGCGCGGGCCTTCGTCGTCGGTTGACGGCCAGATGTCGCGCACCGCGTCGATGAGCACCGGGACCTCTTCATAGAGTTCGCGCAGGCTCACCCGCGCGGCGGCGAGCCCCTGCGCCCTGTCCGGAACCTCGCCCGCGCCGCCGGTGAGGGTGTGCTCGAGCCGGAAGATCTGTAGGACGCCCGTACGCTCGCCCGGGGCGTACAGGTACACCGTCTGCCGCAGCCCTTCGCCCAGCCAGTGCGTGCCCACGCCCACCGCGCGCACGCTGGGAAGGCCCAGCGCATGGATCACGCGTACGGTCTTCCTGTTGGTCACTTCTTCCAGCACGGGGATCGCCCGCTGGGTGTCCAAATAGAAGAACGGCCCGTCGCGCTCGACCTCCGCGCCGCGGCGCGCGGCCAGGAACACGGGGCTCTCTGCCAGCGAGGTCGTCTCCCTGGTGGCGTGTCGCGCGAGCATGCGCGCGAGCGCCTCGCCGTCTCGCGAGTAGATGAGCAGGTTGTCCACCAGCACGAAGAAGTTCTGGTGCGGCGTGGGTATGACCAGAGCGGGCACGCCGTTGACCTTTACGGACTGGACCGGAATGCCCGGACTGAGCAATCGTTGTGTTAAGTCGCGCAGCGCGGCATAGACCTTCCGGCGGTCAGGCGGCTGGGCGAAGGAAAAGCCCACTTCGATCAAGGGCATGCCGGTCTCCGGATCCAGGCCGCGGAAGCCGATGGCGATCTGCGAAGCGAGCAGGTCGCGCAAGATCGGCTCGTGCTGGCGGACGATCGGGTCGATCTCCTGTTGATATTCGTCGACCAGGGTCTGCCCGAGCGCGGAAAGCTCGCGCAGAAACCCGTCCACGTCGGGTTGCGCGGCCGCGGCCTCGTCGCGGTACTTGCCCACGAGGTCCCGGAACTCCCGCTCCTGTTCGTTCACTGTCATCAGCAGGAAGGGGCAGACCCGGTCGGCCTGTGCGGCCACGGATCCGCCGGGTGCGTCCACGAGCGCGCGCAATTCGCGCGCGTGCCGGCTCCACAGGGCCTTGGCCTCCGGGCGCTCGTGTTCCACGAGCTCGGCCGCAACGAGCTGTCCCTGCATCGTGTTCTGGAGGATGAGATCGATGGTCTCGTTGCGGCGCAGCTTGAGCAGGTCCAGGAACTCTGCCACCTCCGGGTGATCGGCCATGCGGCCGATCGCGCCTTGCTTGAGTCCGTCCCAGAATCCCATGTCCGGGTAGGACCGGACAAAGGCGATCGTGTCCGACGGCAGCACGTCCGCAAGTCCGAGGCGTGGCGCGGACGGAGTCGGTCGGACCGGCGGTTGCGCCGCGGACGCGTACGTGAGCAGCGCGGTGCAAATGATCGCCAGGAGCCCGGCAGCCCTCAGCCGGGTTCGACAGCAGGTAGGCATGGACAGGGACCCCCTATTCTCACTCTCTCGTTTCGTGCGGTTCCGATGCGGGTACCGGCTCGGTTGAGACGCTCTCAAGAATCCGTCGGGCGCGCGCGCGTGTCAGGCGTTTCACGCGTCCGTCCGCAAACAATATCCATACGTGCTCCCGGCCGGTGTCAAGGGGCTCGTGCGCGAGCGGGCGGGCGGCAGCCGGCGAGGCCGGCGCAGGGACGAGCACGAACCGGCGGTGCGCGTTCTCTCTCTCCGGACAGACCGCCGCCTCGGTGCGCAGCCCCCCAGGTTCGAACAGGTCCTGCCAGCCGGCGGGCGGGTGGCCGGTTTCGCGCACGCAGGTGCGCCAGGCGGCGTGAATGGCCTGCAGGCGCGCGCGCACCGTGGCTCGGCGCTCCTCGGCGCGGCGCTCTGCGCGGGCATGGCCCAGGATCCCGGCCACCGCGGCCATGCGCACTACGCCGCCGGGGCCGCGGAAAAGATCCGCGAAGTGCCCCCCGGCCCACGCGGGCGCGCCCCACAGCCCCGCAGGGCCGACGGCCACGAGTGCGACGCCCTCCGGGCGACGCACGACCGTGACCGTGGTATCCGTCCAGGCGACCCCCAGGTCCGTTGCCGGCGGCAGGACCGCGGGATCGGCCTCGAATCCGGGTACGGCCGTGGCCGCGTGCAGCGCGCAGGCCAGGCCGCGGTAGAGCGCAGGCAGCGCATGGCTGGTGCGCAGGTAGGCGACGGCGGCGGCCGGGTCGCCCTCGACCGAGGCCAGGGCCGCCTGGAACCCGGGGCTCGCGGCCAGGCCATTCTCTTCGGCGCGCGCGAGATATCGGGCGAGCACATGCGGGTAGGCCGCGATCCATAGCGACTCGTCCGTGAGCGCGAGCGCGGGCGCCACGCCCGCGCGCCCGCCGGGCGGCAGGCGATAGAGGACCGGAATCCCGCTGCACTCCGTGGTGCGCCATGCGCCGGGTCCGGTTGCCTGCCGAAGGTCCGCGAGGCACTGGCGCGCGAGAGACGCGTCGCGCACCGGCACGTGCACGATCGAGTCCGGAGGATACAGGCGCGGCGCGCTCCTCTCTCGGGCCGGGAACAGGGAGATGCTGCCCGTGAACGCCTGGCCGATCTGTTCGCGTACCGACAGGCCGCTGGCCGCTTCCCGGTCCTGGAGCGCTTGCTCCCATCGCGCGGCCAGCTCGGGCGCGCCCGCCTGCAAATGAGGCGCAATCCGTTCCCACAGCCCGTCCAGGTCCAGGTGGATCGCGACGAAGCAGTCGGCCTCGTGCGGGGCCAGCGCGGCTTGGGCGGCCGGGTCGGGGCGGTTCTGGAGTGCGGCCAGCAGGCCGGTCGGGCCGTCGGGCGTGGAAAGAGAAAGGGTGTGCGCCACCCGGCCGTCCTGTCGGGTGCGCCCGCCGAGCGCAAGGTACTCGGCGCCCTCGAGCCCCGAGACCGCAAGCATGGTCTTCACTCGCGGCTCGCCCAGGGAAGCGAACGCCTCCACCAGAGGCCGCACCCGCACGAACAGGAAGGCATGCTCGGCGGAGGCCCGGGTGCGGGACAGCGCATCGCCGAACAGGGGCAGGTCGGCGAGGGCGGGGTTGGGCGTCTGCTCCAGGGCGGCCAGGTCATCGCGGCCGCCGCCCAGCACGACGACGAGCCGCCCCGGGGCCACGCGCAAGGCGCCGTTCAGGGGCGCGAGCAAATCATATCCCCCCTCGCCGTCCGGGCGGACGAACGCGGGCAGGCCGTGATGCAGCCGCCCGGCCGCGACTGCGGCGCGCACCTCGTCGCGCAACCGCACCTGCACGGCCACGAGCGGGCGCCCGGTGCTCGTGGAAAGCCCGGGCACCGCCAGGGTCAGCTCGCCGTCCAGCGAATCGAGCCAGTCGGCGAGCTTGCCCGCCTGCTCGCGCCGCGCGGCGGCGGCAGCGCTGCGCGCCGGGGGCGGCAGGGGCGCCTGGGGCAACAGGGCGCAGAGCACGGCCTCCAGGATCGCGGCCTTGTCCCGGTCGACCTCGTCCAGGAAGGCCTGAACCTGCGGATGGCCGGTCACCTGCGCGAGCGCGGTGCGCGGGCCTTCGGGATTGCGGGACGCGCGTGCGGGCACATGCAGGTAGACAAGCGTGTGCTCGGGCAGGACCCGCGTGAGGGGCAAGGGCGCGCCTGGCTCGGCGCAGCGGCCGTGTGCGGCCCACAGGCCGCAGGCGGCGAGCGCGAGGATCAGTGCGGCGCTGTAGCACCGGGTGCGCTCTCTCATCGCACCGCCTCCGGCCGCACAGGCTCGAGCGCCGGCACGGGCGTCTGCGGGAGCGTGAGATCGGGGTCGGCATCCGGGCTCAGGACCGCCGCGGCCACGGGCAGGCCCAGGGGCCCCTCGGTGAGCGCGGCCGCGGTCGCCAGGGCGGGGGTCAGGGCGTCCCACACGCCGAAGGGGCCGTACCAGGTGAGCTCCAGTCCCGCGTCCGTGCGCCGGAGGGTGGCAGCGAGTCCACCCCCGTCCACGTCCGTGAGCACGGTTCCAAGCGCGGGCAGCGTGCCCGCGTCGAACAGGTTCGGGTCAAGCGCAAGCGCGCTCTGCACCATGGCGAGCGCGACCTCGTACCCGTCCACCACGGGCCGCGCATCGGGTGCGTACACGAGCATCGCGCCTTCGGGCACCTCTGCGGTCAGGCGCGCGAACTCATCCGCCTGGGGCAGGGGCGTGAAGTCCGGACCATCGAGCCGTGCGAGCACGCTTTTCACCGTGAGTACCTGCCCCCCCACGAGGACGGTGTGCTCGTCCACAAAGCAGTAGGCCGGCGCGACCGGAAGCGGGCCGTCGAATTGGTTCCAGTAGCGGATCGTATGGCCGCGATAGACCAGGCTGCGCGAGCGCGCCTCGTCCAGACACGCGTCCACGCGGGCGAGGTAGGCCTCCAGGGCCTTGCGGTCGCGCACGTCCGCGAACGCGTACAGCCCGCTTGGGCCGGAGGCGATCGAGCATTCGGGGCCGAGGGCTGCGAAGAGCTCGGTGAACTCGAAGCGCGCGGTCTCTTCGAACGCGTCGATCGCGCGCAGGAGCGCCCCCACCTCTTGCGCGGGCTCCCCTTGGTCGGCGCTCAGTGCTTCGAGCCCACCTCGCAGGGCCAGCCACAGGCGAGGCAGGCGCACGCGCGCGGTGGCGAACCCCGTGGCCTCGGCCGGTACGTACCGGGCGTGGCGCGCGCTCGCGGAGTCCGCGTGGAGCATGCGCGTGGGCTCGGGCGCGGGATTGGAGTCTTCCAGGAACACGGTGGTGCGATACCCGTGCTTGTGCGGGGTGCAGGCGAGCGCCGCGCGGCCGATCGTCCCGAGCCCCTGCGCGCGCTCGCCGCGCCGCACGCGCACAAAGGTCAGCCAGCCCCCGCGCTCGGGATCCAGGCTGCCGCGCGCCCGTGCATACAGATCCGTGCCCGCCAGGGTCGACAGGCTCGCCGCGGCCTCGGGATCGAGAGCATCTTCGTCGAGCATGGGAAACGTGTCCGGCCCGATGCCGATGACGAGGTCCTCGCCGCGGACGGTCCAGGCCACGGGTCGGCCGTCGAACACGAGTGCGCCCGTATCGGCTCCGCCGGGGGGCTCGGTCGGTTGCGCGTCGTCGGCCATCTCCAGCAGGGCCTCTTCGATGCGGGGCAGGGCCGCGGCCAGCCGGGGCGCCTGGGCGCCGAGGCGCACGTGCACGACCACGCGCGGCGCGCCGTTGGGTCCGGGTTCGAGCAGGGCCGCGCCCGCCGGACCGGGCGCCTGGGCCAGCAACTTCCGCATGGACACCCCGGTCCAGATGGCGCTCACGGCGTCCAGGGCCTGGAGCTGCGCGCGCGCGGGTGCCCAGGCGCTGCGCACGCCCGGGTCCTGCAAGAACCGGTGCAGCCCGGTCAAGGGCTGCGCGTCGGGGCCCGGGAACCAGACCACGCACAACGGCGCGGACTGCGGCACGTGCGCGGGCAGTGCGAAGGCCTGCTCGGCTGCGCCCGCCGGACACGCCGCTGTCAGGACCAGGGCACAGAGGACCGGTCGCCAGGAAACCATGCGTAAGAGACGCCTCCTCCGGGGGAACCGCGGGACCCCGCGCGCGTACAACCGAGTATCAGGCTCGCGGGGGCCTTCCCTCGCGTGATACTGAATCTGCGGCCCCAAGTCGAGCCAAAACCGCGCGTTCGCCCCTGTCTCGAAAAGTGCTTGCAAGAACGGCGGGCCGCCGGTATGTTCACATGTCTTTGCGCAGTTGCGCCGCGCGTTCGGCATGACGTTCTGCCGGGCGCCGTTGTGAACAATCGGCCCGAAAGGGGGAGGATGATGGACAGGAACGAGGTGCAGACCAGGGTCAAGCAGGCCATCGCGCGGGTGCTCGGCGCCGAGGAGTCCGAGATCCAGGACACCAGCAACTTCGTGTTCGACCTGGGCGCGGACAGCCAGCAGTCGGTGGAGCTCGTGGCCGCGTTCGAGGAGGAATTCGACATCGAGATGGACGAGGACGAGGCCCTCGCCGTCCAGTCCGTGGGCGATGCGGTGAACTTCATCGCCGGCCACCTGGAGTCGGCCGGCCGGTAGCTCGCCGGGACGCCGTCATCCGTTGCGGAGGAACTGCATGTCTTTGCGCGTCCCCAAGAACATCGACGCCGTCTTTGCCCCGCAGTCGGTCGCCGTCGTGGGCGCCACGCGCACGCGCGGCACCGTGCCCCACGACATCTTTCAGAACATCCTGGACGGCGGATTCCAGGGCGTCACCTACCCGGTGAGCCCGCGCTCGCCGTCGATCAGCGGGGTGAAGGCGTACAAATACGTGGTCGACATCCCCGACGAGGTGGACCTCGCGATCATCGTGTTCCCGAGCTCGGTCTGCCACCTGGCCCTGGAGCAGTGCGGCCAGAAGGGGGTGAAGGCGGCGATCATCATCTCCGCCGGCTTCCGCGAGGTGGGCCCCGGCGGGGCGGACCGGGAGCGCCAGGCCCAGGAGATCGCGGCCAAGTACGGCATCAACCTGATCGGCCCGAACTGCCTGGGCGCGATCAACACCGACCCGTCCGTGAGCCTGAACGCGAGCTTCGCCCGGAAGATGCCCGCCGAAGGGAGCATCGCGTTCCTGAGCCAGTCCGGGGCCCTGTGCACCGCGGTCCTGGACTACGCGCGCGGCAAGCACATCGGGTTCTCCAAGTTCATCTCCTTCGGGAACAAGGCGGACATCAACGAGATCGACCTGCTCCACTACCTGGCCGCGGACAAGGCGACCAAGGTGATCCTCATCTACCTGGAGGAAATCACCGACGGGCGCGGCCTGCTGGAGGCCGCCCAGACCGTCATCCGCGAGACGGGCAAGCCGATCCTGGCCATCAAGAGCGGCCGCACCCACGCCGGGGCCTCGGCCGCGGCCAGCCACACCGGCAGCCTGGCGGGTTCGGACGACGTGTGCGACGCGATCTTCCGCCAGGCGGGCATCCTGCGGTGCCGCACGATCGAGGAGATGTTCAACAAGGCGACCGCGCTTGCCTACCAGCCGTGGCCGCGCTCGGACCGCGTGGCCATTGTCACCAACGCAGGCGGCCCGGGCGTCATGGCCACGGACGCGTGCGTGGAGAACGGGCTGTCTCTGGCGCGTTTCTCGGAGGAGACCAGGTCCGTGCTCAAGGACCGGCTGCCGCGCACCGCGAACCTGAACAACCCGGTGGACGTGATCGGCGACGCGCGCTCGGACCGGTACGCCACCGCCCTGGGCGCGGTCCTCAAAGACGCGGACACCGCGGGCGCCATGGTCATCCTCACCCCGCAGTCCATGACCGATATCGACGCCATCGCGGACGAGATCGTGCGCACCGCGGCGGCGAATCCGGACAAGCCGGTGCTAGCCTCGTTCATGGGCGAGGCGGACGTGCGCACGGGCATCGACATCCTGCAGCGCAACCACATTCCCCATTACATCCTGCCCGAGTCCATGGCCTCGGCTTTTGCCGCGGCGCGCGAGGTCGAGCGCCTGGGCGCGGTGACCCGGGAGCCGGTGGCCCGGTTCGAGGACGTCGACCCGGTCCGTGCCCGGCAGGTGCTCTCCCAAGCGGGCGACCAGGGGTACCTGCCCGAGGCGCAGGCGTTCCAGGTGCTGGAGGCTTACGGCCTGCCGGTGCTCGGCACGGACGTGGCCGCCACCGCCGACGAGGCCGCGGCGGCGGCCGCGCGCGCCGGGTTCCCGGCCGTCATGAAGGTGAACAGCCCCGACGTCGTGCACAAGCTGGACGTGGGCGGGGTGATGCTCGACATCGCCACCGGGGAAGAGGCCCACGCCGCGTTCGAGTCGATCGTTGCGGCCGTGGGCAAGGCGCATCCGGAGGCCCGGGTAGACGGCGTGACGGTGCGCCGGATGATCCCCGCGGGCCAGGAGGTCATCCTCGGATGCAGGCGCGACCCGGTGTTCGGCCCGGTCATCATGTTCGGGCTGGGCGGCTCGTTCGTGGAGGTCTTCCGCGACGTGAGCTTCCGGGCCGCGCCCGTGGACGAGCACGCGGTGCACACCATGGTCCGGGAGGTGCAGAGCTTCCCGCTCCTGTCCGGCGCGCGGGGGCGAGCGCCCTGCGACGTGGCCGCGGTGGAGACCTGCATCAAGCGCCTGGCGCAGCTGGCCGTGGACCTGCCCGAGGTGGCCGAGCTCGACATGAACCCGGTAATCGTGCAGGAGGACGGAGAGGGCGCCTTCGTGGCCGACGCGCGGATTCTCGTGTCCGAGCCCGCGGCGGCCTCGTGAGCGACGTGACCAACGGCACCAGAAACCGCGGGCCCGCTCGTCGGCGGGCGCGCACCGACAGGTAGACCGCCTCGCCGCCGGACCGGCCGCGGCAGGGGCCCAGGAAGAAGGGGAAACCATGCGCATTATCATTCAGCACGACTATGCTGCGCTGAGCCAATGGAACGCCCATTACATCGCCCGGCGCATCCTGGACTACGGACCGTCCAAGGACCGGCCGTTCGTGCTGGGCCTGCCCACCGGGTCGACGCCCATCGGCACGTACCAGGGGCTCGTGGAGCTGCACAAGCAGGGGACGCTCAGCTTCCAGCACGTGGTCACCTTCAACATGGACGAGTACGTGGCCCTGCCCGAGGAGCACCCGGAGAGCTATCACTCGTTCATGCGCAAGCATCTGTTCGACCACGTCGACATTCCCGAAGAGAACGTCAATATCCTGGACGGCAACGCCAAGGACCTGGAGGCCGAGTGCGAGGCCTACGAGCAGAAGATGGCCGACCTGGGCGGGGTGGAGCTGTTCCTCGGCGGCATCGGGCCGGACGGGCACATCGCGTTCAACGAGCCGGGCTCATCCCTGGGCAGCCGCACGCGCGTGAAGACCCTGACCGAGGACACGGTGATCGCGAACAGCCGCTTCTTCGACAACGACGTGACCAAGGTGCCCAAGACCGCGCTGACCGTGGGCGTGGGCACGGTGATGGACGCGCGCGAGGTCATCATCCTCGTGAGCGGCCACAACAAGGCCCGCGCCCTGCAGAAGGTGGTCGAAGAGGGCGTCAACCACATCTGGACGGTCTCGGCGCTACAGATGCATCCGCACGGCATGATCGTGTGCGACGAAGAGTCCACCGCCGAGCTGAAGGTGGGTACGGTCAAGTACTTCAAGGACATCGAGAGAGAGAATCTCAAGCCCGCCGAACTGTAGGGCGAGAGGATGGCAAGGGGGCGCATCATGGCGCAGACAACCTGGCGGGCCTTGACGGACGCTGAGATCGCGCAGCTCGAGCAAGGCGGCTCGTGCGCGGAGGACTGGTCGCGCGTGCGCGTGCGCGAGGGGTTCCGGCCCGAGCACGTGGCCGGGTGCCGGTTCACCGGCAGCGTCGGCCTGGGCGCGTTCCGCGCGCCGGTGGGGGTCGCGGGCGCGCACCTGCCCTCGGGGGTGTATCGCAGCCACCTGCACGACGCGACCGTGGATGACGACGCCCTGGTCGCGGACGTGGGGCTGCTCAGCCGCTACGATGTAGGCCGGGCCGCATGCGTCTCGCGCACGGTGGAGCTCGCCGTGGACGAGGAGACGAGCTTCGGCAACGGCGTGGAGATCGAGGTGCTCAACGAGGGCGGCGGCCGCGAGATCGTGCTCTTCGAGCGGCTGTCGGCCCAGTTCGCGTACCTGATGGCCTGCTACCGGCACCGACCCAGGCTCGTGGAGGCGCTGCACCGCATGGCCAGGGACTTCGCCGCCCAGCGGCGCTCGGACCGGGGCCGCGTGGGCGCGGGTGCGGTCGTGGTGGGGTGCGGACGGGTCCGCAACGTGGCCGTCGGCCCCGCCGCGATCCTGGACGGCGTCGCGCGGCTCGAGAACGGCACCGTGGCCTCGAATGAGGAGGCGCCCACTCGGGTGGGCACGGCCGTGCAGGCCGAGGACTTCATCGTGCAGACCGGGTCGGAGGTCGACAGCGGGGCGCTCTTGACTCAGACCTTCGTGGGCCAGGGGTGCCGCATCGGCCGCCAGTTCTCGGCCGAGGGGTGCGCGTTGTTCGCCAACTGCGAGGGGTTCCACGGCGAGGCGATCTCTGCGCTCGCCGGACCGTACTCGGTCACCCACCACAAGAGCTCGATCCTCATCGCCGGGGTGTTCAGCTTCTACAACGCGGGCTCGGGCACCAACCAGTCCAACCACATGTACAAGCTCGGCCCCGTGCACCAGGGCGTGGTCGAGCGCGGCAGCAAGACCGGATCGTTCAGCTACCTGCTCTGGCCAGCCCGCGTGGGGCCGTTCAGCGCGGTGCTCGGCAAGCACTACGCGAACTTCGACGCGCGCAACCTGCCCTTCAGCTATGTGAACGAGGAGGAGGGCCGGTCGGTCCTCAGCCCCGCCGTGAACCTGTTCACCGTGGGCACCCGCCGCGACGGCGAGAAATGGCCCGGCCGCGACCGGCGCACGGATCCGGACCGGCTGGACTGGATCCGGTTCGAGGTCTTCTCGCCCTTCACCGTGGGCCGGATGATGGCAGGCCTGGACGAGATCAGCGCGCTCTACGAGCGAGCCGAGCGCAGCCAGACCTATGTCACGTACAAGGGCATCGCCATCAAGCGGCTCCTGTGCCGCACCGCCAAAAAGCACTACGCCATGGCCATTGATCTGTACCTGGGGGGGATGCTGGCAGACCGGCTGGAACGCGACGCCGCGCCCGAGGCGGCCCTGGCCGCGCCGGAGATCGCGCACGGGCCCGGCGCGTGGGTGGACGTGCTGGGGCTCCTGGCCCCGCAAAGCGCGGTGGAGGAGGTTTGCGACGAGGTCGAGTCGGGGCGGGCCGGCGACCTTGCGGCCCTGGAGGCGCGGCTGTCCCGCATCCACGAGGACTACGACGAGGCCGCCTGGGCCTGGGCGTGCGAGGCGTGGCGCGCGCGCGCGGGCAAGGCGCCCGCGGACATGAGCCCGGACGAACTGCGCGCGGCCGTGGCCGAGTGGCGCGACGCGGCGCTGAAGCTCAACCGCATGATCCGCCTGGACGCGGAGAAGGAATACAGCGTGCAGACGCGCATCGGGTTCGGCATCGACGGCGACGAGGCGGTGCGCGACCGCGACTTCGAGGCGGTGCGCGGTGTGCCCGAGACGAACAAGTTCATCCAGGGGCTGGACGCCGAGGCGCGCGAGATTCGCGAGCGCGCCGAGCGTCTGCTCGCCAAGCTCGCCTCCTGACGGAGACGCAAAGGAGACCGGCCATGGCCGGGACGCCGACCTATGTAGGCGTGGACCTCGGGGCCGGCAGCGGCGCGAAGATCGGTCTTTTCGACGAGCGCTGCGACCTCCAGGCCGAGTCGCTGCTTCCCATCGGCCGGTACGGCGACACGGCCGAGTCCCTGGCCCAGGCCCTGGGCGACGCGGTCGAAGAGGCCCTGCGCCAGGCGGGCGCGGATCGCCGGGCCGTGCGCGGCGCGGGCATCGCGAGCCCGGGCCTGTTCCGGTCGGACGGGTCGTACCTTTTGGCCCAGAACCTGCTCTTCCTCAACAACCAGAACCTGCCCGCGCTCCTCTCCGACCGGCTGGACGTGCCCGTGGGCATTGAGAACGACGCGAACGCCGGCGGCCTGGCCGAATGGAGCGTGCTGCGCATGGAGCTTCTGTACTGGGTCTTCGGCGGCGGCTGGGGCGGGGCGTGGATCGGCGCGGACGGGGAGGTGCGGTTCTCGGCCCTGGACTGGGACGGCGAGGACGCGCATCTTCACTACACGAACGAGCCCGGATATGCCATCCCCCTGGAGAAGCTGAGCCTGCGCGTGATCCTGCTTCAGCACGGAGTGAGCTACGAGCGGCTCGAACAGGTGCTCATCGAGGAGCTCGACCCCCCGGGCGGGGTGGTCACCGGCCCGTCGGGCAGCCCCGACCATCTGCGCGCGGAGACGCTCTTGAGCGGCCCCGGGCGGCGGCGGCTCTTCCGCGCGATCGTGGGCGACGACGACTCCTACGAGCGGTTTCTGGACCTGAGCGAAGCGGACGAGATCCAGGACCCGGCCCGAGCCGGCAAGCACATCAGCAAGCTGAGCAGCCTGCGCGTAGAGGCGGCCCTGACCACGGACCGGGTGTTCGGCCGGATCCTGGCCGAGGCCACCCGCATCCTGCTCAAGCAAGCGCACGCCGACGGCCTGGCGCCCGGAGCGCCCATCTGCCTCGGGGGCAAGCCCAGCTACGCCCTGCCGTACTTCGGACCCTCAGCGCAGCGGGCGGTCGGGGCCATGGGGTACATGAACTATCTGCGCCCGTCGATTATCGACGAGCGAGGGTCGAACGCCAACTTGGTCGGCGCGTGCGTGGTGGCCGACAAGGTGGCCAAGGGGACGTCCTGACGTTGCCGCCCGGACGGCCGTGCGGGGCTGGCGGGAAGATTTTCCGCGGTTTCCGGACAAGAATTCGGTTGACTCCTGTGCGAAGCTGTGCTTAATTACGTGTTCTGAAGGGCTCTCCTACTCCCTCGGGGCGCACTTCGTTTTGGGTAGAGAGGGAGATGGTGATGGCCCCAAAGGGGGCCGGCAGGAGGGGTTGTAGTGGCAACCGGTACTGTGAAGTGGTTTAACGACCAGAAGGGGTATGGGTTCATCGTGCCCGACGAGGGCGATGGCAAGGATCTGTTCGTGCACCACAGCAACGTGGTCATGGAGGGATTCCGTACCCTGCAGGACGGCCAGAAGGTTGAGTACGAGGCCGCGGCGGGCCGTAAGGGTCCCGAAGCGGTCAATGTGCGCCCCGTCTGAGCGCTGCTGCGGTTGGAAGCCACGGCCCCGGCGAAAGCCGGGGCTTTTTTTTGGCCCGAGCTTGCGGCGCGCGCGAGCGGCCCTGGCGCGCCGGACGGCACAAAAACCCTTGCCGCCTGCGCGCGCGGGCCCTAAGCTGTGGCGGTGTGTGCTTTGCGGCCGGTCGATCCGGCATGTCCAGGAGGCAGGACCATGGCGACCTATCTCATGTTCGGGAAGTACTCGGTGGACGCCATCAAGGAGGCGAGCGCCGAGCGCACCACCGAGGCGGGCGAGATTGTGGAAAAACTCGGCGGACAGATCAAGGCCATCTACGCCCTGCTGGGCGAGCAGGACCTGGTGCTCGTGGTGGAGTTGCCGGGCCTGCGCGAGGCCATGCAGGCCTCGGTGATCCTGAGCCGCGACACAGGGATCGCGTTTTCCACCTCGCCGGCCATGCCCGTCAGCGAGTTCGACGAGCTGCTCGCGCAGTTGCCTTGAGCGAGCCCACGCGCGGCCCCCACCGGGCCGCCGCCGGAGCCCAGAGGACGCGCTTGACCTGAGCGCAGGGAGGACGCGCCCGTGCCCGACCCCATGAACGTCGTCTACCTTGTCACGGACCAGCACCGGTGGGACATCCTCGGCTGCAGCGGCCACCCCATGGTGCAGACGCCGAACATCGACGCCTTGGCCGCCGAGGGGACCCGGTTCACGAACGCGTTCACCCCCAGCGCCATCTGCACGCCCGCGCGCGCGTCGCTGTTTACCGGGCTCTTTCCCACGGCCCACGGCATGACCGCGAACGTGAGCCCCCAGGAGGATCTGGCCGGGTGGCAGCGGGGCGCGGACTTTCCCGAGGGCGTGCGTACGCTCGGGGACATGCTGCGCGGGGTGGAGCTCTTCTACTTCGGCAAGTGGCACATCGGGTCCGGGGTGCCGTCGGCCTACGGGTTCCGCGGGCACGACTTCCCGGGCTACGGGTTCCCGGGGGCCGGACTGTACCGGGACTTCGCCTTCGACCTGTCTCCGGGGGAGCGCAACCGGTACGCGCAGTGGCTGGCGGAAAAGGGATTCGAGGTGCCCGCCGTGCGCGAGGCGATGCACGGCCAGAACCCCCGCATGCGCCGCCAGGAGCTCAAGGCCCTGCTCACCGGCCCGCCCGAGGCGTCCGTGCCGCACTTCCTCGTGGACGACGCGGTCCGCATGCTGCGCGCCGACCGGGGGGCGGGCAAGCCCTTCTTCGCCTGGCTCAACTTCTGGGGGCCGCACAGTCCGTGCCTGGTGCCCGAGCCCTACTACTCCATGTACCGCCCGGAGGACATCCCGGTGGACCCCGCGTTCGCCGAGGGGTTCGAGGGCAAGCCCACCTACTTCCGGATGGTCAGCCAGATGTGGGGGCTCGACGAACTGGAGTGGTCCGGCTGGCAGGAGATCATCGCCCGGTACTACGGGTACGTGACGCTCATCGACCACTGCATCGGCCGATTTCTCGACGGGCTGCGCGGCCTGGGCCTGTACGAGAACACGCTTATCGTGTTCACCTCGGACCACGGCGACTGCCTGGGCGCGCACCGGTTGTTCGAGAAGGGCGCGTTCATGTACGACGCCATCTACCGCATCCCCCTGGTGGCCCGTCACCCGGCGCCGGCGCGGCGGGGGGCCACGTGCGACGAGTTCGTCTACTTCCACGACCTGTGCCCCACGGCCGTGGAGGCGGCCACGGGCCGGGCGCCCGACTTCGGCTTCCAGTCGCAGAGCATCCTGGCGCAGATGCGCGGAGAGAAAGCGCCCACGGGACGGGACCATGTGTTCGGCGAGTTCACCAAGCACTTCTGCCCCTTCCCCCAGCGCATGGTGCGCACGCGCACGCACAAGTTCATCTTCAACGCCGCGGCCGAGGGCGAGCTCTACGACCTCGAGCGCGACCCGCACGAGCTGCACAACGTGAACCGGGACCCGGCCTACGCGCAGGTGAAGCGCGAGCTCATGGCCGTCCTGGAAAGGGAGATGCAGGCGCGCGACGATCCCCTGTTGCGCTGGTACGGGTCCATGGACTGGCGCAAGTACTGATCGCGCGCGCGGACGCGGACGAGGGCGAACGATGAACAAGGGCGGGTTTTCCTGGAAGCGGCTCTTGGGCGTGACGGGCGCCAAGGCCAAGCTCTCGCGCAAGCTGGGCGTGCCGCTCACGCGCAGCGGCCGCCAGCGCAAGGTGGGCCGCGCGCTCACGGGCGGGGGGTGCGC
Source organism: uncultured Planctomycetales bacterium (assembly GCA_964577825.1). Classification (GTDB taxonomy): domain Bacteria; phylum Planctomycetota; class SZUA-567; order SZUA-567; family JAFGNG01; genus CAZOBJ01. Next base: position 19,374 of record CAZOBJ010000004.1, read on the forward strand.
GCTCCTCGTGGCGCTGGCCGGGGCCTTGACGGTCGCGGCGGCGGCCGCGGCGTGCGTGGGCCTCTAAGAGGCGCCCTTGCGGACACACGGGCATGAGTGAACCCGATCGCCGGCCCGCGGACGCCGCGGGCCAGGACCGCCACCAGTTCGGCACCTTCGGCGGGGTGTTTACCCCGAGCATCCTCACGATCCTCGGGGTCATCATGTTCATGCGGGCGAACTTCGTCCTGGGCCACGCCGGAGTCCTCGGCGCGATCGTCATCCTGGTCATCGCGAAGTCGATCACCTTCACCACCACGCTTTCCATCTCCGCGGTGGCCACGAACATGCGCGTGCGCGGGGGCGGCACCTACTACATGATCAGCCGGGTGCTCGGCCCCGAGTTCGGGGGGGCGATCGGCATCGCGCTCTTCTGCGCGCTGGCCCTGTCCGTGCCCTTCTACATCCTGGGGTTCACCGAAGCGCTGTGCCGCAGCTTTGAGGTGCTGAGCCCCCACTTCCAGATGATCGCCATCGGTACGGCGGCCGTGTTCTTCGTCATCGCGTACGTGGGGGCCGGCTGGGCGATCCGCACGCAGTATCTGATCATGACCTTCCTGGTGCTGGCCATCGCCGCGTTCCTGGGCGGGGCGATCGAGCATTTCTCCCTGGACACGTTCCGCGCGAACTGGGAGTCGCTCCCTCGCCTGGACGCCCAGAGCCCCGAGCGCTATCTGCCCGGCATCGCGCCGCTCGGGTTCTGGGCGGTGTTCGCCATCTACTTCCCGGCCGTGACCGGCATCGACGCCGGGGTCAACATGTCCGGCGATCTGAAGGACCCGGGCCGCAGCATCCCGCGCGGCGCCCTGGCCGCGGTCGGGGTGGGGTTCCTGGTCTACCTCGTGGAGATTTTCCTGTCGGGCGGGGCGTACGCGCGCCGCGACCTTATCGAGACCCCGTATCAGCTCCTGCGCGACAACGCGATCTTCGGCACGGGCGTGGTCGTGATGCTCGGGGTGTTCGCGGCCACGCTCTCCAGCGCCTTGGGCAGCTACCTCTCCAGCCCCCGGGTCCTCCAGGCGGTTAGCCGCGACCCCGTACTGCGCTTCCTGCGCCCCTTCGCCAGGGGCACGGCCAAGCGGGACGAGCCGCGCCGCGCGCTCCTGTTCGTGGGGGCGATCACCCTGGCCGTGCTCCTGTGGGCGGGCAACGAGGCCGAGGGCAAGGCCCTGAACCTCGTGGCGTCGGTGGTGACCATGTTCTTCCTGTACACCTACGGCATGATGAACCTGGCCGCGTTCACCGAGGCCGTGGCGCACAACCCGTCCTTCCGGCCGCGCTTCCGGTACTTCCACTGGGCCACGGCCCTGGCCGGGGGGCTCGGGTGCGTGGCGGTGAGCTTCCTGGTCCAGCCGGTGGCGGCCGGGGCCGCGGTGGTCCTGATCGGCGGGCTGTACTGGTACGTGCGCAGCCGCAACCTGCAGCGCACCTTCGGGGACGCGCGCCGCGGGTTCGTGTACGCGGCCGCGCGGCGGGATCTCTTGCACCTGGCCACCATGGAAGAGGACCCGCGCAACTGGCGGCCCACGATCCTGGTCTTCAGCGGCAACCCGGACACGCGCCAGACCCTGGTCCGGTACGCGGACTGGCTGGAGTCCGGCCGCGGGTTCGTGTTGCTGGCGAATATCCTGAAGGGCAGCACCGAGTCGGTGGCCGAGTTCGGCCGCATGCACGGCTCGGCCCTGCGCCAGCTGCGGGCCTGGTGCGCGGAGCACGAGGTCCAGGCCTTCCCCCTCGCCGTGGTGGCCGACACGGTGGAGGAGGGCATGGCGATGCTCTTGCAGACCGCGTCCGTGGGTCCGGTGCGGCCGAACCTGGCCATGTTCGGATGGACCGCCACCGCCGAGCGCGCGGAGGCCCTGGCCCATCATCTGCGTCTGGCGGCGGGCATGGGTATGACCCTGGTGCTCGTCTACGACCGGGGCCTGCCCGAACTCGGCCCCGGAAAGCGCATCGACGTATGGTGGCGGGGGCAGAGGAACGGCGCGGTGATGATGATTCTCGCGTACCTCCTGTCTCGCAACTGGGAGTGGGAGAACGCGCGCATCCGGATCCTGCGCGTGGTCGACCGCGAGGAGGGCCGCGGCCCCGCGCTCGAGGCGCTCAACGCCCTGATCATGGATTCCCGCGTGGAGGCCGAGGGCCGCGTGCTCGTCAACGACTCGGAGGACCCGTTTGTCGAGTTCCTGCGACGCGAGTCCGCAGACGCCGACTGCGTGTTCCTGGGCTTCGACCTGCCCGAACAGGGCGCGGCCGCGCAGTGGCACCGCACGCGGGCCGAACTCCTGGCCCCGCTTCCGACCACCCTGCTCGTGAGCTCCACCACGAGCGAGGACCTGCTCGCCTGACGGGCACATTGCCCAGGGACCGCCCGGCGTGGCTTTGTGCGCGCCCCGAGGCGTCTGTCGGTGCCACAGCGGTCCAGGTAGCGCGGCAGCGGCCGGCGCGCACACAGGTCATGTGCCGCCCGCATTCCCGAATGTGCTTGAGCTGCGGGCGGGGGCAATTGGCCACACGCGCAGCGTGTGCACGTGCATCCCGCCGCCGCGCGCCCTGAGCTGCAAGCCACCCGCGCCGGGCTCAGCGGGCAGGACCGGCGCCACGAGCCAGGCGCGCTCATTCGCGTACACCTCGACAACGGATCGGTCTACGAACACGCGCAAGTGCAGGAGGTTCTCGTCTTTCAACAGGCGAAACCGTCCGGACCGTTCTGCGCAGGAGAGGCGCCCGCGACGCGCGTCATACGTGATCGCAACGCCACACCTTGCACTGTCGCCGGCGCCACGAGAGGAAGAAGCTTCGCTCGGGCGCAGCACCTCCAGGACCCCGGCCTCTGCGTCCGCGGGATCGACGAGCAGGTCGATCTCTATCGTATCGCCCAGCACGCCGTCGAGCGGGTTGCCGCTTCGCGGATCGAGGGGCAGGTTTTCTCCTGTGTGCAGCGCGGGCCCATGCAGGGCGGCGAGTTCGGGCAGAGGAGTGAGGCGCAGCCCCCCTCCGCGGCGCGCGTCGAGCACTACCGGCAGCGTGAGGTAGCCTGTCCAAGGGGCGCGCGTGCCCGCGTCCGCATGGATCCACCCGAACAGGATCCGCCGGCCGCGTGCATCCAGCAAGGTGTTGGGCGCGTACATCGGCCCGTCGAGTGCGAGCCGGCGCCATCGTCCGGGCCGAAATCGATCGTCCTCGTAATCGCCGAGTGCGTAGCGCACAGGCCCGTGCGGGCTGACCATGAGCACGTGCCGGTTCGCGAGCGGAAAGAAGTTCGGACACTCCCAGTGCCGGGCGGGGCCCGTGCACAGGGGGCCCAGGTAGCGCCATCGCACAAGGTCCGCCGATGCATACAGAAGCGCACACCCGCCTTGCCCCCGGACGCCGGACCCGAGCGCCATGCGCCACTCGTCGCCTTCGCGCCAGGCGAAAGGATCCCGGAATCCGGTCAGGTCGCCTCGCGGCGGGGAGGCGATCACAGGGTTGGCCGGGTGCTTGTGCCAGGTGCGCATGGCCTGGTCGCTGGTGGCCAGGCACTGGACCTCGGGCTTGACGCCGGTATACAGGATGGTCGGAGTGGCCTCATGGACCACGCAGCATCCGGAGTAGACCCCATCCGCGTCGTAGTCTTCCGGTCCGGGGGCCAGGGCTACGGGCTCATGATGCCAGTGCACGAGATCCGGGCTGGACGCATGGCCCCAGTGCATGGTCGCCCAGCGCGGTGCGTACGGGTTGTGTTGGTAGAACAGGTGGTAGCGCCCCGCGTGGTAGATCGGCCCGTTGGGGTCGTTGATCCAGTAGGCGGGCGGGCCGAAATGGAACGCGGGCCGCAGGGGGTCCGCGTCCGCCGCCGGCTGCGCTGCCAGCACGCTTTCGGTCGCGCGATGCACCAGCGCCTGGTGAGAGAGCCTCGGAGACATGAGGCGTTCCTTTCGGTCGGGAGTATTGCTCTTGTCGGGATGACCGGTCGCCTGTCAGCGCAGCGCGGGTCGAGTCCAGCCTGACGATGCGGTGCTGCATTATGGGCGCTTGTGCGTGACAGTCAATCGAGGCGGCCCGCGACCGTCCGGCGCGGCGGGCGGCTTGCGTTCCGCTCGGCCGGAGGGTAGAATCGCCGCCTCTTCATTCCATCGCGTCCCCGGAGAAGGGAACCTCGATGCCCGCGAACGAACGCCCGAACTTCCTGCTCATAACCAGCGACCAGCAGCACTGGAACACGCTCGGGTGCCTGAATCCCGCGCTGCGCACCCCGAACCTGAATCGCCTCGCGCGCGACGGGACCCTGTTCACGCGCGCGTACACCTCGAACCCCACGTGCACACCCGCGCGCGCGTCCATGATCACGGGCCGGTACCCGAGCCAGCACGGCGCGTGGTCGCTGGGCACCAAGCTGCCGGAGACCGAGCGCACCGTGGGCGAGGAGCTCCAGCGGGCCGGGTACCGCACCGCCCTGGTGGGCAAGGCGCATTTCCAGCAGAACGTGCAGAGCGCGGAGTACCCGTCGCTGGAGGCGCGCCCGCTCTTGCAGGACCTCGACTTCTGGCGCACGTTCCGCGGGCCCTTCTACGGGTTCGAGCACGTGGAGCTCGCGCGCAACCACGGCGACGAGTTCCTGGTCGGCCAGCACTACGCCCTGTGGATGGAGGAGAACGGGCTGGGGAACTGGCGCGACTTCTTCCGCCCACCCACGGGCAACAACCCGAACCAGCGGCTGACCTGGGGGATTCCCGAGCGCTACCACTACGACGCCTGGATCGCGGAGCGCAGCCAGGCCCTGATGCAGGGCTTCCGGGAGCGAGAGGAGCCCTTCTTCCTGTGGGCGAGCTTTTTCGACCCGCATCCGCCGTATCTTGCGCCCGAACCCTGGGACAAGATGTACGATCCGGACGAGATCGAGGTCCCGCAGGCGAGCGAAGGCGAGCACGGCCGCCTGCCCCCGCACTTCCGGATGACCCAGGAAGAAAAGCCCGATTTCTCGGCCTACAAGGAGCCGGATGGGCACACCATGCACGGGTTCAGCTCGCACCTCGTGGACCCGGCCGCCCAGGCGCGCAACATCGCGGTCTACTACGGCATGATCAGCCTGATGGACAAGTACATCGGCGCGATCCTGGACGAGGTGGACCGGCAGGGCCTGGCGGACAACACGGTTGTCCTGTTCACCACGGACCACGGGCACCTGTTCGGTCAGCATGGGCTCGTGAAGAAGGGCGCGTTCCATTACGACGACCTGTTGCGTGTGCCGTTCCTCGTGCGCTGGCCCGGACAGGTGCCCGCGGGCCGGCGGTCTGCGGCTCTACAGTCCTTCGTGGACCTGGCGCCCACGTTCCTGGGCCTGGCGGGCGCGCCCGTGCCCCGGACCATGGTCGGCCGCGACCAGGGCCCGGTGTGGCGCGGCAAGGCGCAGGCGGTGCGCGACCACGTGCTCGTAGAGAACCACCACCAGCCCACCACGATCCACGTGAAGACCTATGTGGACGCGCGATACAAGATCACGGTGTACTGCAACCACGCCTACGGCGAGCTCTTCGACCTGCAGGAGGACCCGGGCGAGACGCGCAACCTATGGGACGAGCCCGCGTACGCGGAGTGCAAGAGCGAGCTTCTTCTCAAGTTCCTGCACGCGGAGCTGGAGAAGGAGCCCGTGTGGATGCCGCGCGTGGGCCCCGCCTAGCCGTCCGGCGCCCGGGCGGGGCTGTCGGGTCCGGGCAGGCGCGAGGCCAGGAGCCCCGCGAGCGCATACCCGGCCGCGGCGATGAGCACGAGCCGCAGAAACCCGATCTCCATGGCCACAAGCGGCGCGGCCACCGTGGCCGCTACGCTCGCGAACCCGTTGGCCGCCCAGGCCCAGGGCACGAGCGCCACCGACGCGCCGCCCGCGCGCACCAGGCCCGCGGGAAACAGATGCCCCATGGCCGTGGCGAGCGGCGCGATCGTGAGGCACCCGACCAGGAACCGCACCCACCCGGCCTGCGGCTGGGTGAGCGCCAGCCACGGGTCCAGGAACACCGCATACAGAACCGCGAGCCCCACCACGATCGCGGCCGCGCGGCGGATCACGGTCACCGGCCGTGTCTGCCAGCGCCCGGACAGGTAGCTGCCGAGCCCGCCGAACACGAGGAAGCTCGAGATCGCCGCCGCGGCCGCGTACACCGGGTGCGCGAGGTACAGGATGAGCTTCTGTAGGAATCCCATCTCCAGGAACATGAACCCCGCGCCCAGCAACACGAAGTAGCCCATGGTCGCCGCTCGGCCCGGCACTCCGGCCAGAGCGCCCGCGCGCGGCGCCAGAGGCAGCACCACGAAGACGACCGCCAGCACCATGGCCTGCACGAGCGCGGCCACGAGCAACAGGTACCCGAGCTCCAGGAATCCGCGGGCCCGGTTGCCCAGCTCGTCCACGAGCCGGCGCAGGGTCCGCCACCGGAAGAAGTGGAAGAAGTACGGCCGGTCGTCGGTGGTCGCCGACACGTCGAACAGGTGCCTCTCCAGATACTGCTCGCGGTCCGGCCCGAGCAACGCCTGAGCGGCCTCGAAGTACCGGGGCCGGTCCAGGACATGGTACTGGTTCGCCTCCGCGCGGCGCAGCTCCGGCAGGTAGACGAGGTCGAAGCTGCGCGCTCGAGAGAATTCTCGAAGCGCCCGGGCCTGCACGTCGGTGATCGGCCGGTCGAAGGCGAGCGCGGTCACGGTCGCCCAGCTTCGCACCACGGCGAGATGCCGGGCCGGATCGCGGTTGCGCGCGCGCAGGGCGGCCGCCAGCGTGTCGATGAGCCGCGGCCCCTCGCGTGGTGGGGTGCGCACCCAGCGGGTCACGGACAGCACCCCGTCCTCGGCCAGGCGGTCCAGCATGCCCGCGAAGCTCTGGGCCGTGTACAGGTAGGACTCCTGCGCAGCGTACAGACCCGCGCCCGAGGCGCCGAACCCGCCGACCGGGGGCACGTGCACGAGGTCGAAAGACTTCGGCGTGGAAGCGAGGTACCCGCGCGCCTCGCGGTTCACCACGCGCACGCCGTGCGCGGTGTACACGCGTCCGCCGCGCTCGTGCAGCGGCCCGGTCATGAGGTCGATGACCTGCCGGTTCATCTCCAGGGCGGTGACAGCCTCGGCCCGGTGGTACAGGGCCAGGCCGATGTCCGCGCCGCCGCCCGCGCCCACCACCAGGACGCGCGGCCGGGTGCAGACGCCGTAGGCAGCCGCCCCTGTGGTGAAGTCCAGGAACGCCCAGTCCGCGCGCGCGCGCACGTCGTAGACCGCGCTTGTGCCGTCTCCGTCCGCGATCAGGAGCACGTGCGCGGGAAGGGGCTCGGTGTACTGGAGGCTCAACCCCGGGGCGTAGTGCACGGCCTCGCCCTGGACCACGTCCAGGCGCCCGAGCGGCCCCTCGCGTTGGGCCAGGGTGCGGGTCTCGGGCATGGCGCGCACCTGTTCGAGCATCTTGTACGGGCTCATGACCGGCCGCTGAGGCAGGACAACGGCCAACAGGAGCACGCCCAGGGCCGCGAGCACCGACGCCATGGCCCAGGCCCGGCGCCGCCAGGGCACGAGCACGAGCGCGGCGACCACCCCGCCCGCGGTGACCGCGTGCAACAGCCCCCCGGTCGTGGTCCCCTGCAGGATGAGCACGGCCGCCACGCCGCCCAGCCCGGCGCCGGCCAGATTGGCCGCATAGTGCCCGCCGACCCGGTCGCCGCGGTCCATGAGCGCCACGCCCACGGCCGCCCCGGCGAATAAAAACGGCACGAAGAGCACCGCCTCCAGCAGGAGCACCTTGCCCGCCTCGCCCGGGGTCCAGGCCAGGGTCTGCACGGCCAGGGGCAGGTGCCCGCCGCCCCATTGGGCCAGGGGCACGGTCGCGGCGAACGCGAAGGCGAACAGGCACAGCCCCGCGCGCTCGCGTCCCTGGAGTCTGCGCCGGGCGAGCGCGAGCGCCGTGCCGCTGGCGCCGAAGCCCAACAGCGCCACGCTGATGGCCATGTACGCGAAGTGATGCCAGAATCGGACCGCCAAGACGCGCATGAGCGCGAGCTCGAGCGCGATCGTCGCCGCGGACAGGACCGCCACGGCGAGGCGCACCCGCACGCGGGGCAGGGGGTCAGTCCTCGGACACATCGGTGCGTCGCAGGGGCACGAACCGCACGGACATGAGATTGCGGCTGCGCACCGTGCCCTCGCGGTCCTTGGTGACGAGCATCAGCGACTGGACCGCGAACCGGCCGCCCACGGGAATGATCATCCGGCCCTCGGGCGCGAGCTGCTCGATCAAGGGCGGGGGAATCTGCCCCGCCGCGCACGTCACGATGATCCCATCGAACGGCGCGTGCTGGGGCCAGCCGTAGTACCCGTCCCCGTGGCGGATGCGGACCGTGTCGTACCCCAGCCGCTTGAGGCGCTTGCGGGCCGCCGTGGCCAGGGGCTCGATAATCTCCACGGTGTACACGTGCGGGGTGAACTCGGTGAGCACCGCGGCCTGGTAGGCCGAGCCCGTGCCGACCTCGAGCACCTTGCTCTCGGGGTCGAGCTCCAGGAGCCGGGTCATCTCCGCGACCATGTAGGGCTGGCTGATCGTCTGGCCGTACCCGATGGGCAAGGGCGAGTCCGCATAGGCGCGCAAGCGCTGGTCCTCGGGCACGAATTCGTGTCGGGGCACACCCTGCATGGCCTGGAGCACAGCCTCGTCTTGGAGGCCGTACCCGCGGATCGTGTCGACCATGTGCCTGCGGTCTTCGCGCCGCTCCCTGGAGCGCGGGTGGGTCCACTGCGCCTGCGCCTCGGGCTGCGCGGGCGCGGCGGCGCTCGTCTCGGCCGGGGGGCGCAAACTGGGGTCGGGCGTCTCGCCGCCCGTACGAAGCCAGATAAGGCCCGCCACCGCGGCGGCGAGAATGAGCGTGACCAGGGCTGTTGGCGCGAGGCGGTAGCCGGTGGTACGCGGCATGGGGCTACTCCGAGCGACTTCCACCGAAGCCATCGTGTCCGCCCCCGACTTCCGCAACTGCCGTACCACCCGCCCGGCAGGAGGCCAATGCGCAACGGAGGCGCTAGCAGCCGGTCAGCAGCCCCTCGCACGCCGGGCGCGCGTCGAACAGGTTGCGGTACATGTTGAAGATCTCCTGGCGGTGCGCCAGGAGCTCCATGTCCGCGTTCGCGGCGATGGGCCGCGGCGCGAGCAGGGCCAGGAGCTCCGGCCGCGTGGTATGCCGGGCCACGCCGGGCAACAGGCCGCGCAGGTACTTGGGCACCTTGAGCACGTCCTCCAGCGCGCCGGGCGCGCCCTCGGCCTCGTACACCGCGCGGATGCGCTCGTCGAGCAGGGCCGCGTACAGGGCCGCGTCGCGCTGCTTGCTGTAGCAGGCGAGGTCCGCAAGGTCGATGTCCGCGCGCGCGGCCAGGAGTTCCACGGCCTCGAGCAGGTGCTTGACGTCGAGCTCCGCAGGCGGCAGGCCCAGGGTCAGGGTCCAGTCGTCGCCCTGCGCGCACCAGGTCCCGTCCAGAAGCAGGACCGCGCGGCCCGCCTGGAGCCAGGCGACCGTCCTCTCGTCGTCGAGCGCCTGGCGCTTGTCCGTTGCGTCGGGCAGGTACAGAATCGTGCGGTGCGTGTCCGCCTGCGCCTGGGGCAACACGAGCAGGCTCGTCCAGCCCACCGGGCCGTGGCGAAGCTCGTGCACCGTACGCCCACCGTGCAGGAACGTGTCCACGGTCTCGACTTCGGTCTGGAGCGGGCGCTCGTCAAAGCGCAGAAGCTCGCGCACCTTGGCCTGCACGTAGGCGTGTCGCTCGTCCCACTCCTCGCGCGTACGGGGGATCAGGATCGGCATGCCTTCGTGCTCCTCGACCGCGTCGATCCAGCCCAGCATGTGGTATTTCGGCCCGGGCCGCTGGGTTCCGGGCAGGCAGGCGAGCTCCGCGCGGTCGAAGAGCTCCACGCCCGTGTCCAGGAGCACCGCCTTGCGGTGGCCGTCGGTGACGAACCGGACCCCGTGCGCGTCGCCCCATTCGCCCAGGGGGATCTCCGGCACGGCTTCGAGCTCTTCGCGGCTCAGGCGCGGAGTGCCGAACCGGTCGTGCACGAACAGGAGCGAGCTCTTCTTCGCATAGTAGTGGGCGTGCGGGCCCTGGGGGACGATCTCGGTCTGCACGTCCTGTTCGCGGCCGAACAGGGCGAAGACCCGCTGGGCGAGTCGCTGGGTCTCCAACGCGCCCAGGCCCCCGTCGTTGGCCCCGTCCAGCGCGCCGAAGACCACGTAGATGCTCGCGTGGTCCACGGACAGGGCGTGGAGCTCGCCCTGGTCCGCGTAGCGCAAGAGCCCGGGAAATTGCTGGCACGACCTGCACCCGGCGGTCGAGAAGTCGGCGTCCAGGTAGTACTTGTGGTTCATCACGATGGCGCTGGGGATGCCCAGGCGCACGCGCGTGTCGATGGCCGGGAGCACCTGGCTGTCCGTGCCCCCGCGCGAGGAGCCCATCACCCCGATGCGCTCGGGGTCGACCTCGGGCCGGGTCTCCACGTAATCGACGGCGCGCACGAGGTCGTACAGAATCGCGCTTCCCGGGTACCGCCCGAGCGCCAGTGCCCGGTCCATGAGCCCGCCGTACCGGTGTCCGGATACGGACATGCGGCCCAGGGGGTTGCGCTCCTCGTTGCCCAGGTTGTCGAGCGTCAGGCACGCGAGGCCCAGGTTCGCGTAGGTCTGCGCCCCGTATTGGATGACCGGGAAGCTCTTGCTGCCGGAGTGGCCGTTGGCCTTGATCATGCACGGTACCGGGCCTTCCACGCCCTTGGGCAGGTACAGATTGGCCGTCACCCGCGCAAAGGGTTCGCTGTCGAACATGAGCTTGTCGACCGTGAACCGGTCGCGCTCCACGCGGCCCACGATCTCGGCGTTGAGCGGGCACTTCTCTTCCGGGAAGCCGAAGCCGGCCACCAGACGCGGGCGCGCGTACGCGATGTAGTCGAGCCAGTCCTGGCGGGTCTTCGGCCACTCGTCGGTAATGGCGCGCTCAGGGCCTGCGCGCACGAGCGAGGCCAGGTACGCCTGGTACAGGGCGCCGGGTTCGGCGTGCGGCGCGGACGATGCTGGGGACATGCGCGGTCCTTTCTGTGCTCCGAAGAGACGTCAACACGCGTGAGAGCAGTCGAGCGCCCCCATTCTGTCCGTACCTCTACGCCTGTCAAGGCGCGGACGCAGTGCCGCGCGGGGCGAGGCGATTCTGCGCCTTGCGCATCCGCGTGCTTCGGGTGAGGACGCCGCCTCCGCTGGGCAGGTTCGCACAGGCCCTTGCAGTGCGCGCGGACTCTGGTAGGCTTCCCTAGGCCCAGGACGGAGGGGCACGCATGCAGCGCACCTGCCGCACCGCGGCGATTGTCGGTCTGGGACGCATGGGCGTGGTCGAGGTCGATCTGCCGGACCTCGGCGAGACGGACGTGCTCGTGGAGGTCCATGCGTCGCTGGTGAGCCCCGGCACGGAGCTCGGCGGATGGCGCGCGTTCGCCGAAGAGCGCGGCACGGAGGCGCCCGACCGGACGCCGCGCCCCTTCGGGTATGCGAACGCGGGCGTGGTGCGGGAAACGGGCGCCCGGGTGCAGGGGCTCGCGGTCGGCGACCGGGTCGCGTGCATGGGATCCGGCGCGCGGCATGCCACGCACGCGGCCGTGGCCCAGAACCTGTGCGCGCCGCTGCCGGATGGGCTGTCGTTCGCCGACGGGGCCTACGCGCACCTGGCCGCCACGGCGCTGCATGCGGTCCGCCGCCTGGAGCCGGAGTTGGGCGCACGGTACCTGGTTGTGGGCCTGGGCCTCGTGGGCCAACTCGCTGCGCAGTTCGTGCGGGCCGCGGGAGCGCCTGTCATCGGATGGGAGGGGATTGCGCGGCGCGTGGAACGGGCGCGGTCCTGGGGCATCGACGAGGCCCTGGTCGTGGACGAGCCCGCCGATTCGGTGGCGCCCACCCGCGCGTTCACCGGCGACCTCGGGCTGGACGGGGCGGTGTTCGCGTTCACCGGCGATGCGCTGTCCACGCTCGACGCCACGGTGCGGTGCCTGCGCGCGACTCCGGACGGCCACCCGGTGGGCGCCATCGTGGACGTGGGCAACGTCACGTTCCCGTACGCCAAGCGACACGCGAACATCGACCTGCGCCGGTCTGCGCGCACCGGCCCCGGGTACCACGATCCGGCCTGGGAGGCGGGCGCCGACTATCCCCGCGACCACGTGCGCTGGACCACGCGCGCGAATCTGGACGCGTGTCTGCGGCTCGCGGCCGAGGGGCGTGTGGACTTCGGGGCGCTGACCACGCACACGGTGCCCCTGTCGGAAGCGGGCGAACGCGTCGACGCGCTGCTCGATACGCCCGACGAGGTGCTGGGCCTGGTGTTCGAGACGCAGCGCTGACAGAGAAGGGCAAAATTGCGCGGCCGCGGTTCTCTGCGTTGGGCGCGAGCCGCAGGCCGGACACAGGGCGAGCGCGTGCGGCGCAGGGCCTGGCATGGCCCGGACGCCGGTGCGCGAAGACGAGGAGGAAGACGTCGTGATTATCGACAGCCACGTGCACCTGTCCATGAAGGTGGGGGCCGGGCCGCTGGTCAAGGCCTGCGACGAGATCGGCATCGACAAGGTGTGCCTGCTGCTGCACTACCCCCACCTGAAGTACGCGATGAGCGAGGCCCCGGACCGCGTGCTGCCCGTGGTGTACTACAATCTGGACCTGGACAGTCCTTCGTTCATCCACGTGCTGGCGGACCGCGGGGTCAAGGGGCTGAAGATCATCCGGCCCAGGCACCCGTATGACGACGAGCGGTACTTCCCGACCTACGAACGCGCCCAGGAGGATGAGCTGCCGATCCTGTTCCACACGGGCATCGTGGCCGGCACGCAGCCGGTCTCCTGCGACCACATGCGGCCCATCCGATTGGACCACATAGCTCGAACCTTCCCGAAGCTGAAGATCCACGGCGCGCACCTGGGCAACCCCTGGTACGAAGAGGCCAGCATGTCCATGCGCTACCGCGAGAACCTGTGGTTCGACCTGTCCGGGTCGACGCTCAAGAAGAAGACCCCGGAGTTCATCCGGTCGCTTCTGTGGTGGGACCGGCCCGGCCATCCGTACAAGGCGGGCGGAGACAAGCACCCCTACGAGAAAATCCTGTTCGGCACGGACGTGGCGCCGGAATGGATGGCCGACACGTGGAACGACTACCAGCGATTGCTCGATGCCATGGAGGTGCCCGAGGAGTACCGGCGCAAGATCCTGGGCGAGAACGCGGCCGAAGTCTACGGAGTAGAGACCTAGGCCACGCGCCAGGGGCCCGCCGGCGGGCCGTGCGCTATGCCTTGGGCACGTCGCCCCAGTAGTAGGGGTCGGGCAGGCCCGAGGCGATCCACCGCTCGTACAGGGGCTTGAACCGCGCCTTCTGGTCCTTGCCCAGCGGGGGCATGGCGTCCTCCGAGGCCACGCACCAGTTGAGCAGCCGGTCCTTGTGCTCGGCGACGATCTCCTCGTGGCCGGGCACAGGGGCCAGGTTGCGCAGCTCCCACGGGTCGGCGTCCATGTCGTAGAGCTCGGCCTCGCCCGTGTCGTACCACACGTACTTCCAGCGGTCGGTGCGTACCATCTTCACGCGCCCGCCCCAGTAGCCTTCCGCGGTGACGCGCCGCCAGTTCTCGAACGGGTTGGACAGGGCCTCCAGGTCGTCCAGGCTCTTGGGCCGGTGGGGCCGCACTTCGGTGCCCGCCTCCGAGAAGCACGCCTCGCGCGCGGGGTAGTCTTCCTCGCCCAGTAGGGCGCGCGCGTGGCTGAGACCCTGCACGCCCGGGGGCGTCTGTGCGCCGCACAGGTCCAACACCGTGGGCAGCAAGTCCACGTTCTCGGTCAGCGCGTCCGTGCGCGCCCCCGCCGGGAACCGGCCCGGCCACCACCACACGTACGGGATGCGGGTGAGCGCGTCGTACATGGTGTTCGACTTGTGCAGCAACCCGTGCTCGCCCAGGTAGTCGCCGTGGTCCGAGGTGAAGATGACAATCGTGTCCTCGCCCAGGCCCGCGCGGTCCAGGCGCTCGAACACGCGGCCGATCATGTCGTCGATGTACCGGCAATGCCCGTAGTACAGGCTGATTACGCGGCGCCAGTCGGCCTCCGTGGCCGCGTCGAAGCCCAAGACCTTGCGGGTGACGCGTTGGCACAAGGGCTTGGTGCCCAGCTCGTCTTGGGGGGGCAGGTCCACGTCCTCGGGCGCGACGACCCCCTCGTAAGCCTCCGGCACGGTGAACGGCCAGTGCGGCCCGGGGTAGCTCAGCCACATGAAGAACGGCTGGGCCCCGATCCGGTCGATGAACCGCAGCGCCGCCTCGGTGATGAGCCCTTCGTCGCAGACCTCCGGGGGGTAGGGGAGCACCGCTTGCCCGAAGGCGCAAGAGACCTGGTCGCGCAGATTGTAGTGGTATTCGGTGGCCTCGCGCGCGAGCGCGCCGAAGTCATCGGGCACCTCGTGCAGGCCGAAGTGCATGGCCGTGACCCGCTCGTCGAACGCGCTCGCCTCTCCCTGCGGGCGGAAGCAGTGGTCCTTGCCGAAGAGCGCGGTGCGGTACCCGGCCATCTTGAGGAGCCCGGGCAGGTGCAGCTCGCGCCGGGGCAGGGAGATCCCGTTCGAGCGCACGCCGTTCACGTGCGGATACCGGCCCGTCATGCACGCGGCCCGGCTGGGCATGCACACCGGGTACACGCAATAGGCGCGTTCGTACAGCACGCCCTCGCGGGCCATGCGGTCCACGGTCGGGGTCTGCGACACGCTGCCCCGGTAGCAGGAGAGCGCGCGGAGGTTCTCCTCGTCGGTCATGATGAAGATCACGTTCGGCTGTCGGCGCGCCATGGCAGGGCTCCTTTTCGAAGGCCGAATGCGCGGCGTGTCGTCCCTTCGTGCCGCGGGCTGGAGCATAGCCGCCCGCCTCGCCGACCGTCAAGCCCGAAGCGCGGGGCCCCTCGAGCCGCGGGGTGGGCGGGACCGGCTACATGAGCTGGGGTCGGCCGCCGCTCCAGGCCACGGATCGCGCGAGCGTCGACTCCGGGTACAGGCCCTGGAGCAGGCCGAAGGCGCGCTCGGCGCAGTAGGTGTCCTGCCGCGCCAGGCACAGGTCGCCGAGTTCGTACAGGAAGCGCGGGGTCTCTTCCGAAAGGGGGTAGCGCCCCAGGGCCGCGAGGAGCAGCGCCTGGCACGCGCGGACCTGCCCGAGGGTGCGCAGTGCCCGCGCCGCGCTCAGGCAGTCGCGGTCGCGCAGGCCCGGGTGTAGGGCCTCCCCGTCCTGCTGTCCGTGCACGGTCGCCTGGAGCAGGGCGTACGCGCCTGCCAGGTCGCCGGGGCGACGCGCCCTGGCTGCGGCGCGCAGGGCCAGGAGGGCCTGGGCCTGGGCCTTGGCCGTGCGGCCTGCCTGGAGCTGCGCGCGTGCGCGCGCCAGGTGTGCGCCGGGGCTCTTGTCCTGCGCGCAGGCCTTGTCCAGGAGCTCGGTCGCACGCGCCCAGTCGCCCGTGGTGCCGGCCCGTCGGATGGACCGCCAGCGCGCCTCGCGCCCCTGTGCGCGCGCGAGCCGCCGAAGCGCCCGGGCCGTAGGCCCCGAGCCCACGACCACGGAGCCGAACACGAACCCGCCGACATGCGCCCAGAAGGCCACGCCCATGACCTCGGGCATGTCCGAGAGCAGCAGCCCGTACAACAGCTGTCCGCCGAACCATCCGCCCAGGAATACGACCGCGGGCACCCGGACCTTGCCGTAGATCGGCTGGACAAAGGAGATCCACACGTACAGGCACCGCACGCGCACCGTGGGCGCGAGCACCAGGAACGCGCCCAGTAGCCCGGAGATGGCCCCGGACGCGCCCACGCAGGGGATGTCGCTCGCGTCGTCGCCGACAAACGCCATGTGCGTGAGTCCGGCCAGCACCCCGGCCGCGACATAAAACGCGAGATACCGCCACAGCCCCAGGCGCTCCTCCACGGTACGCCCGAAAATCCACAGGAAGAACATGTTGCCCGCCAGGTGCAGGAGGCCACCGTGCAGGAACTGGCTGGTGAACAGGGTGTGCGCGCGGGCGGCCTCCTCGGGCACGAACCCCCAGCGCAGATACACGAGCTCCCGCGACATGTCGTTGAGCGGGATCATGGCCGCGAACACGAGCACATTCACGGCGATCAGCCCGATCGTTGCCCACGGTCGGATGCCCAGCGGCCGTTCGATCGCATAGGGCAGGAACATGGCTCACTCGTCCAGCGGCACCACGCGCAGGGTCTCCTGCGCGTCGTCGCCTTGGTCCTGGTCGCCGCTCGCCTCGCGCGCGGGTAGCACGGGAAGCGGCATCCCATCTGTTGCCGACGGCGCCTCGCTCGCAGACGGCTCGGGTCGCTCGGGGTCTTGCTGGGCCCCTGCGGAGGGCGTCTCCTCGCGCAGCCGGTCAGTCCAGGGCGAGTGCGGATGGTTGGCGGCCAGGCGGTCCCGCGCGGCGCGCGCTTCCTGCGGGTGCTTCAACCGCTCGTGGCATCGGGCCAGGCGATACAGGGCGTGCGCGGGATCGGCCGGGCCTGCCAGATGCCGCAGCGCGGCGTCGATCCTGCGCTCCTGGAGCGGCCGCCCCTGGCTCTCGATGAATTCCCCGAGAACGTCCTTGGACGCGGGAGACGCCTCAGCCGCCTCGCGATAGCAGGCAGCCGCTTGGTCGAGGTGGCCGAGGCAGTCGTCATGCAGGCGTCCCTGCCAGAACGCGGCCAGGGCGGCCACCTCCCTGCCCGCGTGCGCTTCTTGGGCGCGCGCGAGCCACTGCGCCGCGGCCTCCGGGTCGCGCGCGGTCACGGCGAACCGGCCCATGGCCGCGTAGGCGCGGCCCAAGCGCTCGCGCACCTCGGCGGTCTCTCTTCCCTGGTCGGGCAATCGGCGCAATCGGGTCTGGAAGGACTCCACGACCGGCCGGAGCGCGCGCCAGGCGCCTGCGGCCTTCACCTGGGCGAGGTCGGTCTGCTCGGCCTGGTCCAGGGCCTCGACGGCCAACTGCAGGCGCATGGCCTTGGCTAGGAAGCGGCGCTCGCGTCGCGTACGCTGCTTTTCTGTGATCGCTCCCGCGGGTTCGGCCCGTTCGCCGCGCCCATACAGCCCATAGACAAGGCTCAGTGCGATGATCGCCGCAAGCAGCAGGAACGCCGGATGGAGAACGACCCGCCTGGCCGTCGCCCCCGACAGGGCGGGCAGGTACCGACAGCGCGTACACAAAGGCTCGCGCGCGGTGACCGCAAAGCAGTCCGGGCACATCCCCCGCCCGCAGCGGGCGCACACAGCCCAGGCGGGTGCCCCAGGGTGATGCGCACAGGCGAGGGTCGTCCCGGCCCGCGCGTCGCGGTGTTCGTGGACGAACTCCTCGATGGGCCCCATAGCGTCCTCACCACACGCGGCTGACCGCGTGCACGGTATGCCCGCCGCCCCCTGCGGCGCCGCGCCGCACGGGTGGGAGCATGGTGTCAGGGCGGCCCTGATGGATGGTGAAGAGGACGAGCTTGTCCGTGAGCACGGCGTCGGCGAGAAAGCCCTCCTGCTTGTGCGTCCACGCGATGCCGCCGTCGTCCGGTTCGAGTCCGCACAGGTGGGTGACGCCCTTTCTACCCAGGGTCAGTAGCCCGCCGGGCGAGCTCACCCGGGCCACCACCGGCCCGCCCGGGCCACAGACCACGTGTCCGCCGATCTCCTCATGGACCCAGAGCGTGTCTCCCGCTTTCAGGTCGATGGCGTGCAGCCGCGAGATGGAGCGCGAGAGCGTGAAGTCCTGGTCGCCCGCCAGCTCCTGGACGTCGATGCCCGGGGCCTGCGGCCAGGCCGGGATGGGCGCTTCCTCTTCGTCCTGTTCGATGGTCTCGGTGCGCCAGTCGGGCACGTACGCGCGTCGCGGCCCGAGCACGGGCTCGCCCGCGCGGTCGCTGATCGCCGCGGTCCACAGCACCTGCCCGGAAGCGCGATTCAGGCACACGAGCCCGTCCTGCGCATCGCGAAGCAGAACGTGCCCGGGGCCGACCTGCGCGCGCGCCTGCCCTGCGTTGTGCGGGTGTTCCCACTGTTTCTGTCCGCCAGGCGTGAGGGCGTACAGCTTTCGGGCCGTGGACAATACGAGGCCCTGTGCGTCCGCGTGCAGGCCCGTGAGGCGCCCGCCCTCGATCTGCGCTTTCCACTGACCATCGCCCGAACGCAGGTCCAGGGCGAGGAGGGCGTCTTGCGCCGCATCCGTGAGCATGCCGCCCTGGCCGAGGAACAAGAGGCCCTTGTGCGCAGCGAGCGCCTCGGCCGCCGGCGGGCCGTCCAACGGCCGCGACCAGAGCTCGCCTCCGGCGGCGGCGTCGAGCGCGCGGAGCACAGTCTTGTCGCGCACCAAGAGCTCGCGGTTGGCCCCGAGCACGCCGGAGAAGGCCCCGCGAAACGCGTTGCGTGATGCCTGTTGTCCGGGCTGCGGCCTGTAGGGCTTGTAGGTGCTCGACACGTAGCAGAGCACATCGTCGGCCGCGACCGGCGGCTGGTCGAGCTGCCCCTCGACCGCGTGCTGCCAGCTCACCGACTTCTCACGCGTGCGCACGCAATAGAGCGAGTTCTCGCTCCACACGAGCAGCGACCCCTGCGCCAGGACCTTGGGCAGGCACCGGTCCAGCCCCTGTCCGGCGCGTACGCGCCACAGCTCCTTGCCCGTGGCCGGGTCCAGGGCATGCACATTCCCGGTGTGGGTGGCCACGTACAGGGTCTTGCCCTGCAGCGTGAGCCCGGACAGGGCGCCGCCTTGCTCCGGGTGGAAGGTCCACATCGTCTTTCCGGCGTCGCTGGCCAGCCGCACGGCGATCCAGGCGGCCAAGAGCAAGACGGCCGCAGGAACCACCCGTCGCGTGAAGAACCGCATGGCTGCCACGGATCGTTCATGGGCCTGGGCTCGCTGCGCGCGGGCCTGCTGCGTCTCCATGGCCTCGCGTTCTCGCTGCGCCTGGTTCTTGCAGGCCTGGGAGCAGAAGTAACCGTACGTCCTTCGGCAGGCGGCGCAGATGCCCTGTCCGCAGGTCTGGCACCTGGCCACGGCCGGCCGGTCGGGATGCTGCTTGCATGCGAGCCGCTTTGCCATGCCTTGCCTCCATGCGGCGCCCTCGGGGCCCAGCCCGCGCCCGTCAAAGCATACCCGGGCGACGCCGCGGCGGCAAGTTCCGCGTTCGTTCGGGTTGCATGGGAGGGTCTTGACGGTCGGAGCCCGCGGGCTACCATGGGGCTGCTGCGCCGGGCAACCGCCGAGCGCATCGGAGGCCATGCAGGAGGGGGAGCGGCATGATCGTCGGCGTACCGAAGGAGATCAAGACGCACGAGTACCGCGTGGCCCTGCTGCCGGTCGGGGCCAGGCTGCTGGCCGAGGACGGGCACCAGGTGCTCGTCCAGCGCGGGGCCGGCGCGGGCAGCGGGTTCACGGACGCGGACTACGAGGCCGCCGGCGCCACGCTCGTCGACGGGCCGGAGCCGATCTTCGAGCGCGCGGAACTGCTCATCAAGGTGAAGGAGCCCCAGCCTGCGGAGATCGAGGCGCTGCGCAGCGACCAGGTGGTGTTCACCTACTTCCATTTCGCCGCGAGCCGGGAGCTCACCCAGGGGTGCCTGGGCGCGGGGATCACCGCGGTCGCGTACGAGACCCTGGAGGACGCCCACGGCCGGCTGCCCCTGCTCATCCCCATGAGCGAGGTGGCGGGCAAGCTCGCCATCCAGGAGGGCGCCAAGTACCTGGAGCGGCCCATGGGCGGCCGGGGCGTGCTCCTCGGCGGGGTGCCCGGGGTGGGCCCGGCCGACGTGCTCGTGCTCGGCGGCGGGGTGGTGGGCGCGTGCGCGGCGCGCATGGCCGCGGGTCTGGGCGCGAACGTGGTCATCACGGACATCAACCTGGACCGGCTGCGCTATCTCGACGAGGTGATGCCTCCGAACGTGAGCCTGCTCTTCTCGGACCCGCACGCCGTGGACGAACAGTTGCGCCGCGCGGACCTGGTGGTCGGGGCGGTGCTGATCCACGGCGCACGCGCGCCGCGGCTTGTCTCGCGCGCGCAGCTCGGGCACATGAAGCGCGGGGCCGTGGTCGTGGACGTGGGCATCGACCAGGGCGGGTGCTTCGAGACGAGCCGGCCCACCGCGCACGACGACCCGGTCTACGAGGTGGACGGGGTGCTCCATTACTGCGTGGCCAACATGCCCGGCGCGGTGAGCCGTACGAGCAGCCAGGCCTTGTGCAACGCGACGCTGCCGTATGCGCGGGACCTCGCGGCCAAGGGCGTGGACGGGTTTGTGGCGCTGTCCGCGGGCCACGGGGCCGCGGTCAACATGCGTGCGGGCAAGCTCACGCACCCGGCCGTGGGGCAGGCCTTCCCCGATCTGCCCAGCGCCTGAGCCTGCGCGAATCCCCGAAAACCCATGCCCGGGGTTGATTCCCGCCGCAGCCGCGGGTACACGTGGAGCGGTGCGCAAAGGGGTGCTTGCCTGAGAGGACCTGTGCGCGTGAGACGCATCCCCTTGTCTACATATCTCATCCGTGCCCTTGTGTGCGTCGCGTTCGCGTGCGTGTGCGCGGGGGGCGTGTGGAGTGCGCAACCGGACGCCGCGAGGGCCGAGGCCGCGCCGGAGCTCGATGCGCAGCCCTCCGAGGCCGAGACGGACTCGTTCCTGGACAAGCTCTACGCCGCGGGCATGGACCCGCAGATCGCCGCCGAGGTGGGCACGGCCCGGGTGACCTTTGGCCAGGTCTTCGAGGTCTGGGGCCCGACCTGGCGGCGGGTCATCCGCGAGTGCCACCTGGGCGATCTGGAAGGCCCGGAGGCCGACCGCCGGTTGCAGGCCGCGTGGGAGGAGGCCCTGGAGACGACCATCCGCGAAGAGGTCTTCTACCAGGAGGCCAGGCGCACTATCGACAAGGTCATCGAGGAGCATGCCCGCGCGGCATACAACAGTCAAGACCGTCGCCGACCGGAGGCGCGCGACACGTTCACCCAGATCGAGCGCAAGCTGCGCGCCCGGATCGAGGAGCAGATCACGCGGGCGGTGCGCGACGTCACCGACCGTCACATCCGGCGCGCGGGCGGCGCAAAGGCGGCCCACCGGATCCTGCGGCGCCAGGGCCTGACCTGGGAGGAGTGGAAGGCCCGGCTACAGCGCAAGGTGTACGTGCAGTACTTCCTGGACCGGCGCCTCTCGCTGGAGGAGAAGGCCGAGCCCCGTCCGGACGACATCCGCGCCTACTACCGGAACCATCCGGACGAGTTCACGCGGCCGGGCCGGGTGGTCTTCCGCCACATCCTGATCGGTTTCGAGGAGGCGGGCGGCGAGGGCGCGGCCCGCCGCTTGGCCGCGGAGGTGTACGATAGGATCCGCACCGGGGCGCTCTCCTTCGCCCAAGCGGCGAAGCAGCACTCCGACGACGAGGTGAGCGCGCCGCACGGGGGCCGCGAACCGTTGCCCCTTGCCGAGGTCCCGCCCGAGGCCCTGGCCAGCACCCGGCTCGCGTGGCTGGACGAGGTGCGCGACGCCGCGCAGGACCTGCCCGTGGGCGAGCTCGGGCCTCCGCTTGTCAGCAATCACGGCTGCCACATCGTGCGCGTGGAGGACAAGGAGGCCGGCGAGCGCATCCCCTTCCGCGTTGCGCAGGAGAAAATCGCCGAGATTTTTCGCGCCCAGGCCCGGGAGGAGGCGGCGCAAGCGCTGTATCGCGATCTTCTTACGGAGGTCCGTGTGGACGTGCGCATGCCCGAATACCCGCAGCGGTACGCCTGGTCGGCGGTGCGCGCGCACCTCGGGGGCGCCCGGACCGGGCGTGAGACCGCGCCCCCGTCGCCGGAGTACCGGCCCGACGCAGGGCCCTAGGGACCGATAATGTGTTGATTGGCAAGAGGTTCGCGAGACGGAAGTCGGCCCAGAGGCCCGAAGCCGTGAAGCGGCGGGGCGCCGCTGCCCGCCCGCGTGCGGGATCAAGGCATATCGACCGGTTCCGACCGTGTCTTGAATCGGTCGCCGCACGGAGCCGAAAACGCGCAAGCGGGGGGAGCCGCGCAGGTGGTTGCGCCCCAAATAAATACATGTCCCGGCCGGTGAAATCCCCCTCGACCGAAAATGATTTTTCTTTTTTCCCTCTTGCGTTGGGTCGGCCGCCTCATATAATCCGCGGACAACGGAGGGCACACCGTGCGTGCGGGGTGGCCTCCGTGCTGACAAGACTTCGACGGGTTTCAGGCCAAAGGCGGTCTGCGAGGAGCAAATGCGGGGGCTGTTGAAAAGGAGGACGGGGATCGGACGATAGGCGTGCTACTGGCTGCAAAGTTGGGGGCTTCACCGGGGCCCAATGACCGGGAAGAAGCCGGACGCTCCGGGGAAGAGCCAGACGGAGATCAAAACGGACAAGCGGTCTTTGATGTAGGGGGAGACAAAACAATGAGAATTTTGGCGATTGCAGTGGTGGCTCTGGGAGCGATGCTCCTGTGCGTCGGCGCCGTGGCCGACGAGAGCGCCGAGCTTGCGGACCTCACCGCGCGCGTGGCCACGCTGGAGTCTCAGCTCATGGCGCCCGCCGGCGGCGGGGACGCGCAGAGCTTGACGAGCCTGCGGCAGAAGGGACAGGTGCGTATCGGCGGCAACGTCGAGTTGGACGTGTGGGTGGTCAACCGCGACGAGGCCAACGACAGCGAAGACGAGATGGACTACACCAACGCCTTCGACATGGACGCGGACCTGGATGTGCGCGTGGACGGCGGTCCGAACGAGTACCTGTTCATGAAGCTCGACCTGGACGACAACGACGATCTCGTCGAAGAGCTTCAGTTCGTGTTCACGAACGTGCGCGGGTATCCGGTGACGATCGTGTTCGGCGAGGACGAGATCTGGTTCGGCGAGGACCGCGATGAGCTCATCGCCGACCCGTACGTGCACGGCCAGGGCGCGGGCGGCAGCATCCACGCGTACAACCCGGACTTCGTGGGCGAGGTGGAGAACGTCATCGTTCCTCCGTCTTCGGTCGACCCGGACGACATCTGGGAGAACAACCCGCACGAGTCGCCCATGATCATGACCCCGAGCATGGGCAGCTGGGAGATGACTCTGCCGGGCGAGGTGGACAACCGGTTCGCGCTTCAGTGCGGCTGGGAGGTCAATGACTGGCTGACGGTGAGCGGGTCGCTGTTCCAGAACACGGCCCAGATGACCGAGGACCGCAGCCGCGACCACGGCATTCAGAGCTACGCGGTGCAGGCCAAGGTCAAGCCGAATGAGCAGTGGCAGGGGCAGATCTCGTTCATCAACCAGCACGACGACCTGTTCGGCGACGACCAAGAGGCGCAGGTTGACGAGAATCAGGCGTTCAACCTTGCCGACCTCCAGCGCCGCGCGCAGAACGCGATTCACGAGATCCTGCAAGAGCGCCTGGCCTCGGGCGAGATGACCGCCGCGGAGTGGAGCGAGATGGCCCAGCCCGCGTACGGTGGTGCGGGCACGTGGATCGCGGACACGGACGACGACACCAAGGCCATTTCCGCGTCGGTCGGATGGACCTCCGCAGACACCAAGTGGGAGGCCTGGGCCGAGTACATCTACGGCTGGGACGTGGCGCACCTGGACGAGCTGGACAGCCACACCGTCTCGCTCGGCGCGCTGTACATGCTCACCGAGCGCATCGCGCTGATCACCCAGGGCGGGTACGTGCACCTGGATAACGAGGTGTTCGACACCAACTCCACCGGCCTGGACTTCGAGGAGGAGCTGTACCGCGCGTCCGTGGGCAGCAGCTACACCCTGGACAGCGGCATCACGTTCCTGGTGGAGTACATGCACGAGTGGTACAAGAACGACCTGGACGGCTGGGAGAATGCCGAGGCCGACTTGGTCGCGTTCCGCACCCTGTGGGAGTTCTAGTCGCGCCGACAGACACACAGGGAATCGTTCGGATCCGGGGTCCGGCCCAGCGCCGGGCCCCGGTTTTTTGTGCCCGCCATGTTCGCACGCGGGTTTCGCTTGCCATGCATGCGGGTGGACCTATACTCGTCGGGGACGGCTCCGCCCGCCCCGGAGGAGAGTAGAATGCCTGTGAAGCGTAAGGTGGCGCTGCTCGCCGTGGTGCTCGTCGTGATCCTGGCCGCGATGCTCGCGTGGCGCGCCACCGGGCCCGTGGCGCCGAGCCGCCTGCCGGCCGACACGCTCCTGTATGCCGAGTGCTCGGCGCCGACCGAGCTTGCGGACGATCCCCAGGCGATCGAGGAGCTCGATGCGTGGCTGGCCGCGTACCTGGGGGGCCAAGACAACGGACTGCCCAGCCTCGCCTTGCTCGCGCACGCGGACACGGCGGCCGCCGCGCTCGTGCCCCGCGGCGTGGGCGATGCGGAGTGGGTGCTCGTCCTGGAGGTGGACGATCCCGCCGAGGCCCTCGCCTCCCTGGGCGAGCAGCCCGGCCTGACCCTGGAGCGCACCGAAGGCGCGGGCCTGGGCGGGGCGCCGGTGTGGCGCCTGGGCGCGGGCGAGCCCGGCGCGCTTCGCTGGGCCGCCGCGTTCGGAAAGGTGCTCTTTGTCGCGGAGTCCGCCGAGGCACTGCGCGCGGCCCACGCGGCGCCCGAGAATCCGCAGGACACGCTCGCCGGGCGGAGGGACTTCCAGGACCTGCTCGGCGAGAGCGACCGGCCCGTGCGCGTGTACGTGGACGGCTGCGCGCTCGCGGCCCGGCCGGGCGCGCGCGGCGTGCGCGCGGACCTGGGCGCTTGGGCCCTCGGCCACCTGGGCCGGGGCGCGTTCGAGGCTCGACCCACGGACGAAGGCGCGTGGACGGTCCGGGGTGCGTGGACCTGTACGTTCCAATCCAGGTCCGGCGCGGATGCCGCGGCGGCGCCGGCCGGGGCGACCTCGCGGGGCTGGCGCGTGCGGCACTGGGTCTTGGCCGCGGTCCTGACGCCGGTAGTCCTGGTCGTCGGGGTGGTGGTGCTCTTCGGCCTGGCCATGGTGGTTCTGGCCGCGTGGTATTATGTCCTCGCCTGGCGGCGGGGCACGCTCTATCGGAAGATCGCGCCCGAGCCCGTACCGGGCAGCGCGGCGCTGCGCGAGACGCTGGGCGCGGACGCGGGCTCGCAACAGGAAGGTGGCCCGCCCACGGACGCGAAGCAGGAGGGGAAGCCAGACGATGATGCAGGAAGCCCTGAAGCGGATTCTTGACGGCCACGACCTCACGCGCGACGAGTGCGCGGAGGTCATGGACGAGATCATGTCCGGGGCCTGCACGGACGCGCAGATCGGCGCGTTCCTGGTGGCCCTGCGCATCAAGGGCGAGACCATCGAGGAGATCACCGGCGCGGCGAGCGTCATGCGGGCCAAGGCCACGCGCGTGCCCGCGAGCGCGGACGTGATCGACACCTGCGGCACGGGCGGGGACGCGCATCACACCTTCAACATCTCCACGGCCGCGGCCATCGTGTCCGCCGCCTGCGGCGTGGCCGTGGCCAAGCACGGCAACCGGTCCGTGAGCAGCTCGTCGGGATCGTCCCAGGTCCTGGAGGCCCTGGGCGTGAACATCGAGGCTTCCGTGGAGGTCATGGCCCGGTGCATCCAGCGCGCGGGCATCGGATTCCTGTACGCCCCCCGGCTGCACGGGGCCATGAAGTACGCCATCGGCCCGCGCAAAGAGATCGGCGTACGCACCATCTTCAACATCCTGGGGCCGCTCACGAATCCCGCGGGCGCGCGCCGGCAGCTCATGGGCGTGTACTCCGAGGCCCTGGTCGAGCCCCTGGCCCATGTGCTGCGTGCCCTGGGCACGGTGCGGGCCGTGGTGGTGCACGGCCGCGACGGGGTGGACGAGCTGAGCATCTCGGACGAGAGCGTGCTCGCCGAGCTCATGGACGCCCAGGTGCGGGTGCGCATCGTGACCCCGGAGGAGTTCGGCCTGGAGCGCGCGCCCCTGGACGCGCTGCGCGTGGACTCGCCCGAACAGAGCGCGGCGCTTATCCGCGGGGTGCTCGGCGGCGAGCAGGGGCCCGCGCGCGACGTGGTGCTGCTCAACGCGGGCGCGGCGCTGTACGCCGCAGGCGTGGCCGGGGACATCGCCGAGGGCATGACCCGCGCGGCCGAGGCCGTGGACACGGGCCGCGGCCAGGCGACTCTGGCCAAGCTCGTGGAGGAATCGCGCGCCGACACGAGCGCGGCCTAAGCGCCGCGCGTCCGGTGTCGACCTCGGTCGGCCGTCGCACCAACGCAACCAAGGTGCGCAAGCGCATGCGTCGACACGGACGGCGCCCGCTTTCTATCCGAGCACACACCGATTCGGCCGCCCGACGTTTGTGTCGTCTCTTGCTGAGCCTGCGCACGCGACGCAACAGTCCGCGCAGATAGAGAGGCCTGTCCGATGGCAGAGACCCGGAAAGCGGTCGTGCTCCTGAGCGGCGGGCTCGACTCCGCGGTCGCTGCGGCGGTCGCCCGCGCGCAGGGGTTCGCCCTCTGCGCGCTGACTGTGGACTATGGGCAACGGCACGCGCGCGAGCTCGCGGCCGCGCACCGGGTCGCCGCGTCCCTGCGCGTGGCCGAGCACCGGGTGGTGAGCGTGGACCTGCGCGCGCTCGGGGGGTCGGTGCTCACCGGTCCCGGCGCTGTGCCCAAGGACCGCGACGCGGCCGCGCGCGGCCAGGGGATTCCCAGCACGTACGTGCCTGCGCGCAACACGATCCTCTTGTCCGTGGCCCTGGGTTGGGCCGAGGCGCTGGGCGCGCACGACCTGTTCATCGGGGTGCACGCGCTCGACTATTCCGGATACCCGGACTGCCGTCCCGAATACGTGGCCGCGTTCGAGCGGCTGGCCAACCTGGCCACGCGCGAGGGCGTGGAGGGGCGGCTCATGCGCGTGCACGCACCGCTCGTGGACCATACCAAGGCCGATATCGTACGCCGTGGGGCCGAGCTGGGCGTGGACTTCAGCGCGACGCACTCGTGTTACGATCCAACGCCCGACGGCCTGCCCTGCGGGCGGTGCGACGCGTGCCGGATCCGCCGTGCGGCGTTCGCGAGCGCCGGCCTGCCGGACTCGGTCGCCTATGCGTCCGAGGAGTCGACCTGAGGGCCGACGGCCAGGGCCTCGAGGCGGCGCAGGTGCTCGGTCTCCTCGAAGGCTAGGTACTCGAACACCTCTCGCAGACGCTCGAACGGCGCGGCACGCGCGAGCTCCCGGTAGAAGGCCACGGTCTCTTGTTCGTGGCGGATGGCCTTATCAAGCGGACCGGGGTGCGCGCGCCGGGGCAGGGCGGCCATGCGGCCCGGCGGGCGCGGCACGCGGGCCTCGAACCGCACGGTCCCGTGCGCGTGCGCGGCCTCGTGCAGGTGTTCGACGTGCGCGCGCTCCTGGGCGGCCAGGGTGCGCAGCAGGGCCTTGGTCTCCTCGTCCCGGGCCGCGTCGGCCAGGGCCTCGTAGTCCTCGGCCGCGGCCTGTTCGAACCCGGCGGCCGCATACAGCACGAGCTCGCCCAGGGCGCTGGGGGCGAACCGCGCGGACACGGCCTCTGCCGCGCGGGCGGGGCGCCAGGCGCTGTGCAGGAAGAACAGGCCGAACGCGAGGAACACGACGCCCGCCGCCGCGCGCACAAGATGCGCAGGCACAAGCCTTGCGAAGCTCGCACCGATGAGCACAGCCACGAGCGTGGAGGCCACCAGGGCCGTCGCAGCCCCCGCGAACACGGACGCAGGCGAGCGCGAGCCGGCGGACGCGGCCAGGGCCGCGAGCTGGGTCTTGTCTCCCAGCTCGGCCAGGAAGATGAGCGCGAAGGTACTCAGAAACAGCTTCCATTCCATGAGGAGGTCTCCCAGCAACAGGGGCGGGGCGCCGGTCCAGCGGACGCTTGGCATCGCTCGCATGCCATTATAGGATTCACGGGCACGTGTCGCGACAGGGAAGAGGGCGGAATCGGGAAGCCCGATGCAGAATGCAGATGTTGTAGAGCGGCTAAAGGACTTGCTTGATCCGTGTGAGCTGTGCCCGCGGCTGTGCCGCGTGCACCGCCGCGGGGGCGAGCTCGGGTTCTGCCGCACGGGCGCGAACGCACAGGTCGCCTCGGCCGGGCCCCATCCCGGAGAGGAGCGCGTGCTCTCGGGCCGGCACGGGTCCGGGACCATTTTCTTCGCGGGGTGCAACCTGCGTTGCGTATTCTGCCAGAACTGGGACATCAGCCATGAGCAAGCCGGCCGAGAGGCATCCGCGCGCGAGGTGGCGGACACGATGCTCGCGCTCGAGCGCAGGGGGTGCCACAACATCAACCTCGTGACGCCCACGCACGTGGCGCACGTGGTGGCCGAGGCGGTGGCGCACGCGCGGGCGGCGGGCCTGTGCGTGCCGGTGGTGTACAACTGCGGCGGGTACGAGCGCGTGGAGACCCTGCGGCTTCTCTCCGGCCTTGTGGACATCTACATGCCGGACGTCAAGTTCTTCGATCCGCAGGCCTCCGTGCGGTACTGCCACGCAAGAGACTATCCTGAGGTGGTGCGCGCTGCCGTGCAGGAGATGCACCGCCAAAAGGGCGACCTGCGCATGCAGGCCGGGCTCGCGGTCCAGGGTCTGCTCGTGCGTCACCTGGTGATGCCCGGCCGGGCCCGGGAGGGATGCGCGATCATGGGTTTTCTGGCCGACGAGGTCTCGTCCGCCACGTACGTGAACGTGATGGGCCAATACCGGCCCTGCTACGAGGCAGAGGCCTACCCGGACCTCGACCGGCGGCCCGCTCGGCCGGAGATCGAGGCCGTGCGCGAGCACGCTCGCAACCGGGGCCTGCGGCTCGACTGACCGGCTCCATGGTCAAGGAGACTCCTTATGCCGCCCACGATCGAGCAGTACGAGTTTGGAAAGATGGTGGTGGACGGACAGGCCCACAGCCGGGACCTGATCGTGTATCCGGATCGCGTACAGGGCGGTTGGTGGCGCGAAGAGGGGCATCGCCTCGGGCTCGCGGACTTGAGCGAGGTTGTCGAGGCGCGACCCGAAGTCCTGGTCGTGGGCCAGGGTGCGTACGGCCGGATGCAAGTGCCTGACGAGGTCCGGCAGAGGATCGAGGCGCAGGGCATCGAGCTTCAAATCGCACCCACGCGCGAGGCTGTGGACCTGTACGCGCGCCTGACCGGTACGCGGCGCGTGGTCGGCGCGTTTCACCTGACGTGTTGAGCTTACGAATCGCGGCGCAATCCGCGCGCAGAGAGGTCGCGCGCCTATCTAGGGCTTCTTGCCCGAGGCGCCCGCGTAGATCGCGAAGGCCTCGGCCCCGTCCAGCCCAAGCCCGGCGTTCAGGGCGTCGTCGTCGAACGCGCCCACCGTGCATGCGCCTGCGCCGATGGCCTCGGAGGCGAGGTACAGATTCTGGCCCACGTGGCCCGCGTCCAGGAACAGATACCGGTACCCCCGCTGTCCGTAGCGCCAGGTCATGCGCGCGGGCACGGCCACCCACACGAGGGTCACCGCGGCCTGGGCGACAAAGGACTGGTCGTAGCACGCGGCCATGATCTCGCGCGCGGGTCCGGGACCGGTGCACAGGACCAGGAGCTCGTGCGAGAGTGCCAGGTACTGGTACAGCCCCTCTTCAAGCCCCTCTACTCGATTCGCGAGCACATAGGTTTCGAACGCGTGGCGCGCGCCCGCGCTGGGCACGGTGCGCAGGGTGGTGTGGCCGCCGACCACGGACTTCACGCCCTGGGTGCACCAGAGCAGGAACGCGAGCTCTTCGCGCGTGAAGGGCTGCGGGGCGTACTCGCGCAGGCTGGCGCGCTGGTCGGTCAGTGTGCGCCAGTCTACGGTCGGGTTCAGCAGGTGCGCCCCTCCCGGCAAGGACAGTACGCGCGCGCCCTCCGGGCGGGATGGCTCCAGGGAGGGCGGTGATCCGGTGCGCCCGGCGCTCGCGGCGGGTTGGCCCGGCCGGGTATCGGCCAGGAAACGCGGTCCGATCTCTTTGGCCATAGGGATGGTCCTCCTCGTCCGTATCGGTCCGTCTCGGCCCGGGCGCGCTGGCCAGGGCCCTACGGGTGCACATCATAACTCTCGGGGCAATTCCCGTGCCCGCATTTGCCGGCAAGCCGGATTCGCAGGCTCCGGACAAGGGCGCCGGCCACGAGGCGAGAAACCGTTGGCATGAGGCCGGTCCATGGTGTATACTGCGCGAGACGCGACGGGTGAGGAGTTCGTGCAGAGCTTTGAGAGGGAGCAGAATGAGCGGTGCGCACGTATCGAGGAGCGCTGCGGCTGCGGTGTTGGCGCTTGTGCTTGTGTCCTGTCCGGCCTACGGCCATCTGTGCAACGACGTGTTCGCGCAGGCCCAGGACAACCTGGCGGTCAAGGTCGACATTCGCGACGGGCAGCTGCGCATTGGCGACCAGGCGTCCTTCCGCGTGTATCTGCTCAACACCATGGATCGGAACATCGAGGAGATTCGCCTGCGGGTGAAGTCGAACGAGTTCGCCGCGCGCGTCGAGCCCAGCCCGAACTGGACCCGATTTCCGGTCCTGCGTACGGCCAAGCGGGGCGGGCAGAAGCAGTACTTCACCGTGACCTTGCGCCGCAAGCCCGGGGTGCCCGACGGCGCCTACAAGATCGGGCTGGAGCTGTACAGCGAGCGCCAGAACCGCGCGTTCAAGACCGTGAGCCTGGACGAGGCCGCCGGGCTGCTGCGCCTGCCCACGACGAAGCAGGTGAAGGTGGACGGCAAGGCCTGGCGCGAGGAATGGGGCGGCGAGTACGTGTGCGTGGTGCAGGGGATGCACCTGTACGAGCGGCAGGGGCGATACTTCGAGAACCGACCCGCGCGGGCGCCGACCCGGTTCCGCCTCTCCTGCGACGAGGAGTATCTCTACTGCCTGCTGGTGCTCGAAGGCGTCGGCGACGCGGGCCGAGACGTTGGTACCATCTATGCGGCGCCTACGACCGAAGAGGAGCCGGCCTCTTTCCACCTGGACGCGGTCTCGGGCAAGTACGAGTGCGACCGCGGCACCGAAGGCATCGAAGTCAAGGACTGCGGTTCGGTGCCGGACAGGCCGGACAAGCGGATGTACGAGTGCAAGATTCCCCGCGCGCTTCTGGGCGTTGAGGGCGCAAAGACCTTCTACCTCAACTTCACCCGGACCACCGGCGCCGGGCGGTCCGAGCGCGTGGCCTTCTGGCGCGGCAACCCGATCTCGGTGCGCACTCCGGTCGCCTACGGCCAGTTCGCCATCGACGACTGACCATGCAGCGCTGCGTGCGATTGTTCACCCTTGCATGCCTGTGGATGGCCGCCGCGGGCGTCGGCCCGAGGCTACAGGCCGCGCAGACGGCGCGCCTGGTGCTCGCGCCCGCGCCCGCGGGCCTGCTCGCCGAGACGCGGGACCGTCCGACCGTGGCGCCCGGGCCCGACCAGGCGGCCGTGGTCGGCCGCCTGAGCCCGCAGGGCTTCGCCATTCAGGCGGTCGAGCACCTGTCCCTGCAAGGCCCTGACGGCGCGCCGATTCCCTTCCTGGTCGAGCGAGGGTCGCTGTCCGGAGAATGGGAGATCGAGTCCCTGCGCATCGCATTCCTGCTGCCCGCCGACCGAGCGCAGCCGGGCACGGCCTGCCGGGTGGTCTGGGGTCCGGACGTGACCGGGCGGGGACAGACCGTCGACGCGTTCCGCGTGGACCCCGAGGCGGTGGACCGCGTGCTCACTTTCCGGGTGGAGGCCGGACCGCCCGCGGGCGAGGCCGAGTCCGTGGCCACGATCGAGGTGCGCGCCGACAGCTACGCGGACTACTACGGCCTGTGGTATCTGCTGCCCATCGGAACCGTGTTCGTCCTGCTCACCGTGCGAAAGATCCGCGCCCGTGACCGAACTGCTTGAACCCGTTTTCGGTGCTCTGCGGCCGCTCACGAGCCCCTTCCTGGCCCTGGCGGTCACGCTGCTGCTGCCCGTGTTGCGGCGGATGCCCACCCGCAGGGCCCTCGTGCTGGGCCTCGTGGCGATGGGCGCCATGTTTGCGGGCTATCATGCTCTCGTCGCCTATCCGCGCGCGTCGCGGTGGCTGGCCGCCTCGGAGAGCCCGTTCGCGGCGGCGTATCTGGTGATCATCCTGCCCGCGCTCCTCCTCCCTCGACGCGGCTGGTACCGTCTGCATCTGATCGTCCCCGCGGCCTGCGTCGCGTTTCTGGCGGTCGGGGTCTACGACGGGTACCGGTCCGTGCCCGCGGGAGAAGAGGGGTTCTACTGGCTTCTGGTTCGGCCCGTGTGGGTGGCCGTGGGGGTCGCCAGCGCCCTGGTGCTCGTGCGCGGGTTGTTCTCGTTGCCTACATTTCGCAAGGTGGTGCGGATCAGCTGCGCCCTCGTCTTGCTGTACGGCGGGTTCGCTCTGCGCGCGGACTACCAGGATTACCAGGCCATGCGCGAGCGCCGCGCGGAGGCGAGCGACGACGTCATGACCATCAGCGAGACGTCGCCGGTCATGCGCACGGATCGGCGGCTGTCGTTTCTTCTGTCCGCGCCGTGCCGGTTTTCCGCGGACGGGGGCTATGTGCAGGGCTGCAACATGGAGCTCTTGCAGCGGCTCATGCAGATCGACGGCACGAAGCTCGCCGAGCGCGACCCCGGCGCGCTGGCCGCTCTGGAGATGGGCCTGGGCGCGGGGGCCTTTCTGGTCATCTTCGCGTTCATCACCGCGCGATGGACATGCGGGTGGCTGTGTCCCCTGAGCGCGCTCGGAGACCTGTTCGATCGAGGCCGGCGCCTCGTGGGCGCGCCGCACCTCAAGCCCGCGCAGCCGGTCAAGCTCGCGTACCTGTTCAGCGGCGCCGGGCTGGCCGCGATCGGCCTGGCCATGGCCCGGGCGGTGCCGCACCTGGACGCCGAGGGCAAGTTCGCCGGGTGCAAGATCCCCCTGTACCCCTTCTGCAAGATCTGCCCCGGCAACCAGGTCTGTCCCGTGGCCGCGGGCGGGCCCGGGGAATGGCCGGGGCTTCCCGGCTGGGAGTGGGCGCTCGGGTACTTCCGCGTGGGCGTGGCGGTGGTGCTGGGGGTTTTCCTGGTCAGCTTCATGGTGGGGCGGCGGCTGTGGTGCCGGCTGTGCCCCATGGGCATGCTGGCGGGCCTTTTCAGCCGCGGCGGGGCCACCCGGCTGCGCAAGGACGCGACCAAGTGCAACCAGTGCGGCGCGTGCGCGGAGGTGTGCCCCATGGACATCGACCGGGTGCGCGCGGAGATGTCCGACGCGGACGTGAGCAGCTACGACTGCGTCCTGTGCCTGCAGTGCGTGGCCTCCTGCCCGCGCGACGAGTGCCTGTCCGTGGAGCACGGCGGCGCCAGGATTGCGAGCTCGCGCTACGCGCCCTGAGGGAGGCCGGCAGATGGCCGATCAATTCGACCCCCGGTATCGTCTTGCGCCGCGCCAGACCGAGGACCCCGGCGCGCGGCGTCGCGCGCGCATGCTCCTGGAGCAACAGCGCGACCGCCTGCGCGAGATCCCCCGGCGGCCCGAGAACATCGGCCGGTTCGAGGCCTGGGCCGAGGGCCGCGACCTGCCCGATGACCGGCCGCGGATCGGAACGCTCTGCACGCTGATACCCTTTGAACTCGTGTACGCGCTGGGAGGGCTGCCCGTGCGCCTGGGCTGCGGCAACGCGGCGCTCGTGCAGCGCGGCGAGGAGGTGCTCACCGGCGACGTGTGTCCCCTGGCCAAGGCGAGCTTCGCCTCTTTCCTGGATCCGCAGGGGCCGGCCGGAGGATGCGCGGCCGTGGTGCTGCCCAGCTCGTGCGACGCGAAGCGCAAGCTGGGCGAGATCCTGGCCGACTTTTCGCCCACGTTCGTGTTCAACCTCCCTCCGGAGCAGGACGCGCATCGGTACGGCCGATTCGCGGCCGACGAGGTCGCGCGCCTGGCGCAGTTCCTCGCCAGGGTCCTGGGCCGCCGCTTGACGCGCCGATCCCTGCGCCGGGCCGTGCGCGAGGGTCGCCGCCGGACCGCGCTCGTGCGCGCGCTCCAGGACGCTCGAGCGCGAGAACCCGGCGCCCTGTCGGTGCGGGACTTCTTCCTGATCCTGCAGGCGCTGCATCAGGGCGCGGATCCGCAGGACTGGGCGCGCGAGGCCTCGCGCGTACTCGAGTGGGCGCGCGCCTATCGGCCGGAGCGGCCGCGCATGCGTCCCCGGCTGGTGCTCACGGGTGCGCCGCTTCAGTGGCCGAACTTCAAGCTCCTGCACCTCATCGAGGAAAGCGGCGCGGACGTGGTGGCCGACACCCTTTGCACGGGTGCGCAGAGCCTGTATGATCCGGTGGTGGCCGACGAGTGGAGCCGGGGCGCGCAGTACCGGTCTCTGGCGCAGCGGTATGTATTCGCGTCCGCATGCCCGTGCTTCATCTCCCAGGCCACGCGCCTGAGCCGCGTGCTGGACCTGGTGGACGCCACCCGCGCGGACGGGGTGGTGCACCACGGACTGCGGCTGTGCCAGCTATTCGATATTGAAACCTACCGGCTCTCCCAGGTGCTCAAGGAGCGCAAGATTCCGTTCCTGCACGTGCGCACGGACTACAGCCTGGAGGACGTCGAGCAGTTGCGGGTTCGGTTCGAGGCGTTCCTGGAGCAGGTGGAAGGGGTCTGACCGAGGAGGCGCGCATGATCGCCGTGGGCCTGGACGTGGGATCGACCACCACGAAGGCGGTGGTGCTGGAAGACGAGCGCACAGTGCGCGCGGCGTACCTGTGCCCGAGCGGAGACCTGCCCGCGGACACGGCCAGGCGGGTCGTGGACGAGGTGCTGGGCCGCGCAGAGATGACCTCCTCGGACGTGGACGTGGTGGCGACCACCGGGTACGGCCGCCGCCTGGCCGACATCGGCGACGTGGTCATGACCGAGATCAAGGCCTGCGCGGCCGGGATTCTGTTCGGCCAACCGGAAGGCGAACCCATCCACACGGTGATCGACGTGGGCGGACAGGACACCAAGGTCATCGCCCTGGGCGACGCCGGACAGATCGAAGACTTCAGCATGAACGACAAGTGCGCCGCGGGCACCGGGCGGTTTCTGGAGGTCCTCTCGGCCAAGCTGGGCCTCGACTACGAGGCGTTCGTGGAGGCCGCTTGCGGCGCACAGACCACCATCCAGATGAACGCGACCTGCGCGGTCTTTGCCGAGAGCGAGGTGGTTGGCCTGCTCGCCCGCGGCGTGGCCAAGGCCGACATCGCCGCAGCTGCGCACGACGCCATGGCCAACCGGATCGCGAGCATGGTCCGGCGCGTGGGCGTACGGGGCCGGTACGCGTTCGTGGGCGGCGGGGCGCGCAACCGGGCCATGGTCGAGGCGTTGGGCGAGCATCTGAACCAGGCCCTGTACGTGCCCGAGGACGCCCAGCTCGTCGTGGCCCTGGGCGCGGCCGTGGGCGGCGCGCGCAAGGCGCGCGCCCGCCGGCGGGGCCCCGGAGCGACCGAAAAGGAACAGGCATGAGCCGCATCTGCCTGGTGCTGTGTGTGCTGCCGGGCCTCGTGGCAGGCTGCGGATGCGAGCCCGCGCAAGAGACTGAGCGACTGCGCGTGTTCCACGCCGCGGGCCTGACCCCGCTCCTCGAGGACGTGCACGAGGCGTGCCGCCGGGACGCGGGCATCGCGCTCGTGGCCGAAGGCAGCGGCAGCCAGGCGGCCTGCCGCAAGCGCACCGAGCTGGGGCGTCCCTGCGACCTGCTCATGCTCGCGGACAATGCGCTCGTCACCACGCTGCTCCAGGACGTGTGCACCTGGCGCCTGGACTTCGCTCGAGACGAGGTGGTGCTGGCCGTGGGCCTGCGCGCGCCGGAGGTGGCGCAGGCCGAGGAGGACTGGGCGCAGGTGCTCAGGCGGACCGGACGGCTGGCTCGAGTGGACGAGAACCAGGGCCCCATCGGGTACCGGACCCTGCTCGTGTGGAAGCTCGAGGCGGCCCGCCGCGGCCGGCCCGAGCTGTACGACACGCTCGTGGACCGGTGCGACAAGGTGGTCGACCACGTCAGCCGGCTGCCGCCCCTGTTGCGCCGAGGCGAGATCGACTACGCCTTTGTCTATCGGTCGATCTGCATTGCGCATGACCTGCGGTTCATTCCTCTGGACCCGGCGGTCAACCTCGGCGATCCGGACCGCGACTACACGTCCGCCAAGGTGACCTACGCCAGGCTCCAGGCC
This sequence comes from uncultured Planctomycetales bacterium, assembly GCA_964577825.1. Taxonomy (GTDB): domain Bacteria; phylum Planctomycetota; class SZUA-567; order SZUA-567; family JAFGNG01; genus CAZOBJ01. Next base: position 55,554 of record CAZOBJ010000004.1, read on the forward strand.
GGGCCGCAGAAGGAGGTCGAGGTCCGCGGCCGGCCCATCGTGTGGACCCTGACGGTCCCCGATCGAGAGGCGGACGCCGCGCTGGCCGCGCGGTTCGTGCGTTACCTGCTTCGCGAGCATGCCGGGGCGCTGGACCGCCACGGGTTCCACCCGCTGTCCCCGCCCAGGTTCTACGGCCCGGAGCAGGACTTCGCCGCGTACGAGGCGGTGGCCGAGCATCGCGGGCCGCTTCGCGCGCCGGGGCAGGACCCATGAGCGCGCCTCAGCGCGCCACCTGGCCGCCCAAGGCCGTGGTCGGCGGACTCTTGGCCCTGCACGTATTCGGCGTGGCCGTGGCATCCGTCCGAGGTGCGATCTCTCCGATCGAACTCTTCCAGCTCCTGTTGCTTGCGAGCAACGTCCTCATCGGGGTATTGATCCTGCGCCGCAGAGTGGACCTGTTGCTCGGCGGCGGGGCGCTGTTTCTCATCGCCGCGCACGCGATGTTCGGGCATCGTCTCGCGCCGGACAGCCTGACCAGCGGCGCCATCCTCATGGGCAGCCTGCTCGTGCTCTACGTAGGCGTGAAGGTCAATGTGCACCTGCCCGCGCGGTACTGGTTCGCGTTCGTGGCCAGCTACTTCGCGCTGTACGGCCTCTTCGTGGTCGTGCTGGAGAACGCGGAACCCCTGTTTCTCTTGTTCCTGATGGGCCTGGCTGCGTGCGCGCGCAGCCTGCGGCTCTTGGCGTACTTCTGGGTGCTGACGTTGAGCTTCACCTTCTGCCAGCCGTATGCGTGGGAGGCGCTCTTCATCGGGTTCTTCGTGCTCACGGCGCTCTTCACCGCGCGGGGCGCTGGGGGCGCGCGCACGGCCGTTGTGTTCCTGGGCGTGGGGCTGGTTCTTCTCTTCTTCGTGCTGTTCCCGGTCGTGGTGGTGGTGCTCGGTGAGGATCTGCACAGCCTGGAGCTCGTGCTGCGCGACGCGCGGGTGCGCTCGGCGATCTGGACCACGGTGAAGACGGCCACGCTGTCCACGGCGCTGCTCGTGGCCTTCGGGGTGCCGCTCGCCTATGCGGTCAGCCGACTGCGCTTCCGGGGGCGCACGCTGTTGCTGTCTTTCATTGACGTGCCCATTGTGATCCCGCAGACCGCGGCGGGCATTGCGCTCGTGACCGTGTTCGGCCGGCAGCAGTTCCTGGGGCAACTGATCGAGCGCGGCCTGGGCATCCGGTTCGACGGCACGCTGTGGGGCATCTGCCTGGCGCAGGTGTTCGTGGCCCTGCCGTTCTTGGCCAAGAGCGCGATCGCGGCCTTCGACGCCGTGCCCCTTACCCTGGAGCACGCCGCGCGCGGCCTGGGCGCGGGCGGTTGGGGCGCGTTCGCGCGGGTATCGCTGCCGTTGGCCTCGCGGGGCATCTTCCTGGGCGCGGTGCTCGCGTGGGCGCGGGCGGCCGGAGAGTTCGGCGCGGTGCTGTTTCTGGCTCCGTCTCCGAAGACCGCGCCCGTGGCCGCGTACGACCGGTTCAACAGCGTGGGCGTGGTGGAGTCCGGGCCCCTGGTGGCGGTGCTGTTGCTCTTTTCCCTGGCTATGTTCTTCCTGTTGCAGTTCTCCGCGCGCGCCCTGCCCACGGTGCATGGAGCCCGGGGGGCCGCGGCATGAGCGAGGTGCTGCGCACCGACCGGCTGACCGTGTCCGTGGGCGAATTCACCCTGGGGCCGATCTCCCTGGCCCTGGAGCGCAGCGACTACCTGGTGCTCCTGGGCCCGTCGGGCTGCGGCAAGACCACGCTCTTGCGCTCGGTGGCCGGGTTCCTGCCCGTGGGACCGCGCACGATCTTCCTGGAGGGGCGGGACGTCTCGCAAGATCCGCCGCAGCGACGGCGCATCGGATACGTGGCCCAGCACGCGGACCTGTTTCCGCACCTGACCGTGGCGGAGAACATCGCCTTCGGGCTGCGCTACGCCCCGGTGCCCCGGGACAAGCGAGCCGCGCACGTGGCGCGCATCGCGCGGCTTATGGGCGTGGACGGGTTTCTCTCGCGCGCCCCGGATACGCTGTCCGGAGGCGAGGCGCGCCGGGTGGCCCTGGCCCGCAGCTTGGCCGTGCGGCCCCGGGTGCTCCTGTTGGACGAGCCGCTGAGCATGCTCGACCCGAACGCACGCGCCGGGATGCGCCGAGCCCTGGCCGCGGTGCACGAGGAGCTGGGCACGGCCACGATCCACGTGACCCACGACCGCGAGGAGGCCTGGTCCATGCGCAGCCGGGTCGCGGTCATGCACGCGGGCCGCATCGAGCAGACCGGGCCCGTGGAGGTCTTGTTCCGCAGGCCCCGGGCCATGTTCGTGGCCCGGTTCCTGGGCGCGGGTGACGTGGTGCCCGCGCGCTTCGAACAGCAGGCCGGGCAATGGACCGCGCGCGTCGGACGGGCGCGGCTTCCTGTATCCGAGCCGCCGAGAGCGGTCCGAGGGCACGTGTTCGTGCGGCCGGGTGCGCTGCGATTGGCCGCCGACGATGAGCGCGCCGAGGCCCAGGGAACGGTGCGCGGGCTCGCGGATCGAGGCCGATGGCGCGAGGTGAGCGTGGAGGTCGAGGGAGAGACGCCGCTGACGGTACATGCGCTAGAGGAGGAGGACCGGCTCCCTCGACCCGGGGAAGCCGTGGGCCTGCGCGTTCTGGGCCCGGTCCATCCGTTGATCGAGGAATCGCCGAGCCCCGAGGAGGTGCAGGCGTGATCGAGCGAATCGAGGCGGCGCTGGCCGGGGCCTCGTCCAACGTCAAGCTCATGGAGAACGCCCTCACCGGTCTCGAGGGCAGCTACGTGGAGCTTTTGACCATCCTGGCCCTGGGGCTGCTCGCCGTCATCCCCATCGTCGTGCCGCAACATCGGCGGCAGGTGTACCGGCATCTCAATCAGGTCTTCGGCATCTGCGTGTTCGTGTTCGTGGTGTTCACCTGCCTGGGCGTGTTCGGCATGATCCGCAATTTCCACCGAGGCCTCAACGAGATCGGGCGCGAGAACGTGATCGCCCTGTACTACTGCTCCGTGCCCGTGACCGTGCTTGTCACCAGCATGATCTTCGGCCCCATGTTCTGCGGATGGATCTGCCCCACGGGCGCCTTGCAGGAATTCTCCGGGATGCTCCTGCGCGGGTGGCACCGCGCGCGCAAGCGGGCGAGATATCCGTTCTCCTGGCTCATGCTGGGCACGACCATGGCGGTCGCGGGCGTGTTCCTGTTGTGGATGAAGCGCCTCGCGGACACGCGCACCTTCTTCGTGGAGGACGCCAGCATCTACTGGTCCGAGGTGCTGATCCTCATCCTGTTCCTGCTGGTCTGGCGGATGGGGGCCTGGGACCGGCGGCTGCGGCGCCTGCGCGTGGTCAGCCTCGCGATCATCCTCATCGCGGCCGTGGCGCAACTGAAGGTCACCTCGCCCGTGCACTTCGGGTTCAGCAAGGTGTACGACCCCGCCTCGATCCTGGCCACGGTGATGGTGGTGCTCGCCGCGCTGGTGGTGCCCAACGTGTGGTGCCGGTACCTGTGCCCGTGGCGCGAGGCCATCGCCTGGGCGGCCCGGCACAGTGTGCGCCACCTGGAGACCGACCCGGACAAATGCACCCGATGCGGGACGTGCAATGACGTGTGCAACGTGGACGCCATCGACCGCGGCCGGGTAGAGCCCCGCGAGTGCCATATGTGCATGAAGTGCGTGGACGCCTGCCCGACGGAGGCGATCTCCATACACGACCGCTGGCCCCACAAGGAACAGTCCGCCGAGAGGGCGGGCTCGTGAGCGGGCGCCGCGCCGCGCTGGTGCTCCTGACGGCCGTGTGGGCATGCGCGCCGGTGCCGGCCGATCCGGGCACCTGGCCGAGCCTGCGCGACGGGTCCGACGCCAACGCGACCTGCACCTGGCCGGGACCGGACCCGGCGCCGGACATCCGCGAGTGGCACTTCACCCACAAGGGGGGCCGGCGGTACAAGATGGGCCTGGCCGTGTGGGCCTCGCCCGCGCTCGCGATTGTGCAGGGCCGGCCCATGGCCTTCATCGGCGGGTATGGACAGACCCTGCACGCGCTGGACCTGGCCGCGAAGGAGCGAATCTGGTTCAAAATCACCAACGGAGAGATCGGCACCGCGCCCGCGGTGGGCCGCGCGGACGGGCGGCAGGTGGTGTACTGGGGCTCGGCGGACCGCTGGGTGTACGCGCACGACGCGGCGACCGGCCGGCGGGTCTGGTCGCGCGAGCTCGTGGCGCCCAGCCCGACCATGGCCGCGGCGCAGGTCTCCAGCCCCCTGCTGCACGAGGGCACGATGTATATCGCCTGCTTTGTGCATGACCGCGCCCTGGCCCGCAACAAGCAGGTCGCGCGCCTGTACGCCCTGGACATGGCCACGGGCGAGGTGCGCTGGTCGCGGGTCGTGTCGAACGGGCCCGTGAGCTCGCCCGTGGGCCGGGATCTGGACAATCGGTTCCATCTGTGGATCGCCGCGCGCAAGGGCCTGCTGCAGTGCTTCGACGTCTCCGGCGAGCGCCCGGTGCGGCGATGGACCTACCAGATCGCGCACGAGGTCTTCGGCAGCCCTGCGGTCGAGCCCGATGGAGACGAGCCGCTCCTGTTCCTGGGCAGCAAGTTCGGCAACCTGAACGCGATCAACGCGCGCACGGGCCAGCGGGTGTGGAACCGGATGGCCGGCAACTGGATCGACAACACCGCGTGCCTGGCCGCGGTGGACGGCGAGCGGGTGGTGTTCGTGGGCTCCCATGACTACAAGGTCTACGCCTTTCGCGCGCGAGACGGGAAGGAACTGTGGAGCCGGCCCTTGGGCGGCGAGGTGTACTCCGCGCCCTGCTTCTTTCGCGAATCCGCGGGCCCGGCCATCGCCGTAAGCGCCCTGGACGACCACCTGTACGTGCTCGACGCGCGCACGGGCGAGATCCGCACAAGCTACTTCACCGGCAGGCCCATCTGGGACAAGGTGCCCAAGGGCGAGACCCTATGGGGCTCGCCCGTCGCGTTCCAGGCTGGCGACCAGACGGCCGTGGTGCACGGCTCGTTCAACGACACGGTGTACGTGTTGCCCCTGGAGGGCGAGGTGAGCCTGCGCGCCCAGGCGCGAAGCTCTGCCGAGCTTTGGTGGGGACTGCTGGTTGTGCTGGGCTTGTTTCTGGGCGTGGTGCTTCCGGTGGTCCTGTGGTGGCCGGGGCCTGCGCGCGGTCAGGGCGCGGTTCGGGAATGATCCGCGGGCGCGTCCGGACCGAGGTCAGGCTACGGCGTAGTCGACCCGCGGCGCTTCGACGCGGGGCGCGCGGTCCCGCAGGGCCCGGGCCTCGCGCAGGGCGCGGGCCAGGCACTCGGGGCAATAGCCGTGGCTTACGCGGCTCGGGTCTGCGGGCGCAGCGTGGATCCAGTGTTTGCCCTGCGCCAGACGGCCGCATACACAACAGACGCACTGCATGTTGGGTCCTCCTTCTACATCCATTAGCGGCGCCCCGCGGGGCGACTTGAGCCACACCCCCGTCAAAACCCGAGATTGGCGAGCCGGCGGACCTCGCGGCGCGCGAGCCCGTAGATGCGGAAGATCCGGTCGTTCACCTGTTCGAGGGCCTGCTCGGCCGGCGGGGTGTGCGGCCCGGTCTCCACGGTCTCCACGAGCGAGGCGATCTCTTCCTGCACGGAGGGTTCGGGCACGGCCACAGGCAGCCCCTGGAGATCCACGGTGCGCAGCATGGTGGCCAGGTTGTCGTGCTCGGGCAGGGGCCGGATGCGCCGCAGGAAGAAGTCCATGAGCCGGCTGTTGAGGAGCGCGGCCACGTACCTGCGGTCCAGGCCCTTGGCCGGCACCACGCCGTAGACGCCGCCGTTGATGAACATGGCGCCGTAGTCGACCGCTGCGACAAGCGGCGGGGCGCTGCGGCGGACCACGACCTTGAGACTGCGCAACAGGTCCTCGTCCGGCACCCGAAGAAGCTGGCGGCGGTCGTAGCGCACGTGCGTTCCGGTGTACAGGATCTCGAACGAGCGCACGTCCGTCTCCACGAGCACGGGCTGCCAGGGCGGTCCGCGCCGGGCCTCGGCGAGCTGGGTGTGCGCGTCGCGCGGGGTGAGCCCGGCGAACACCTCGGCTACGTCCCCGAGGGTGCGGGTCTCCTCCAGGATGCGCGCGAACGCTTCGCGCAGCGGCTTGGGCGCCTGTAGGCCGGGAGGGCGCTCGTCCGCCTCCGGGCGCACCAGTCCCTTGACCCTGCGGGCCAGCGCGTCCGGGGTGAAGGGCTTGTGCAACAGGGCGGTGGCCCCGGCCTCGAGCAGGCTCTCGGTCGTGGACATGTCCGCGCGCTCGCACAGCACCAGGATCGGCATTTCTTTCAGGCCCTGGATCTTGCGAAGCGCTTTGCACACCGCCCCGGCCGGCGCGTCGGGCGCGTCCTCGTCCAGGATCGTGGCCTGGGGGTGTTCGGTGCGGGCCTGGTCCACCCCGTCGAGCGCGGTGGAGGCGAACAGGACCTGAAAGCCTTCCACGCGCAGACGCCGGCGAAGCCGGTCTCGCAAAGGGGTGTCGTCTTGGATGAGCAAAACCTTGGGCATGTCCAGGTGCCTCCCGCGGCCGCGGCGCACCCGCAGGTGCCGGAACAGGGCCGTCTCACCAAGCGTCAGCACAGACATCACCGGTCTCCGTGGTCCGGACGCGCCCATCGGCCGAAGATCGCGACGCGCGGCCGGTTGCATCCTACTAGGATTATCGGCCATACGGGATCGGTGATGCAGGCAAGTTCGGCTATCGCGCTCCGGTGCGCAGGCGGCGCACCGCGGTCTCCACGTCCGTCTGCACGAGCAGGCTCTCGCCCACGAGCGCCGCGGCGACACCCGCCTCGGCCAAACGGCGCAAGTCCTGCGCAGAGGTGATGCCGCTCTCCGCGACCACGGGCACGGTCTCGGGGATGCGCGCGCGCAGGCGGTAGGTGGTCTGCACGTCCACCACGAAGGTGTCCAGGTCGCGGTTGTTCACGCCGATGAGCGGCGCCTGGGCTGCGAGCGCCACCTCAAGGTCCGCCTCGTCGTGGATCTCCGTCAGGGGTGTGAGGCCCAGCGCCACGGCGGCCTGCAACAGCGCTTCCAGGTCCTTGCGGGCGAGCATCCGGGCGATACAGAGCACTGCGTCCGCTCCGGCGGCCCGGGCCTCTGCGACCTGGGCCGGATGCAGCAGGAAGTCCTTGCGCAACACGGGCAGGGCGCTGGCCGCTCTCGCCTGACGCAAATCGTTGAGCGACCCCTGGAAATAGGTCTCGTCCGTGAGGCAGCTGAGGGCCGCCGCGCCCCCGCGCGTATAGGCCGCGGCGAGCGCGGTCGGGTCGAAGTCCTTGCGCAACAGGCCTTTGGAGGGACTGGTGTGCTTGATCTCCGCGATGATCCGTACGTCCGGTCCCGTGGCAATCGCGCGGAAGAAGTCGCGCGGCGGATCCGTTCGCGAGGCCTCGCGCGCTCGTTCGAAAAGGGCTTGCTCCGAGGTCCGGGCCAGGAGGCGCGCGATCTCCTCTTGCTTCGTCGCCTGGATGCGGCCCAGGATGGGCGGCAGGGGCCGGTCGGCCATGGTCAGGTTCCCCCCCACACAGGACTGGACCACGCCATGTCGCCCGTGGCTGTGAGTACGCGCACATACGCCCACTCGTCGGGCCCCAGGGGTTCGATGTCGCGCGTGGCCTGCACCACGCGCGGGTCCTCATCCGGGGTGAGCGTGAGCGCACGCTCCCCGCCGCGCACGAGCGCGGCCTCGCGCACCCCGTCCTCGGATGCGGCGCGCACGGTCAGGGTGCTCTTGCCCGCCGCGTTGTCAAAGGTCGCGTCCAGATAGATACGCCGCCGGGTGGTGGCATAGGTCCGGTGGGTCTGGATCGCGTCGTACACGGCCTCGCGCGTGAGCGCAGGAACGACCGCGGCCGTGAATCCCTGCGGATGCATCATGCCGAACAGCTCGAAATAGCGCCCCTGCTCGGAGGTGAGGTCGTCGCCCGGCCGTCCGTCATGGATGTCGCCGCCGCCCACGAATCCGAATCGGTAGCCGCGATTCAGCGCGTCGACCACGTGTCGGCCGGCTCGTTCGCCCCGGTTGAATCGGATCGGGCGCGGATTGCCCTGCTCGGCCGGGCATTCGCTGTTGCCCCACACCGAGTAGATTTCCACGGCCTTCTCGAACTGCGGGTTCCAGCCGTGGCTCCAGTCTGCGCCCAAGGGGGCGCTCGCGGTGTGGTGCGGAATGACCAGCGCCTCCACGCCCCGGAGTTTGTCCCACAGCTTGTCCAGGGTGTCGGCGCCCGGGTCGCGCGAGCGCAGGATGGGCCCATCGTCGCCGCGGAAGTAAATGTTGCGATGTCCGAAGTTGCCGGCCCCGTCGGGCCAGTTGTGGCTCGTCCATTCCTGGCCGACCAGGGTCGGGAACCGGCCGGGCTCGTTGAAGGCGTTCGTGACCGCCATGAAGTAGTCCCACTGCCAGTCGGTGAGGGGCTCGCTGTGGTCCGAGAGCGCGCCCCAGTCCAGGAACGCCTCGTCGCGCGCGAACCAGTAGAGCTCCTCCGGGCAGCGCAGCCCGTCGCTGAAGAAGCTCTGCCAGTGCGGGTCACCCCAGTACACGCGGCGGGCGGGCGGGTCTTCGGATACGTCCATGGCGTTCGCGGACGCGGTGAACCCGCCGGCCGGATCCGTGAAGCGGAGAAAATGCATGCCGGCCGCGGTCCAGCGGAACGGGCCGAAGCTGCGGATCGGGCGCGGATCGCCCGGATAGGCGCCTTGATCCTTGCCGTCGAAGGTGAGCGTCCTGGGCCCGTCCAGGGCCGGGTCGTCGTCGACCTCCAGGGCGCCGGTCCATTCCGGCAGCGTGTCGTCCAGGAATCGCAACCCGCGCGTGGCCAGATTGAACTGACTCTGTACGTTCGGCTTGCGGCGCAGGCAACAATCGGCGAGCTTCGGCTCCACGACCTCGCCGCGCAGCTTGATGCGCACATAGAAGGGCTCGCCGATCTGCACGCGCGACGGCGTCACGGCGAGCGCGCCGGTTGGGATCATTGCGCTTCCTTTCTGGCCGGGGGGTTCGCGGCGGCGTCGATGTCCACAGGGCACGGGGCGTGCATCAGTCCTGCTGAGGCGCGTCCGTGGCCGCGAACAGGGCCACCTGGCGCTTCATGTCCTGGTCTTCGGGCTCGAGGAAGTACGCGCTCTCGTCCTCGGTGCGCACGAGCCCGGCCTGCGCGTACTCGTCCAGGATGCGCCCGGCCTCAGCCGCGGACACCCCCAGCTCGCGGGCCAGGTCCCTGAGCGGCACCGCGGTGCCCTGGCGCTGTGCGCACGCGGCCATCAGCTTGCGCCTGGCGGGGGTGGCCACCAAGCGTTCGTACGCGGCCACCGCACCAGCCTGCGGCTCGGCGGCGGATTCCATGAGCTGGGCCTGGCGCTTGTTCATCTCTTGCAGGCGCGCGGCCAGGATGCGCGCGAGCTTGAGGGCCAGGGCCGGCGAGTAGTTGAAGAAGTCGACCACTTTCTCCTGCGGCACGCACAACAGCGACGAGTCCGCGGTCGCGACTACGGTGGCCGAGCGCGGTGCGCCCAGCAGCATGCTCATCTCGCCGAGGTAGGTGTCCTTCTGGTCGATCGTGGCGATGATCGTCTCGCCGCGGCGGATCTCGACCGCGCCGTCGAGCAGGATGTAGAGCTCTCGGCCCGCCTCGCCCTCGCGGAATACGGTCTCTCCGCGCTTGACCTTGCGCCGCAGCTGGTCGAGCAGCTTCTGGCGCTTCTGGTCCTTGTCGTCCGCAGCCATGGCCCTGCCTCCCGAGCCAATGTGACACAGGCAGTATAGCAGGCCGTAGCGGTCGGTGCAATCCGCGGGCGGCCCTCACGCGGACAAAGTGGCGCGCTGTTTGGTGCACTGCGCGAGCATCTCGGGCTCCGGCTCGCAGCCGGCGCCCGGGACGTCGGGCACTTTGAACTGGCCGGGCGCCGAGTGATGCATGCTCGGCGCCCCCAGGTCGCGCGCATAGAATCGCGTGGAAGGGAACAGGTCCGACGGGTACCGCATGTTGGGCAGGGTCGCCAGGGCCAGGCAATGGTGCGCGCCCACCGCGCTCTCGAGCATGCCGCCCACCCAGCAGGGGAGGCCCGCGGCCCGGCACACGTCGTGCACCGCTTTGGCCTGGGTGAGCCCGCCCACGCGGCCGGGCTTCACGTTCACCCAGCCGCACGCGCCGATCTGTGCGGCCTTGCGCGCCTTGGCGGGCGAAGTGATGCTCTCGTCCAGGCAGACGGGCGTGGCGAGCTCTTTCTGTAGCGCGGCGTGGTCGATCAAGTCGTCGTGGGCCAGGGGCTGCTCGATCATGGCCAGACCGAACCGGTCGAGCTCGCGCAGCATGGCGAGGTCGTCGAGCGTGTAGGCGCTGTTGCAGTCCACGTGCAGGCGGGCGTTCGGATACGCTTCGCGCACCGAAGAGAGCATGTCGAGCTCCCAGCCGGGGCGGAATTTCAGCTTGACGCGCGGATACCCCTGTTCAAGCGCCGTGCCCACCACGGCCACGAGGTCGTCGATCGAGTCCAGCACCCCGAAGTCCGCGCCCGCCTCCACCGTGGTCCGTTCGCCGCCGAGCAGGCGCCACAGGGGCTCGCCGCGTTCCTTCGCGTGCAGGTCCCACCAGGCTAGGTCGAACGCGGCCTTGGCGAAGTAGTTCCCCTTGATGCATGCGAGCTGGGCCTGAAGGTCGTCGCCGGAGGGGATGTCTTGGCCGAGCAGGCGGGGGGCCACGAACTCCCTGGCCACGACGAACTGGGTCAGAGCCGCCTCGGGCGAGTAGGCCGGCGCGGCCAGGGGCGTGGCCTCGCCCCAGCCGTAGAGCCCGCCCGAGCAGAGGCGCACGAGCACGCCCTCTACGCTCCAGTCCTCGCCGTAGGCCGTGCGGAAGGGATACACGAGCGGCATGGCCACGTGCACGATGTCAATGCGGTCGATATGCATGCTACCCTCGGACGACTCGACGCGCGCCTAGGCCTCGCCGCAGAGCGGAGAGATTCCGTTCATTTCGCCACCCAGGTTGTGCCCTCGGGCCCGTCCTTGAGTTCGATCCCGAGCTCGGCAAGGCGGCCGCGCACCTGGTCGGCGATGGCGTACTGCTTGGCCTCGCGGGCCTGGTTGCGCAGCCGCACGAGCGCGTCGACCAGAGGGACGGTCTCCCCCTGCGCCTGGCGCGGGCGCTCCAGGGGCAGGCCCAGCACGGTGAGGTGCGCCTCGATCGTGAGGCGCAAGGCCGCGAGCTCGCCCGGCTGCGCGCCTTCGCGCACCGCCCGGTTGGCCGTGCCCACCGCGTCATGCACGGCGGCCAGGGCCCGCGGCGTGTTGAAGTCGTCGTTCATGGCGTCACGGAACCGGCGGTCGATCTGCGCGGCCGCGTCCACGAGCGGGCCCGCGTCGGCCGCGCGCACGGGTGCCTCGCCGCCGATCGCCTCGCGCGTCGCGTCGAGCGCGTTGTAGATGCGGTCCAGCCCGCCGGCCGCGGTGCGCAGGCTCTCTTCGTGAAAGGCCAACGGCGCGCGGTAGTGCGTTCCCAGGATCCACAGCCGCACCGCGGCGGGCTGCTGCACGGCGAAGACCTCGTGCAACCAAAAGGCGTTGCCCTTGCTCTTGCCCATCTTTTCCTCTTCGCCGCTCGGGCGCACCACGGTCACGAACCCGTTGTGCATCCAATAGCGCACAAAGGCGCGGCCGGTGGCCGCTTCGGACTGGGCGATCTCATTCTCGTGGTGGGGAAAGGTGAGGTCCGACCCGCCGCCGTGGATGTCGAGCTGGAAGTCGCAGTACTTGCCGCTCATGGCCGAGCACTCGATGTGCCAGCCCGGCCGGCCGGCCCCCCACGGGCTGTCCCACGCGGGCTCGCCGGGCTTGCTGGCCTTCCACAGGGCGAAGTCCTGGGCGTGGCGCTTGTCCGGGTCCTGCTCCACGCGGTGCTCCACGGTCTCGTCGTCCGCGGTGCGCCCGGACAGCTTGCCGTAGTCCGGGAACCGGCTCACGTCGAACCAAACGCCGCGGTCGGTGCGGTAGGCCACGCCCTTGTCCTCCAGGGCGCGCACGAGCGCGATCATGTCCGGGATGTGCTCCGTGGCCTTGGGCCGGACCGTGGGCGCGCGTACGCCCAGGGCGGCCATGTCGCGCTCGTACTCGTCCTGGTAGCGTTGGGCGAGCCGTTCGCACGACGTGCCCAGCTCGTTCGCGCGCGCGATAATCTTGTCGTCGATGTCCGTGATGTTGCTGATGAAGGTGACCGCGTACCCCGCGTACTCCAGGTACCGGCGGATCGTGTCGAAGCACACCGCGGGCCGCGCGTGCCCGATGTGGCAGCGGTCGTACACCGTGGGCCCGCACACGTACATGCGCACCCGTCCGGGGTCGATCGTCTTCAGCGGGACCTTGTCCCGCGCCTGCGTGCTGTACACGTGGATCGGTTCCATGGCGTCTCCTCGCGGCCTGTAGGCGCACAGCATAGCGCCGGCACGGCATGTGCGTCAAGCGGGGCGCTCAGCGCGGGCGTCGAGCCAGGAGCACGGTCTCGCGCGGGGCCACGTCCTCGAGGCCGCCCAGGCGCCGCCCGGGCCCGAAGGTGCGCGCGACGAGAAGCTCGTCCACCGTCAGGCCGCAGGCCGCGCAGCGCTCGGCGGCCAACAGATCCGCGGGCAGGTACGTCCCGCAGAAGCGCGCGC